>JAFDDH010000257.1 GCA_019310975.1 Deltaproteobacteria bacterium | reverse complement strand
CCGGCCACAAGGTGAAGGGGAAGATTGCAAAGGTACGCGGCCTGGTGGAGGGCACACCCGCGATCTCACCATCGCGATTCCCGGACTGGGAGCACGTGGACGACTTCCGCCGCTTCGCCGACGAGGTGCGGGAGCTCACCGGCGGCATCCCGATCGGCTTCAAGCTCTCGGCCCAGCACGTGGAGCGCGACATCGACGCGGCTCTCTCTGCGGGCGCGGACTATGTGATCCTGGACGGCCGCGGGGGCGGCACGGGCGCCGCGCCGCTGGTCTTTCGCAACAACATCAGCGTGCCCACGATTCCGGCCCTCGCCCGAGCGCGGCGTCATCTCGACCAGACCGGCCGGAGCGATGTCACGCTGATTGCTACGGGCGGCCTGCGCGTACCCTCCGACTTCGTGAAGGCGATGGCACTGGGCGCGGATGGCATCGCACTCTCGAACTCGGCCATCCAGGCCATCGGCTGCCTGGGCATGCGGGCCTGCCACACCAACAACTGTCCGGTCGGCATCGCCACCCAGCGGCCCGAATTGCGCGCTCGCCTCGACGTGGACCTGGCGGCCAAGCGCCTCGAGCGCTTCTTTACGAGCGCGACCGAGATCATGCGCGTGATGGCCCGCGCCTGTGGGCACCGCCACCTGAATCAATTTTCGATCGATGACCTCACGACCTGGAAACGTGAGATGCATCATCTGACCGGCATTGCCTACGGCGGAGTGAATCCTTGAGCTGGAGGACCCTCGGCGCCGTTGCGCCCACGCAATTGGTCGACGCCCGGCTTCAGCTCCACCACGCGGCCCAGGTGGTGGCGTCCGCTGGCGTCACCTTTCTCGAGCCGGCGCCCGACGACAGCCATCCCAACCTCGGGTGGGTCGAGCCCCTCGGCGCACTCATGGGCCACTGCCTTCCTGGTGCGGACGCGCAGGTGGGATTGCGTGTGGCCGATCTCTCGCTGCTGCTGGTGAACCAGAGTGGCGCGGTGAGCGACGAATTCGCGCTCGATGGCACGAAGCTCGACGACGGCTATGCGTGGCTGGCTGAGGCCACGGCTCGCGCCGGTGCGGAGCTTCCCTCGGCGGGTATCACCCGCGCTGCCTATGAGATCCCGAATCACCCGACCGGGAGGGGCGAGGCTTTCTCCTGCAAGTCCCACCAGGCCTTTGCGGAGCTGGCGCGTTGGTTTGCCAACGGCCACCACGCCCTGGTCGAGTTGGCGAAGCGGGTGCCGGGCGCATCCGACGTACGCTGCTGGCCGCACCACTTCGATCTGGGCTCGCTGGCGGTGTTGGCGACGGAGCCCGACGGCAGCCTGGCCAAGAGCATCGGGCTGGGTCTCTCACCCGGCGACGACAGCTACGCCGAGCCCTACTGGTACGTCTCACCGTGGCCCTATCCCGAGCCGAACGCGCTGCCGTCGCTCGTGAGCGGCGGGCACTGGCACACGGAGGGGTACACCTCGGCCATTTTCACGGGCTCGGAGCTCGTCGGGGGCTCACCGGAGAGCCAGAGTGCTCGACTGCACGCCTTCCTCGATGCGGCCGTCGATGTCTGCCAGCGCATCCTCGCGGACTGAACACGAAAGGACCTCCTTTGGCCACGAATACCCAGCAGGTCTGGTACAAGGCCCTCGATTTGGACGAGCTGCCCGAGGGCCGTGTGAAGCCGACGGCGATCGGCGTGCACACAGTGTGCATGACGCACTTCGAAGGCGAATACGCAGCGCTCTCGAACCACTGCCCCCACCAGGGCGGCCCACTCGGCGAGGGTTCGATCGAGAACGGCATGCTGCGCTGTCCATGGCACGGCTGGGATTACCACCCGACCAGTGGCAGCCCGCCGGATGGCTACGGCGACTGCGTGCCTCAGTTCCCGGTGGAGATCCGCGGCGACGGCATCTACGTCGGAGTGGAGGAGGACGCCCCGCATGTGACCACTGTGACCGACATCATGGCCGAGACCCTCACCAATTGGGGCGTTCGAAATGTGTTCGGAATTGTCGGCCACTCGAATCTGGGGCTCTCAGATGCGATTCGCCGTGAGTCGGTCGCGGGACGTCTGCGCTACGTGGGTGTTCGCCATGAGGGTGCTGCGGCCTTCGCGTGCTCCGCCTACGGAAAGCTCACGGGTTACCCCGCTGCCTGCCTGAGCATCGCCGGGCCCGGTGCCACCAATCTCTTGACTGGCTTGTGGGACGCAAACGTGGATCGTGCGCCGGTCATCGCCCTGACCGGGCAGGTCGACACTCAGGTGCTCGGACCGGGTGCCTTCCAGGAAGTGGATCTGTCGGCGGCCTTCGGCAAAGTGGCGCAGTGGACGCAGACCGTACTGCACACCAGCAAGCACGCAGAGCTGGCGAACCTGGCCTGCAAGAGCGCGATCCTCAACCGCGGTGTCTCTCACCTGATCTTCCCGGACGAGGTGCAGACACTGCCCGCAGCAAAGGACGCTTCGGCCGGTACGCCCGAGGGCCGACTCGCTTCCCGTGCGATCTCGCCCCCCGCCGAGGCGCTGGACGCGGCAGTCGCTCTGCTCTCGAAAGCGGAGCGGCCTGTCTTCATCGTGGGCCACGGCGCTCGCTTCGACATGCCTGCGATCCTCGAATTGGCAGAGAGCCTCCACTGTCCGGTGGTGACGACCTTCAAGGGCAAAGGGCTGGTCGGTGACCGTCACGAGCTCGGT
This sequence comes from Deltaproteobacteria bacterium, assembly GCA_019310975.1. Lineage (GTDB taxonomy): Bacteria > Myxococcota_A > UBA9160 > UBA9160 > UBA4427 > JAFDDH01. Next base: position 2,835 of record JAFDDH010000257.1, on the reverse strand, counting down.
TGCGGAGTGTTGGGCCGCAGCGGGACCCCGATCGCATCCTGGTTCATGAACGAGTCGGACGCACTTCTCGTGTTGGGCGCAAGCTTCAGCAACCACACTGGCATTACGCCCAAGAAGCCCACCATCCAGGTGGACTTCGATGCGATGGCGCTCGGAAAGTTTCATAAAGTAGATGTCCCGGTCTGGGGCGAGATCGCCGCCACCGTCGCGATCCTACGCGAGCGCCTGGCCGGCGTATCGAACGCGACCGACCAGCGTCAGGAAATCGCCGATCGCTGGAGGATCTGGCGCGCAGAAAAGGAAAGGCGAAGCACGGACGACCGCGGCCGTGGCGTCAACTCGGCGTCCATCTTCGCCGCGCTCACCGAGCATGCGCCCGACGATGCAATTCTGCCCGTGGACGTGGGCAACAACACCTACTCGTTCGGCCGCTATTTCGAGTGCGAGCAGCAGGCGGTACTGATGTCGGGCTACCTGGGATCGATTGGTTTCTCGCTGCCGGCGGCCCTGGGCGCGTGGGTGGCGACCCAGGAGGACGATCCGCGATTCCATGGCCGCAAGGTGATCTCCATCTCCGGTGACGGTGGCTTCGGCCAGTACATGGGCGAGCTTCTCACCGCGGTCAAGTACGACATGAACATCACTCACGTGCTCTTGCGCAATGACCAGCTGGGCAAGATCAGCAAGGAGCAACGTGCTGGGGACTGGGAGGTATGGGAGACCGACCTCCACAATCCGCGCTTCGCCGACTACGCCGAGCTCTGCGGTGCCAAGGGCCTGCTCGTTGAGAAGCCGGGCGAGCTGGGCGCGGCATTCTCCGAGGCGATCGCCCATCCGGGCCCGAGTCTGGTGGAAATCGTCGCAGATCCCGAACTGATTTGAGGATGCGATGAATGCAGGCTGAGGCGCTCTTCGGGGTCGCGCTGGTGATCCTGTTGTTCGGAGCGATCTCGCGCCGGGCCGAGCGCTCCCCCCTCACCCCTCCGATGTTCTTCATCGCAGCTGGCTGCCTCGTGAGTCAGCACGGTCTTGGCCTGCTCGAGCTGGATGTGACCGACTCGGTGGTGCACGCGTTGGCGGAGCTCACCCTGGTGGTGGTGCTCTTCACCGACGCCTCGCGCATCGACCTCTCCCGTCTCCGGCGCGAGGAGAGCCTGCCGATCCGTATGCTCGGGATCGGATTGCCGCTCACGATCCTGCTCGGCACCGTGGTCGGCGTCGCCCTCCTGCCGGGCTTCGGTTGGCTGGAGGCGGCGCTGGTGGCGGCGATTCTGGCGCCCACTGACGCCGCGCTGGGCCAGGCGGTGGTGAGCAACCCGCTGGTGCCCGTGCGTATCCGCCAGACCCTCAACGTGGAGAGCGGGCTCAACGATGGTATTGCACTGCCGGTCGTGCTCGTCCTGGCCGCCATGGCTGGCGCCACTGAGGGCGAGATCGACGCAGCGCATTGGCTGCGCTTCGCCACCCTCGCCGTGACCCTCGGCCCGGCGGTGGGTGTCGCCGTGGGCTGGGCCGGTGGGCGCTGGCTCGAACGCGGCGTCGCCACCGGCTGGATCAACACTCCCTTCGAGCGCCTCTCCTCCCTGGGCCTGGCCTTTCTTGCCTTCGCCGGCGCAGAACTCGTAGGCGGCAACGGCTTCATCGCCGCCTTCGTCGCGGGCTTCACCCTGGGCAACGTGGGGCGCAACGTGTGCGAGACGCTCTACGAGTTTGGCGAAACCGAGGGGCAGCTACTGACACTGCTCGTATTCCTGATCTTCGGTGCGGTGATGGTCCCCGATGCCATCGCGCACTTCTCGCTCGCCACATTCGGCTATGCCCTGCTCAGTCTTACGCTCATCCGCATGCTGCCCGTCGCCCTTTCTCTACTGGGCACTGGTCTGCGCATTCCGAGCGTGGCCTTCCTCGGCTGGTTTGGTCCGCGCGGCCTGGCGTCCATACTGTTTGCGTTGGTGGTTGTGGAGGAGGGGCAGCTCGCGGACGGTCGGTTGCTGGAAGGCGTCGTGGTGCTGACTGTCCTGCTGAGCGCTCTACTGCACGGTGCCACAGCGTACCCCTTCGCATGGCGCTACGGCGCGTACGCAGCTGAGCACGCAGCCGACGAAGCAGCGGAGAAGTCAATGGATCTCCCTGTCCGCGTCCGCCACACGGGCGCCTGATATGCGGCTTCGCCCGTGTGAGCTGATCGCGGAGTACTCTTAGATCCCCTGACACCATCCAGCTCTATCGAGGAGTCGCCATGGTTGCGGTCGTCTCGTGCTTCTACCTACTTGATCTCGCGCGTGTGCCAGCAGGGAACAGACCACGCGAGCCACTCTGTCACGAGCGAGTCGATCCGTGGTGGACGGAACTGAGGTCGGCGGGAAGGCTCGCGTAGCGGCTTCTCGGTGGCCGAGAGCAAGCAGGTCCGTTTCGTGAACCTTCGCCTGCCTCTCTGGGCGAATCTGCACTCTGTCTGAAATTTCGAAGGACCGCGACGACCGACAACAGATCCTCCCATGAATATGCGATGATTGGCCCATCCACTCCCGCCCGCGCCGAAGCGAAACGGGGGCGGGGTGCAGGCTGGAAGGGTAGGGCGTACGCCCTCGTTGGATGCTGGTGTGCTGGCGGATGTTGGAATGCGACTCTTCAAGAGAGTGAATGAGCATCAGCTCGCGGTGGACAGGAAGCCGTGCTTGCTGGTCGCCGCGTCTGATCAGCTGGTCGAAGACGATGCATTTCTGACGGCGTTGGATCGTCGAATCGGCGAGCTCGAAGTGCAGCCATGCCCGGCCAGTCCGTTGGATGGAGAGGACCTGTCCCTCGCGCGGGCGGTCCTGAGCGTGTTCGATA
>JAFDDH010000256.1 GCA_019310975.1 Deltaproteobacteria bacterium | reverse complement strand
GCAGAACCCGGGCAGCGACCTGGTGCGACGCGAGGCGCTCGAGCACATCGCCAAGGGCGTCAAGCTCGCCGCGGAGCAGTGGAAGCCGCTGCTCTATCTGGCCCGTGTCTTCATCGCGGCCGGTGAGAAGCGGAACGCCCGCAAGGTCCTGCTGAGCGCCGTCCACAAACACCCGGAGTGCGAGCCGCTGATCGAGGAGCTGCGGCGACTCGAGCGGCGCCGCAGCGAGGAGAAGTCCGGCCTGATGGCACGCGCACGCCGCTGGTGGCGGAAGTAGCCTCCACGGCCCTATTCGGCGCTGGATTCGGGCTCCAGAGTGGACCGCGGCGTGATCCATCCCGCCAGCGGGGTGGATGGGCGGGTCGATGGCGGCACCAGCCACGTCGTGGCGCGCTTCAGCGATGGGTGACTGGGCTTCAGCGATCGGGAACACTGGACAGCCTCACCGGACAGATGTCTATGACCCATACGGGAGGAAGAGACTCATGCTGACCCGCATTGATCGCGTGCAGATGGCCGTGCCCGACCGGGCGTCGGCGGAACAGGGCTGGATCCAGCTGCTGGGGGCGGAGCACGCGGGCGACGACGAGATCCGGGGACTCGGCGCGAGCCGGAGTCGCTATCGCCTGGGCGATGGCTGGATCGAGCTGCTCGAGCCAAGTGGCAGCGGTGCCGTGGCGGACGCCGTGAATCGGCGCGGTGCCCACGTCTTCGCCGCTGGCGCGGCCACGGCGGATTGGACCGGTCTGGTGGCCCGGCTGCGAGAGCGCGGGATCGAGCCGCTCGAGGAGTCGGGGCAGCTCCACCTGGATGCACGCCATACCGGCGGACACGGACTGCGCCTCGTGATCAGCCCCGATGAGGGCCGCCCGGCCGAGCACGTCGGTGCCATCGATGGCCTCTACGAGGTGACGAATCTCGTGGCCGACGCCAAGCTGGCGGTGAGCCAGTGCGCCGAACTCTTCGGACTCGACCCGAGTGCCTTCGTACCGATCGAATCGGCACATTATGGTTACGAAGGCACGCTCACCCTCTTCCATCCCGATCGCCTGGATCGCTTCGAAATCATCACGCCGCACGTGGCCGAGAACACCATGGGCCGCTACTTCGCGCGCACAGGCGAGAGTCTCTACATGGCGTTCGCTGAGTGCGCGGAGCTCGCCTCAGTCGAAGAGCGGGCCAAGCATGCTGGCGGCGGCTACACGGCGGTCCCGGCGGCGGACACGAGGCAGGAGGGGGATGGCGCTGACACGCTCTTCCTTCATCCCGCCAGCCTCGGCGGCATGATGCTCGGGCTCTCGCGCCCTGGCTTTGCCTGGACCTGGTCGGGACATCCCGAGCGTGTAGTCTAGCCAGGATCCATCGAGAGTGATCCAGGCGCGGGAGGCGGTATGAGTGGTATGAGTGGCGTGAGTGGTATGAGTGCATGAGTGAATCGAGCGGAGAGGTGCTGCGAAGCGAGGAAAGCGCTCGGGTGCGATTGCTGACCCTCGACCGGCCCGATGCCCTCAACGCCTTCAACGACGAGCTCTACGACGCTCTTTGCCGCGCTCTCGACTCGGCCGCCAACGATCCGGGCATTGCCACGGTCGTCATCACCGGCGCGGGCCGCGCCTTCAGCGCCGGCCAGGACCTGGGGGAGATGGCGCACCCGCCGAAGTACCCGGATGGCGAGCGGCACGGCTTCATTCCCTTCATCGAACGCGTCGAGTCGTTTCCCAAGCCGCTGATCGCAGCGGTCAATGGCATCGGGGTCGGGATCGGCCTCACTCTGCTGCCTCACTGCGATCTCGTCTTGATCGCCCGCGGCGCACGCCTGCGGGCCCCCTTCGTGAGCCTGGGAGTGACGGCGGAGGCCGGCAGCAGCCTGCTGCTGCCCCAGCGTATCGGCTGGCAGAGCGCGGCCCACCTGCTCTACACGGCCAGCTGGCTGGAGGCCGAGCAGGCGGTCGAGGTCGGGCTGGCGTGGCGGCTCTGCGAGCCCGAAAAACTACTCGACGAAGCACTCTCGACCGCTCGCGAGATCGCGCAGATGCCGATTGATTCGCTCGTGACGACCAAGACATTGCTGCTCGACGCCCGCCTCGACGCCGTGCGCACTGCCCGCGCACGAGAAGATCGGCGCTTCGCCCGGCTGGCAGGTGGCCCCGCCAATCGCGAGGCGCTGGCCGCCTTCGAGGAGCGGCGAGCACCGGACTTCACCAAGCTGCCTACGACCGACTGAGCTCGTGGCCGTGGCTTGGAAGCACGGCACCAACGAGAAGGGCGATCGCCGCCGGTAGGCGATTCCAGTGGCGCGCCCGGCACGGCTCGGTGGCGCAGCAAAGCCGCGCCGCGAACGATCCTCAGCCTTCGGCTGCTCCCGCTCAGCTCCGCAGAAGGATCCCAGCCCGCGCAGAAGCGGTGAGTTGCAGCTGCGAGGCGGCAGGGGACGGCACCGAAGAGGCGTTCAGGACGGCCCGGGCGGCCCCCATACGGCCCTTGTTTCGGGACGTCGACGCTGCTTCGAGATGGGATGTCCGAGCTGCGTTCCTGTTGAGACCGATGCCTGGAGATTCTCCAACTCGAGCGGGGTTGCCTCCCCCCGATGCCGAGAATGCGATGGGACACCGGCTTCTAGGGAATGTACTTCCACATGTGTCGGGTGTATAAGGGATGTGGGAGTTGTTGCTGCACTTCCAGCAAGCTCGGCACGTCGCTCCGCCTCCTCCTGGACGCTGACCATCGATGGACTCGCTCCCGGCCAGCACACCCCTTTTCCCCCCAACAGGAGTCAGGAGGCAAGCATGCCTTTGATCAGCGTCATGCGACAGAACGTCCCCGGTCAGTCGGCCGCGCAGCACGAGAGGCTCGTCCGTTACATTGCCGAGCGAGCCCGCGAGGACGCGGATGCCCTGAAATGGACCACCCGCATCGGGACCGGTACCGCGGGTCGCATCGTCAGCTTCGTGTCCCGCGTCGATGGGTTCGCGGCGCTGGCGAGCCAGGAAGACCCCGATGTCATGATTCGCCGGCTGTATGGAGAGGGCGACGGAAACGCTCTCGTGGAGGCGCTCGGCGAGGCCACCTCGGGCACGAGCTACCAGGTCCTCAACGTGCGAGAGGACCTCGGGACCCAGGGCACCCTGCTCGACGCCCCAGCACCGCTCGCCGTCATCACGAGGCTGCGGCCGACCCCCAGCGGCAGTCGGGGCTGTGAAGAGCTGATCCGCCAGGTCACGGCGGCCGCGGGCAAGGTGGACGACCAGCGTCGCTACATCGTGATGCAGCCCTCCATCGGTGACCTCGGCACCTACGTGATCGCCCAGGGTGTCACCGACCCGGCTCAGCTGGACCGACAGGGCTCGGTGCCGGAGCTGCTCGCGGAGGCCCTCGGCGCCTCGGAAGGCGATAAGGCCTGGACAGAGGGCGTCACATGCATTCAGGAGGCGACGAGCGAGCTCTCGGTTCTGCGAGAGGATCTCTCGAACGTCTGAACGCGCGCACGTACTCCACTACGATGCAATCAGCACCCCCGGGCACGTGAGGTCCGGGGGTGCTGACTGGTCGTCGTACGTCAGCAGGCCGACCAGCAGGCCGTGCAAAAGAAGCGATCGTGGGCCAGCGGCGGGCGGAGAATGTCGCTTCGGCGCCCACTGGCCGAGACCGAGAAAGGCGGCGTAAGCTCGGTCTCATGCGCATCATCATCGATACAGACCCCGCGATGGGGACACTCGGCGGCGATCCAGAGGACTGCTTTGCCATCATGCTGGCCCTGAATTCACCCGAGGTCACGGTCGATGGCATCACAGTGGTGCAGGGCAATGTCCCGGCCGAGAAGGGCTACGCGAACGCTCGTCATCTCCTGAAGCTCCTCGACCGCGAAGACGTGCCGCTCCGGCGAGGCTGCTTGAGGCCGATGAACGCGAAGCGCACGACCCAGATCGCCTGGCTCGAGCGTCGTGATCGTTCCAAACAGATCACCGACATGGTGGAGCCGATTGGCGAGGATGCAGATGCTGTGTCCTTCCTGATCGAGACAGTGCTCGCAAGCCCCGGCGAGATCACTCTGGTGACGATCGGTCCGCTCACCAATGTGGCGACGGCGATGCAGCGATCGCCGGACTTCGCCCGCTCCCTCTCGGGCATCATCATGATGGGAGGAACGGCGGAGTGTGCGGGAAATATCTCCCCCGCAGCGGAATTCAACTACTGGCAGGACCCGGATGCGGCAGACATCGTGTTTCGATCGGGTGCTGATCTCACCATGATCGGGCTCGATGTCTGTCACCAGACTCATCTCTACCCAGAAGAGGTTCAGGATTGCGCTAGAGGCGGGACCGAGCTCGGACGCTTCGTGGTCGAAGCCACAGCGCCCTGGTTCGAGATCATGTCGGGAGGAGTCGGTTCTGGATCGCTACATCTCTATGACGATCTCGCGATGGCTGTGGCGATCGATTCGAGCCTCGTGACCCTCGAAGAGTCCTTCGTCGAGATCGAGATCGGCCACGGCCCGGCCCAGGGCATGAGCATCTCCCACCACAAACCCTTTCAGCGAGTGATCTTCGATCATCCGGAGACCAATGCGAAGGTCGCCCTCGATGTCGAGGCCGAGGTCTTCGCTGAGCTCTTCCGGAAGCGAGTCCTGGGCTTCATCGGCAACGAACGCTGACCGGCTCGAGTCGCTCGGCGTACCTGGCCACGTATGTGACCGAACCGGGGATTGCTGCTGATGGCTAGTGGATCAGATCCCGCTCTGCGAGTTCGGCAGCTGCCTCCTGCTCGGGGACGCCCGTCTTCTCGTTCCAACCGAAGTGCTTCCAATGCAACGAGACCATCTCCTCGATGGGCAACGTGATGCCCTTGAGGTTTCCGGTCCTGAGCGGCGGCTCCCCCACCACCCGGCCCGTCATGATGGCATCTTTCGGCTGAACGCCGTGCTTGATGCTGAACATCTGCCGCAGGGTCTGGATCCTGCGGCCAATCGTCATGTACTCATCGGCCGAGAGATCCCACCCGGTGGCATCGTTGAGCATCCTGAAGAGGTTCCAATGGTCGAGCCCCGCTATCAGTGCAAAGAAACAGCCACCGGCTCCATCATTGAGCTGCTTGTAGCAGGAGCTCGCCACACTCTTCAGCGCTTCGTTGTCAGAGGGGATGTACTCCTCGGACTTGGGATACTTCGTCACCTCGGGCGCCCAGGAGACCTCCTGCCATAGCCGCATCATGTTGTAGTACAGGCTGGCCCCGATGGTATGTCGGCCGGGCGCCGGATCTGCGCTGTAGTGAACGCCGAGCATCGGGTCGAGCTTCGGATCGTGCATGCCGGGCTCCTGTCCACCGACGTGAACCGCAAACTGCTCGGAGCCCCGACCGATCCTCTCGGCCGCGACCTTTACGCCATCGGCGAGCGCGTCCCCGATGCCCTTTCGGTCGATCATCATCTCGACCAGCTTGATCACCGCTTGCGCATCTCCCCAGCGCAGCTGCAGGCCATCCGTATCCTCTTCGGTGATGATTCCGTTCTCGAAACTCTCGATCGCAAAGGCCACCG
>JAFDDH010000255.1 GCA_019310975.1 Deltaproteobacteria bacterium | reverse complement strand
CCTCGCTCGCCTCGAGCTCCTTCTTCCGTTCGTTGGTCGCCTGATCCTCGAGGATCTTGCGCGCCAACTCCGCCACTGCCTGCTCTTCTTCTTGAATGCTGAAGTCCATGGCTCAGTCCTCGTAGCTCGGCCTTGATCGATCAATCTTTGTAGTTGGGCATACCCATGCCGGCCATGGCAATGATGTCCCGCTGGATCTCGTTCGTTCCTCCGCCGAAGGTGAGGATCAATCCGTTGCGATACGAAGACTCGATCCTCCCCTGCAGCACTGCACCCGGACTGTCCTTGGCGATCAGGCCCGGGGCGCTCGTCACCTCCATCAGCGCACGATAGGCTTCCATGCACAGCTCACTGCCATAGACCTTGATCGCCGAGGAATCCGCCATCTGTGGCTGGCCCTTCGAGGCGGCCCAGGCCTGCTTCCAATTCATCAGACGAAGCACCTCCATCTTGGCGTAGATCCGGGCGAGGTTCTGCTGCACCCAGCCCTTGTCGATGACCCGCTGGCCATCGACCTTGGTCTCCCTCGCCCACTCTATGACCGCCTCGAGGTTGCGCCGCATCCTCCCGACGGTCATGAGCGAGATCCGCTCGTGGTTGAGCTGCCCGGTGATCAGGCGCCAGCCGTTGTTCTCGCCACCGATCAGGTTCTCGGCGGGGACGCGGACATCGTCGTAGAAAGTCGCATTCGTGGAGACGCCGCCAACCGTGCGAATCACCTGCCTCGAATAGCCCTTCGAAGTCGTCGGCACGAGGAACATCGAGAGACCGCGATGCTTCTTGGCCTTTGGATCCGTGCGGGCGGCAAGCCAGATGTAGTCGGCGTACTGAGCCAAGCTTGTCCACATCTTTTGTCCGTTGATCACCCACTCATCGCCGTCGAGCACGGCGCTCGTCTGCAAGGAGGCGAGGTCGGTGCCAGCACCCGGCTCGGAGTAGCCGATGGAGAAGAAGATCTCGCCGGCCAGGATCTTGGGGCAGAAATATCGCCTCTGTTCCTGGCTTCCGTACTCGCGCAGGATCGGCCCGACCGTGCTGAGGGTCAGGAAGGGCAGAGGGAAGCCGACGGACTGGACCTCGTCGGCAAAGATGAACTGCTCGACCGGAGAGCGCTCCTGGCCGCCGTACTCCTTGGGCCAGCTGAGGCCGAGCAGCCCGTCCTGGCCCATCTGCATCATCGCCTTGCGAAACTCTGGGCCACCGCCCTCCCCGCCCGAGGAGAGCTCGACGGTGAGCGCGTCGGTCATCATGTTGGCGAAGTACCCGCGCAGCTCGTCGCGGAACTTCCGCTGCTCCGTCGTGAAATCCAGCTCCATCAGAACCCTCCTGGCCAGTCGCGGCAGGCCATCCTGAATAATGCATCAGACGTCAGCCATCAGCCATCAGCCATCTCGATGCCCCGGCGCGCCTCCTTCTCGTCCCGATGCTCGAACCAGCGGCGGTCGACGTGCACCGCCGCCAGGCCAGCGGCATCGCGCAGGCGCTTGGCTTCGGCGTTGCCGTCGCGCTGCAGCTTCTGGTCGGCCGGCTGATCGAGGGATGCGTCGATTCGGCGCCAAGCCGGTGTGGAATCAGGCATGCCTCGACACTAGCAGGCAGCAGTGGCGCCCCGGGCACTGCCAGGGCGCGATCATCTGACAGGCGCAGTATTCTTCTGTGTCACAGAAGACCGTGGAGGACGAGAACAATGGGCGCCCCCCTGGAAGGCATCAAAGTCGTCGAGCTGGCGAGCTATGTGGCAGCCCCGGCGGCTGGGGCATTGCTTGCAGACATGGGCGCGGAGGTCGTCAAGGTCGAGGTACCCCAGGGAGAGATCTACCGGTATGCGCTGCCGCGGCTCGCCGGGCTCGACAGTGAGTTCTCCGAGGCGCCGCACTTCCAGATGGACAACCGCGGCAAACGATCCCTTGCCATGGACCTGCTGATGCCAGGCGCCCTCGATGCGCTTCGCCAGGTCATCGATCAGAGCGATATCCTACTCACGAATATGCTGCCGCATCGCCTAGAGAAATATCAGCTCGATGCAGCCACGCTTCGCTCGCGAAAGCCCGCTCTCATCTTTGCCAGCATCAGCGGCTATGGGCACAAGGGACCGGATGCGACGACGCCGGCCTTCGATTACACCGCCTATTGGGCGCGATCCGGCTTCATGGATCAGATGCGCGATCCGAACACAGCGCCGACCTTTCAGCGCCCCGGCATCGGCGACCATGCCGCAGCCCTCAGCATGGTGAGTGGCATCCTGGCTGCGCTGCGCATGCGCGACACCAGCGGCGAGGGGCAGGAAGTCAGCGTTTCACTCATGCACATCGGCTTTTACATCCAGGGCAACGATGCGGCGATTGCACTGGCCGCCGGCGAAGCCCCGCCGCGACACGATCGGAGAGCGCCTCGCAATCCACTCTGGAACCATTATCGAGTCAAGGATGAACGCTGGATCTTTCTGGTCATGATCGAGTCCGACCGCTACTGGCTGCGTTTCTGTGAGGCCATCGATCGCATGGATCTCGCAAAGGACGAACGCTTCGACGGTGCGGTCGCGCGCTACCACAACACGACCACCTTGGTGGAGGTCCTGGAGCAGACATTTGCGAGCCGTACGCTGGAGGGATGGCGCTCGATCCTCGATCGCCACGGTGTGATCTGGGCGCCGACGAATACCCTTGGCGAGGCGATTCGCGACCGGCAGGCCCGAGCCGCCGGTGTCTTTCAGACGGTCGAGCACCCCACGGCGGCGACATACGAGACGATATCTCCCCCGCTTTCGCTCTCGGCCTTCGAGATGAAGGGCGAGCGTCCCGCGCCGGCCCTCGGGGCAGATGGGGCAGAGATCCTGCGAGAGGTCGGGCTCTCCGATGAAGAGGTGAAGTCGATCCTCGGCTGAGCCCTGGCCGGAAGGACGAGCTTTGATGTGCCAGCAATGCGCGCGACGCGGATCGATCCGATGGAGTCGCTTCGGGTGGAGTGAACGCTCTCGATTCTCGGGGCTTGCGGAGGTAGTGCTTGACACCGATCGTGAACCCTGTCAAAAGACTGGCGCTAGCGGAGCTCGAGCACGGATCAACAAGGAAGGCATGTCATGGACATCGACGTAGATTTCAACCACTCGAGCAGCTGGGGACCCGAGATGCGCGATCGCCTGGTGTGGCTGCGCGAAAATGACCCGATCTTCTGGTCCGAGAAGACCAACCTATGGGACGCCATCCCATTCGCGGATCTGTGTCATATCTCGAAGAACAACGAAATTTTCTGCTCCGGCCTTGGTGTTCGACCGAATAATCCAGTCAAGCTCGGACTGATCGATGAGGACGAGCCACGACACGGCCAGGTGCGCCGGCTGATCAACCGCGGCTTCACTCCGCGCATGGTCAAGAAGCTCGAGGTGGCGTTTCGCATCATCGTCAAGGAGGCGATCGACTCCGTCGCGGAAAAGGGCGAATGTGATTTCGTCGAGTCCATCGCCGTCCCCCTGCCCTTGCTGCTGATCGCGGAAATGATCGGAATCCACAAGAAGGACCACGATCGCTTCCATCGATGGTCGGATCATATGATCGCCGGCGACGGCAACTTCGATAATCCCGAGATCGTCGCCAAGGCTGCGGCCGCGTTCGGTGAGTACACCCAGTACTGCACGAAGATCATCGAGGACCGCCGTGCCAACCCACAGGACGATCTGGTGAGTATTCTCGTCGGGGCCAAGGACGCCGGTATCCTGGTCGAATTCGATGACAAGCAGATGCACAACGAGATGCGCAGTGAAGAATCCCGGGCGCTGGGCCAGGATGAGCTCATCAAGCTGATGGTGGTACTGCTCGTGGCCGGCAACGAAACCACGCGCAATGGCATGTCGGCCGGCATGGAAATCTTCATCAATCACCCCGAAGAGCGCGAGATGCTGCGACAGAATCCGTCGCTGATTCCCGTCGCAGTGGAGGAGGTCCTGCGACTGGCCTCGCCGATCCACTCCTTCAGTCGGACCGCAACCCGGGACACCGAGCTGCATGGGAAGAAGATCAAGAAGGGCGACTCTGTGCTGATGATCTATCCCTCGGCGAATCGCGACCCCGCGCAGTTCGAGGACCCCGATACCTTCAAGATCGATCGCAATCCGAACCACGTGGCATTCGGAATCGGCAACCACTTCTGTCTGGGCGCCAATCTGGCGCGCATGGAGCTGCGTGTCGCGTTCGAGGAGCTGCTCCGCCGGCTTCCCGATATGGAGTTCAGTGAAGGCGGACCGATCATCCAGCCTTCGCCTCTGGTCCGCACGTGCAGCGAAATGAAGGTACGATACACGCCCGAATCGAAGGATTGTGTGGACTAGAGGATCTCAATGGCAGACGACGAATTGGATACACTGAGGGCGCGACTCGAAGAGTACGTCGGAAAGCCGCTGGGCCCCTCAGCGGAGGCGCCCGATGAGGTCAACTTGCCGATGATCCGGCATTGGGTCGACGCCCTGGACGACCGCAATCCGGTCTATCTCGACGAGGAGCTGGCCGCGACCACCCGCTTCGGCGGGATCGTCGCGCCTCCGGCGATGCTCCAGGCGTGGACGATGCCCCGCCCCCAGATCGAGGGCATTGCCGAACGAGGCGGCGCTCCCGGCGAGATGGGCTCCGACAACCCGATCAGCGTGCTCGACGAGGCGGGCTATGTGGGTACCCTAGCCACGAACTCCGAGCTCGAATTCGAGCGCTACCTGAGACCCGGAGACCGGCTGAAGACGTCGACCGAGCTGGAGTCGATTTCGAACCGCAAGACCACCGCGCTCGGACAGGGCTATTTCGTCACCTGGATAACCACCTACACAGACGGCCAGGACGAGGTCGTCGGCCGGCAGCTCTTCCGCATCCTCAAATTCGACCCGGCCACGATTGGAGCTGCCCGATGACGAGCGAACGCAACCGTTCCAAGCGGAGCAGCGAGATCGCCGTCGGCGACGAGCTGCCGCCCTTCGATCTTCCCGTCACCTCGACGCTGATCGTCGCCGGAGCGATCGCTTCTCGTGACTTCATGCCCGCGCACCACGACCGTGAGTTCGCGGTCGCGCAGGGCGCTCCGGACATGTTCATGAACATCCTCACCACCAACGGCTATGTGTCGCGCTTCATCACGGATTGGGCCGGACCGGAGTCAATGGTCCGCCGCATCGCGATCCGCCTCGGTGCCCCTGCCATCCCCGGTCAACCCCTACGATTTTCCGGCCAGGTGGCCCAGACGAGCCGCGACGGCGACGAGTGCGTGATCGAGGTGGCCGTTCGAGCTGCCAACGAGCTCGGAGATCACGCAACCGGCACGGTCGTCGTTTCCTTGCCACTCGCCTAGTCGCTCATCGAGCATGGACCGCTCGCTCTGGCGGCTCCGCTCTCGCGACCTGGAACACCCAGGATGATCCGATCGATTCCTTCACTCACATCGTCGGTGTTGGAGAATCGCACTACACCCGATGGGGCAAGATCGGCGATGTGACGGAGCACGCACTGGCGTGCCAGGCGATCCAGCGTGCCGTGGCCGACTCCGGCCTCACGATCGATGACGTCGACGGCTTGGCTTCCTTCGCCGAGGATCGCAACGAGGCGATCTTCCTCGCCGCGGAGCTGGGACTTCCGGCATTGCGCTTTGGCAATATGGTCTGGATGCCAGGTGGAGGAGGCGGCTGCGCGGCCGTCTCCAATGCCTCGATGGCGGTGGAGACTGGCCAAGCCGAAGTGGTCGTGGTCTACCGCTCGCTCTGCCAGGGCCAGTTCTTCCGATTTGGTACCGGCGGCGTGAACGCGAACGCTCCGGTCGACCCGGAGCCCCCCAGCCTGCAGCAGGCCAATTCGTTGCTGCTGGCCTCGATGGGCTTCGCGATGCCCTATGGACTCCTGATGGCCGCGGCCGCGTACGCCCTGCCGACACGCCGTCATATGCATCTATACGGAACCACGAGCCAGCAATTGGGCATGCTTGCGGTGACGTTTCGGGAGCACGCGAGTCGCAATCCGCGCGCCGTCATGGGCGGACGCCCAATGACGCTCGAAGATCACCAGGCCTCACCCATGATCGCGGATCCGCATCGCCTCTTTGATTGCTGTCTTGAAAGTGACGGAGCCTGCGCGGTCGTCGTGACCACGGAGGAGCGTGCACGTGACCTCGCAAAGCGACCGATCGAGATCCTCGCGAGCGAGCAGGGGACACCCAAGGGATATGCATTCGGGCCCTTTACCAACGCAAACATCGCCGATGAGCTCTACGCGACCGGCGGCTGTGAGGAGATGGCGGGGCGGCTCTGGGCAAAAGCGGGTCTTGGCCCCGGCGACGTCGACGTCGCCCAGCTCTACGATCACTTCACGGGCTGCGTCCTCATGCAGATCGAGGACTACGGCTTCTGCGAACGAGGCGAGGGAGGCCCCTTCATCGAAAGCGGTGCCCTCTCCTGGCAGGGCGGGAGCCTCCCCACCAACACCCACGGTGGCAGTCTCTCCGAAGCCTACATTCACGGACTCAACCACGTCGTCGAGGGGGTCCGCTCGCTACGCGGCGAGTCTACCAGCCCGGTCGAGAACGCCGAGGTCTGCTTGGTCACCAGTGCGGCCTGCGTCCCCTCGAGCGCAATCCTATTGGGGCGAAAATGAGCGAGCGCTTCTTTCCCGACCACATGCCGCCGCCGATGGCGGACACCACCACATTGCCCTGGTGGCAAGCCGCCGCCGAGCATCGACTGGTCGTTCAACGCTGTACGTCCTGCCAACATACACGGCTTCCCCCGGCGCCAATCTGTCCTGAGTGCCGCTCCGCAGATTCGGATTGGAAGGAGGTCTCGGGCCGAGGTCAAGTATATACTTACACACTCGTGCACCGGCCGATCGCAGCGGGCCAGGCGCTTCCCTACGTCATTGCAGTCATCGCATTGGATGACGCCGGCGGAGTACGAATCATCTCGAACATCGTCGACGTGAAGCCGGATGAGCTCGATATCGGATTGCCGGTCGAGCGCGTTTG
>JAFDDH010000080.1 GCA_019310975.1 Deltaproteobacteria bacterium | reverse complement strand
GCACTCGCTTCGTCGGCGAGGTGGATCTGCTCGAGGCGGCGGGCGCCAGCTCGGTGGTCGCCGAGGAGTTCGAGGGCAGCATCGAGGTGGTGGCACGCGCCCTCGACCTCTTCAAGATCCCGGCCGGCGCCATCGCACGCTTCACCGAGGCATTGCGCGAAGAGGGATACGGCGCCATTCGCAGCCCTGCCGCCCTACCGATGGATCCCTGGCTCGTCGAGCTACTCGAGGAGGTGGGCACCGAGTGGATCGACGCGCCGGCGCGCCTGGCCGCGGGCACCACACTGGCGAGTCTGGATGTACGCGCGCGTACCGGTGCGAGCGTTCTGGCTGTGGAGCACGACGGTGCGTCCACGACCAATCCGGAGCCCGACTTTCCGATCCAGCCCGGCGACCGGCTGCTGGTGCTCGGCCACAAGGAGAACCTCACCCGGCTGGTGTCGTTACTCAGCGCCACTAGAGCGCCGTCCTGACTCCGTGAAGCCGGCCGGGCGCGAGCCAACCATGCTACCTCTAGCCACCGCGACAACCCCGGCGGCCGCGGCCGCCCCGGCATCGTCGCATACGAGTCGCGGCGCACTCTCCATGTGCCGTACCACGGAGCCCCCATGAACGCCGCACGCCCCCCTCATCTCGAGCCGTCCGACACTCTCGCGAAGCGACACATCGGCCCGCGCGAAACGGACGTGCAGGCCATGCTCGACCTGCTCGGCCATCCGAACCTCGAGAAGCTGGCCGACGCCGCCGTGCCAGCCTGCATCCGCAGCCGCGAGAAGCTAACCCTCGACGGCCTGCCCGAGCGGGCCCTCGGCGAAGCTGAACTGCTCGAGCAGCTCTCCACAATGGCGACAGAGAACCAGGTTCACCGCTCGTGCATCGGCATGGGCTACTCGGATGTGATCGTGCCCGGCGTGATCCAGCGCAACATTCTGGAGAACCCGGGCTGGTACACCCAATACACCCCCTATCAGTCGGAGATCTCGCAGGGTCGTCTCGAGGCACTGCTCGTCTACCAGAACATGGTGTCGGATCTGACGGGGCTGCCGCTCGCCAACGCCTCCTTGCTCGACGAGGCCAGTGCCGGCGCCGAGGCGCTCGGCATGTGCCGCTCCATCGACCGTGCCAAGCACTCGGGCTTCTTCGTGGCCGCCGACAGCCATCCGCAGACCATCAACGTCGTCCGCACGCGGGCCGACGCGCTGGGCATCACGCTGCACGTCGGCGACCCTCTCCACACCGACTTCGAGGCGCTCGACCTCTTCGGTGTCCTGCTCCAGTACCCCGCAACGGATGGCGCGCTGCGCGACCCGAGCGCCGTGATCGAGCGTGCCCACGCAGCCGGCGCACAGGTGGTGATGGCCGCAGACCTGCTGGCGCTCACGCTGATCGAGAGTCCAGGTAGTCTTGGTGCCGACATCGCGATCGGCTCCACGCAGCGCTTCGGCGTTCCGCTTGGATTCGGCGGCCCGCATGCCGCCTATCTCTCCACCGCCGAGAAGCACGCGCGCAGGCTGCCCGGACGCATCGTAGGCGTATCGGTCGACCGCCATGGCGATATCGCCTTCCGGCTCGCGATCCAGACCCGCGAGCAGCACATCCGGCGCGACAAGGCGACGAGCAACATCTGCACCGCGCAAGTGCTCTTGGCCATCATGGCCGGAATGTACGCCGCCTACCACGGGCCGGAAGGCCTTCGGCGAATCGCCGAGCGCGTCCATGGACTGACGGCGTGCCTGGTGGCCGGGCTTCGTCGCCTGGGTCATGACACCGGCGACGCGGCGTTCTTCGACACCGTCCGTGTGCACCCATCTGGAATCAGGGCTGCAGAGGTACTGGCAGGGGCCTGGGAGCGCGGCATCAATTTGCGGCCCTACTACCGGAAGGATGAGGCGGGCCGTCAGATCGCAGATGAGAGCGTGGGCGTGGCCTTCGACGAGACCACCACCGGCGACGACGTGATGGAGGTGCTTGAAGCCTTCGCGGGCGACGCGGGCCCCGGCTTCGACTTCGAATCATTGATCCCAGAGGCCGCGACCGCGGGCGCGATCCCCGAGGTACTTCAGCGCTCGGACGGCTACCTCGCCCACCCGGTCTTCCACCTCTACCAATCCGAGACCGAGATGCTCCGCTACCTGCATCGTCTCGAGGCGAAGGACCTCTCACTCAACACTTCGATGATTCCGCTCGGCTCATGCACGATGAAGCTGAATCCGACCAGCGCCATGGTGCCCATCACCTGGCCCGGGTTCGGGCGCCTGCACCCCTTCGCGCCCGCCGATCAATGCCTGGGCTACCAGGCGCTCTTCCACCAGCTCGAAACCTGGCTCGGTGAGATCTGCGGACTGCCCGCCGTATCGCTCCAGCCCAACGCGGGCAGCCAGGGGGAGTTCGCCGGCCTGCTCGCAATTCGCCGGCACCACCGCGCCAGGGGCGACACGCTTCGCACGCTATGCCTGATCCCAACCTCGGCCCATGGCACGAACGCCGCGAGTGCGGTCATCGCGGGCTTCGACTGCGTAGCCGTCGCCTGCGACGCAAAGGGCAATGTGGACACAGACGATCTGCGCGCCCGCTGCGCCGAGCACGCGGACCGACTGGGCGCCCTGATGATCACGTACCCGTCGACGCACGGTGTCTTCGAGGCCTCCGTGCGCGACGTCTGCGACATCGTCCACGAACACGGTGGCCTGGTCTATATGGATGGCGCCAACCTCAACGCACAGGTAGGACTCACTTCGCCCGGTGAAATCGGCGCCGATATCTGTCACGTCAATCTGCACAAGACGTTCTCGATCCCCCACGGCGGCGGCGGACCCGGCATGGGACCGATCTGCGCCGCCGAGCATCTGCGCGAATATCTGCCGGGCGATCCTGTCCTGGGCGAGGGTGCAGTCAGTGCAGCCGCCTATGGGAGCGCGGGCATCCTGCCGATCAGCTGGGTCTATATCGCGCTGATGGGGGCGGCGGGCCTCACGCGCGCGAGCCAGGTCGCCATCCTCAACGCCAACTACATGGCGAAGCGCCTCTCTGAATTCTACGACGTGCTCTACACCGGCCCCGGCGATCTCGTAGCCCACGAGTTCATCATCGACTGCCGCGGCTTCGAGAAGGAGACTGGCGTGCTCGTCGAAGACATCGCCAAGCGTCTGATGGACTACGGGTTTCACGCTCCGACCATGAGCTTTCCGGTGGCCGGCACGTTGATGATCGAACCGACCGAGAGCGAATCGAAACAGGAACTCGATCGGCTCTGCGACGCTCTGATCGCCATCCGCGAGGAGATCCGCGCCATCGAACGCGGCGAGCTGGACGAGAACGACAATCCACTCAAGAACGCGCCCCACACCGCGGCGCACGTCAGCGCAGACGACTGGCCGCATCCCTACTCGCGCCGGCAAGCCGCCTGGCCTGCGCCCTGGCTGCGCGAGCACAAATACTGGCCGCCGGTGGGTCGCATCGACAATGCGTGGGGGGACCGCCACCTGGCCGCGATCCTGCCACTCGATGAAGGCGACTGACCACCGCTGAGCACGCCTCTGGCCAGACGACACAAAAAGGCACCCCAGAGGGGTCCTGCGGCGTCCAAGTACGGCGCCGGCCTGATAGAATGGCGTCTCTTTCGAGTCGCGCCCCCCCGGCGCTCGGAGCCCCCACGTGGAATCAGACCTCGATCCGTCCAACCCCTTGCTCTCCCAGCTGCTCTGGGCCGCCGACCCCACCACGCAGATCGCGATTCTGTTCGTGCTCGCGGCCGGCCTGCTGGCGTTCGCTGTGATCTATCTCCCACTTCTGTTGCGGCTGGTGAGGACGGCACTGCTCGATCGCGCGGTGCGGGATGCATGCCATATGGACGACCGCCCGGGCGAGGAGCATCGGCGCGAAATCACGCGCGCCTTCGCGAGCTCGCCCCTGGCCTGGCAGTGGGAGGAGTTTCTGTATCGCTGGCAGGCTTCTCAGACGGACGGGCCCCGCGAGCGTGCGCCGATTCGGCTGCTGGACATCTTCGACCAGCGCCCGCTCTTGCCGACCGGAGTCCGAAGCAGCCTGCTGCCGGTCCTGCCCGGGCTCTTTCTTGCCATCGGCGTGCTCGGAACCTTCATTGGTCTGACAGCCGCCGTGACCAGCACCGGCGCCGGTAGCACGGATGTCGCCGGTGCCGCCGCCTCGACTACGCTGCTCGCCGATCAGATCGGACTGGCGCTGCGTACCTCGCTATGGGGTCTGCTGATGGCGATCGTGTCGGCGCTCGGCGGGCGCGTAATGGAGGGCGGCTTCGAGCGTTACGCCGAGTCCCTGGACCATTGGGTGGAGCGCGCTTACGGCGCGGTCTCGGCGGGCGAGCTGGCGAACCTCTCGGCCAACGCCCAGCGCGACGCACTGGCGGGACTGGGCGCCGAGCTGACTCGATTCACCACGGATCTGGGTGAACGGATGGATCGCGGGCTCTCACGGATCGAGCACTCCAGCGCCAGCGCGGCCCAGCTCGTCTCCGAAGAACAACGCGGCGCGCTGCAGACGGTCGTTCGCGAGCTCTCGCTCCAGGTCCAGCGCGGTGTGGAGGAGCATCTACAGCAGCTGCAGCTGACGCTCGCGCGCGCGGTGGATCATCAGGGCGCAGTCACCGGCGGACTCGCCGAAGCCTTCGAGCAGATGGCGGCCAACTCCGAGGCCCACACCCGTGTATCCCAGGTGCTCGAGCAGACCGCCGCCTCAGTCCGGGACGCCGCACGATCGCTCTCGGAGACATCCAGCGACATGACTCCGGTGCTCGAGCACCTGCGCGAGACCGGTGGCTCGTTGCAGGCGACAGCGGGCAGCATGGAATCCACCCAGGAAGTGGTCTCACGCAGCGCCGAGGGCATTCGCAGCTCGCTCGACCACGCCACCGCCGCAATGACCGAGCAGCGCGACTTCATCGACTCCAGCCTGGGCGAGATCCGCACCACCCTCGAGCTGCTGAGCACGGGCCTCGGCGAAAACCTGGACCGCTCGTTGCGCAATGTAGACGAAGCGCTGAGTCATACGGTGGGCCGGCTGCGCGAGACCATCACCGAGAGCAACGAGACCATCGGCCGGATGGCGTTGCCGGTGCGCGCTGCAGAGGGCACGACGCGCGAAATGCACACCGCGCTCGAACGCGTGCGTGATGAGGTCGTGGCCCTGGGCGATTGGCTCGGCGGCGCGGTCCGACCCGTGCGCACGAGCCTCACACAGCTCGAAGAACGCTCGGCGGAGATCACTCGAGCGCTGGTGCAGTTCGGCGACCGCGCCCAGACCGTGGACAAGACGATGGACGCGCTGCGCTCCGAGATCCACGAGGAGGGCCGCCGGATGCGCGCCTCCCACTCGGAGCTGGGTCGTCACCTGAACCGCACCACGGAGTCGGTCGAGAGACTCGATCGCTCCGCCCACTTGGTGCGTACCACACCCGAGTCACCCCCAGGCGTCAGTTGGACGACCCTCGAACGCCCGACCCCAGCGCCGGTCGAGACGCCCTCGCCGGACCCGGACCCGCAGCCAGTCGAAGCGTCAGCGGAGCCTCTGCCGGACCTCGCGAGCTCGGCCCCTGTCGAGCACCCCGCCCCGACAGCGCCGGTGGCGACGCCAATCCCCATCGCACCGGCACCGGTCGACGAAATCGAGGAGGCGACCTCACCACCCACGAGCACGAGCGCCCCATCCGAGACCGCCCCATCCGAGACAAAGACGAAAACGAAGGCGAAGCCGAGGAGGTCGCGCGGCAAGCGCGCGCGCAGCGCGACCAAGGTGATGGCGGCGGCGGCCGCGGCGGCGGCAAAGACCTCGGTACACGCAGGCTCAGCCGCGATCGATCCGCCGCAGGTCGGCAAGCGGCTGGGACCCGACCCCTACGCGCGCATCGGCGGCGATTCCGGGGAAGCGCTCGAGCACCAGCGCCGGCTGCTCGAGTCCGCACAGACCATGCACGAGCTCGAAGTGGACGACGATCCCGAGCCCGAACTCACTGCCTCCGGCGTTGAGGAAATGACGCTCTCGGGCCTGCTCGGCTCGCGCTTGGTCCTGGCCGAGGCCGACCACGCGTCGGCAGCGGATGGTGACGAGCCGGCAGCCGACAGCGTCGCCGAAGCGGATGGCAACGGGAAGAACAAGAAACGGCCTCGCGCCTGGCGCTTGATCGGTAGGGAGTGAGACGTGCGGCGTGAGGGACGTCATCGCTCCGATCGCTCGAGTGGCAGCTGGGATCTTCTCTCCCCCATCGCCTATCTGGGCGCCGGGCTGGCCGCGATCTTCGTCCTGATCGCCGCCGCGCCCAATGCGCCTCCGCGACCCGAGGAGAAGAGCGATCGCGACGAGGCGCTGCGCGACCTGATCGCCGAGCAGACCGAGCTGCCCCGTCATTGGCGCGAAGCCATGCAGATGCTCTGCGACGACCCGGTCCTGCAGGCCGAGGGGATCGCGCCCGACTGTCTCTCGGGCACCATCACCCTGGGCGATTCGTTCTTCGACCAGTCGGATCGGGTCGAGCTCAACGAGGAGGGGATTCGCAGGCTCCACCTGGCGATCGACGCGACGCTGCGCGCACTTCGCAGCCGGCCGCTGGTCTGGCAGAGTCTCGAGTCGATCGAGCTACGCGGCCACGCGGACCCGCGCGCGCGCCGCAACCCCTACCTGACCAATATGCGTGTCTCTCAGCGACGCCCGATGGCAATCATGCTCTACCTGATCTCCGACTGGGCGCTGAGTGAGCGCGACCGCAGCGATCTCGAGCGGCTCCTCGTGCTCTCCGCGGCCTCCTACTCGCGCCCACCGCGCAGCTGTCCCGAGCGCAGCAACGAGTGCTACCGCTACTGGCGCCGAGTCGAGATCACGCCCCGCCTCTCCGACGCCAGCCTGGCCGCAGACCAGGCCCGCTTCACGGACGAGCTGACCGCCCTGCTCCCCCCCACCACGAACTAACGGGCTCCGCACCGACCCGGTACACAACGTCCTCGGGTGGGCGGGATGGCCGCTTGGCGCGAAATAAAGCGCAGCGCAGCGAGCCATTCGCGCCAAGCGGCCATCCCGCCCACTCACCATCCGCCCTGGCACCGCCACAAAACCAACCGGATCTACTCGACCACCCCAACCAACCGATAATACGCGAACCCCTCCTGCTCCATGACCCCAGCGCGCTCGAAGGGCAACCCTGCCGGCAACGCCCGCAAGGTCTGATCGGAGATCAGGAGAGCGTTCTCATCCGCCAGCTTCTGCAGGTGCCCCGCCACATCCAGGACCGGGCTGTAGGCCACACCCTGATCGAGATCCACCAGCGACTCGCCGGTATGGATGCCGAGGCGAAAGCGGAAGGGCACGGGCAGGACGTTCTGCTCGCCGTTGAAGCCATCGAGTCGCATCAGAATCTGGGAGCCAGCCCGCACCGCATCCAGGGTCGACTCGAAGTAGCACATCAGCTCGTCGCCATTGCTGTTGAGTACAAAGCCGCCGTACTCCACCACTACACCGCCCACGAAGGCACGGAAGCGTTCGAAGGAAACGACGATGCGATCAGCTCGACTGGTCTCCGCCTTCATCCCGTAGGAGTTGACGACATCGACATCGAGAAAGCTCCCCTGCACGCTGAAGCGCTGCTCGATTTCGTCGTCGAGGGCGATCCGCTGCTCCATCTTCTGTTTCAGACTGCGACGATGCGCATCGGCATGCGTCTCCTCGGTCTTGCTCCGCCCTGGATGACGCAGTTCCACGCGTAGCTCCACCGAGTCGGCGAGCTGGATCGTGTCGCCATCACTCACATACTCGCGATCCAGCACCTCACTGCCGTTGAGCAGCGTGGGATTGACCTGGCTCTGGTGTACGAGGACGAGGCTTCCGCCCTCCATCCGCAGCTCGGCGTGTTTGCGTGAGACGCCGATGTCTGGAATCTGGATGTCACGGTCCCGCGAACGCCCCAGGCTCGTGCGCGTCGACCAGATTGGAAAGCTCCGATCCGCCGCGGCCTCTGCACCGCGTACCCAGACCAGCTGGCCTATTTGTGAAACCACGGGCCTCACTTCCGTCGTCTCGTCATCGTCGGGCTGGGAGAAGACCTGAGTAAGGTCGCTGATCGCCATCCCCTCGCTTGCGCGCACCTCCATCTCTACGCGACCGATCTGTACGCGCGTACCGACTCGCAGTGGATCGCCCTGCGCGGGCCGACCGTCCACCAACGTCGGATTGGTCGCTCCCGCGACGTGCTGGATGACGAGCTCGTTACCCTTGCGCCGAATCACAGCCTGCTTGGAGGAGACAGTGGGATCCTTCAGCAGGATTCCGCGCGCCTTCGCGCTGGCCGGCAGGCGGCGACCGATGAGCACCTCGTCCCCGTCCACTGTGAATTGCTCACCGGCATCGACGCCTTCGAGGACGAGCAACTCCACCACGGCAGACCGAATCGCCCGCTCCTTGTTTCGTCCCACCAATGATCGGATCCAGCCCGACAGCTCGGTGCACCCCAGAAGCTCGCGGGAATACTACCCCACACGATCGGATACCCGAGAATTCCGCCCGCTCGCCCGCTCGACCGTCATTTCACTGTCAATGAGGGGGTGGGGCCGGCGTGCCGCTGCCGGTCGGCGGAGCGGCCAGCTGGTGGGGCGGGGCCCGCCGGGCCCCGCCCTCCAACATTGCATCTCCGGCTCTAGCGGCCCAGAGACTTGGCGATGAAGCGGTACGCCGCTGTGGAGACCGGGATGCCCCGCTTCCGAGCCACACCACGCAGTGTCTTGAGCTCTGCGTCGGTGAGCATCACGGCCACGCGATTGCGGCGCGAGTTCGGCGACGGGCCCTTGCCCGACCCCTTTGGACGACCCGCGCCCGGGCGTCGGCCGCCCCAGGTTCCCTTCTTCGCCTTCGCTCTTGCCTTCTTCTTTTTTCTGCTTGCCTTCCTGAGTGCCATTCCCTCTCCAATGGCCGGGAGGTCGACAGCCTGGCGGGGAGGAGCGAGGCCCCTACCACCGTGACCCACTCGAACGTCAGCCGTCGCGATGTGCCTCGCCATCGATTCCTTGTCGTATCCGAAACACATCGATCGGGTACGAGTGCGAGACGTGCTGAGCTCGATCGGATCACGACTCCGCCAGGCGCTGCTGGGTGACGCTGCCCGGCTTCTCGTTTCCGTGCGAATACGGCAGTGCGACCTGGATGGTCACAATGCCGTCCCGTGGCATGCCCACCGCCCAAAGTCCCCATCTGGCCGCCGGGCTCGAGTAGCCCGGTGAAGCGTCCGGTGGACCGATGAAGGCAGAGACGTACCACGCGCTCCGGTATAGCGTGAGTGCGGGCCAGGACGCATGCCCCATGCCAGCCTTTTCTACTTGATTGGATCGATTTTGTCTGACTCGGAGTCGAATCGCCTACCAGCCACCCCCGTGTGTGTCCCAACACGTTCGTGACTCGAACGACCAAGATCCATCGGTGACCGCACGCGAGGTCGGGTCCACCTGATCCGAATGACGTGCCGCTCAGCCCAATGGCTCGCAGACCTGCTCGACACCATCCGGCCGTTCACCGGCGCCATCCGCATCGCAGACCCGATTGCTGAAATTCTCCACGCGACCGCCGGGTTGCAGAATGGCGGCGGTCTGAATCCATCTCGGCCGGAATCCTTCAGGGCCCTCTCTTCAATCATCATCGTGGACGGAGCCACGTTTCCGTTTCACGCCGGACCGCTTCCGCTTCGCCTCCATGCGTCGTTCGACCGACGCGCGCGTCGGACGCGTCGCACGGCGCGGACGCGGGTCTTCCAGCGCCTGCGTGATGAGCTCGACCATTCTTCGCCGCGCAGCGTCCAGGTTGCGCGCACGGCTGCGATGCCGATCTGCGTGCACGACGAGATCGCTGCCTGCCGCGAGCCGCGGACCGAGCCGTCGGAGTAGCCGACTGCGAAGTTCATCGTCGAGCACTGCACTGCGCTCGAGGTTCCAGCGCAGCGAGACGCGCGTGCTCGTCTTGTTGACATTCTGACCGCCGGGACCCGAGGAGCGGCTGGCACTCTCCTCGATCTCACCCGCCGGGATCACAAGCCCCGGCGCCACCTCGAGATCTTCCCGCATGGTTTCCCTCCATCGCCACAAGCCATCCCGGAGGGGCGTCGTCCACCGGATGAACCGGCCCACCCCAGCCCCGGGGACTTTCGACTGCGACATCGACCCCGATCCGCTGAAGCCCTACAGACGAATGCTCACCCAGTCGATTCGTCCATAGCGGCCGCGTGTCGCGGCCGCAGGGGTACACCGTGAACGCGAATCCTTCCAGTCCCTCTGTTCTTCTCCAGCACGATGGCGAGCTCTCGGACGTGCGCCGGCTCCTCGAGGAGCTGGGCGCCGGGTTCATCGAGCGACTCGGCGCCTGCGAGCCCCGCGAGCGCACCGTCGGCTGGGACGTGATCATCGCCAGCCCACGGCGCATCCTGCACTTCCGCCCGCCGGTCGTCGGACCCAAGCCGACCCTGATCACGGTGCTGGCAGGCGACTCGAAGACCCTCCGCTCGCACCTGCGCCGCATGCGGGTCGACCTGATCGTGTGCCGGCCAGTCTACCCGGCTGCCCTGCGCCTGCTGATCCTCCATGCCCTCTACCGTGGTCCTGAGCGCCGCCGCCGCGAGCGTGTGACGGTCGGCGCCGACGTCCGCTTCCGCGCCGGCTGGCTGCGCCAACCCGCAACGCTGACGGATCTCTCGCTGCGTGGCTGCCGACTCCTCAGCCGCACCCCGGTGGCACGCGGTCGTCGCATCAAGGTGAGCGTGCCCGCGCTCGCCCCGCTCAGGAAACCGATCCGGATTCGAGGAACCGTGGTGCGCAGCGGCCCCGCCGCCAGCACCGACCCGGGCATCCATGTGATGGCGGTCCGCTTCAATGAGCTCTCCGCGAATCTGGCCGTGCAGCTGCAGGCCGTGCTCGACGCACATCGAGGTGGTCCGGCGGTGGCACCACAACTGGCCCTGAGGGCCACGCCCGAAGCACATTCGGACCCGCCCACCAGAGTGCGCGCGACCCTTCCCGAGACACACGAGCCGGATCAGGCCGCGGAGACGACACCCACCCTGGATACCGAGGTGGGTCCCGCGGAGCGGCGACTCGTCCACCGCCGCGCCTACGACAAGCGCATCGTCGCCCTGGGCGAAGAGGCCACGCGCGTGCTCCTCGGGCGCGATATCTCGAAGGGCGGAATGCGTGTCGACCCCAACCCGAGCCTGGCAGTGGGCGATCGACTCCAGCTCGCGCTCCACACCGGCTCCCGCAGTGAGCCCATGGTGGTGCATGCCCACGTGCTGCGCGACGACGGCGAGAACGGCCTGGTGCTGCGCTTCGAAGCGAACGACGAGAACAACCAGGACGAGCTCGAGCAGCTGATCATGCACCTTCCGGTCAGCGATGGCAGCGCGGACGAGGACGCGGGCATGATCGTCTCGGAGATCGTCGAGCGAGAAGCCGTCTAGAGGCGCAGCCGGGCTTCCCGGCACGGATCCGCTGGACGGATCAGCGCCAGCCGGACTGCGTCGTGGTGACGGTGACCGTGGACTCGGCGATCGGCTCGTCGGCCAGGAGGGCGAGGCCGCGGGTACGCACGACGGCGTCCAGGCCCTCGGCGATCACTTCGTAGTGCACACCGTCGATCTCGCGCTCGCGCGTGAGCAGTCGGTCCGGCTTCGTGGTGAACGCGGTGGCGTGGATCATTTCGACGCCGAAGGGCGCCACCACCTCGAAGCGCTGCGGGTACTCGACCACCTGGCCCACGCGCCCTGAATCGATGCGAAACGCCTGGTCGATGGGGACCTGGACACCCCCCTGCAGGACGTAGAGGAGGCGCACCCAAGCGGGCTGATTCACCTTCATGAAGAGCGTGAGCTCCTCGTGCTCGGTGTAGAGCACGCCACCGCGGCCCTTGTCGGTCCAGACCGCCAGCTGCAGATCGCTCTCGGGCACGGGGGCCTCCGCGAGGATGTGCAGGTCGCGCAGCGCGGCGTCGAAGTTCGGCGGCCGGAGCTGCAGCCGCTCGGGCACGGCGGAGACGGGCATACGCGCCTCCGCGCTGGCCACCAGGCGTCCGCTCACGATCTCGCGCGCCGTCGCGCACAGGCGCAGCTCAGCACCCGACTCGAGGTAGACGCCTGTGATGGCGATGTCTGGCGCGAGCACATCGGAGTGGAGGGCGTCACGGTCCGCCGCCGTACGCGCGAGGGCCCGTTCGAGTTCGAGCCCCGCCTGGCGCCCGAAGCTGCTCGAGAGATTCGTGGCACCGTAGTTCCAGTGCGAGATCATCAGTCGGCTCCGCGTGGAGACGCCCTGGCGGGCCAGCTGCAGCGCCATCGCGTCAGTCGCCCGCGCGAGATCGCGCGAGGGACCGGTGAGCATCGCATCGATTTCGCCATCGAGCCGGCGTGCCGCGCCGATCAACGTCAAGAGGGCGTCCCCTTCGCCCGCCAGCGCCGGACGCAGCGCACGTGCGACCGCCTGGTGCTGGAGTGCCTCGGCGACCGGTCGGCGGCAGTCCTCGAAGGTCTCGAGGGCGACGCGCTTGCGGCCGGCCTCGCGCGCCGCCTCGCCCGCCGCAAGACAGGCGCGCACCTCACCCAGGGCGCGGTCGCGCTCCGCCAGTCGCACCCGCGTGGCGGCGGTCCGATCGACCCATGCAAGGACGTGGGTCTTGCCCCAGCGCTTGTGGGGCTCGGCGTAGTGCAAGCCGGTGAGCCGTACATCTGTGGTGGAGCGCGTCATCGCTGCCAGTCGATAGCTGTAGTGGCCCTGGTGTTCGCGGCTCACGTCACTGAGCTCGCTCTCGATGCGCACCGAGAGCTTTCGCGCCAGATCGGCGGCGGCTTCCTGCTTGGCACGGGCCAGTGCTCCGCTGCCGGACGCAACCCCGTAACCGGTTACGAAGCGCTCGCGCGGGTACTCGCTGGATAGCCCGCCTCGCACCACCCACTCGGGCCTGGCGTGGGCGGCACCCGGTGTAGCCAGCAGACCGAGCAGCAGCAGCACAGAGCAAAGTCGCCCCCTCTTGCGGGTCATCCGCCGACTCCCTTCGCGCAACACGGCGGCCGCGCTCGCCGCGAAGCATTGTGATGCCCGGTGTGTGATGCCGGAGCGCCCGTCGGTTCCGATTCGCCACTGCGGAGGAACCGCTGTCCGCCATGCGGGCACCCATCCGACGACCCGATGCAAGGGTCTCGCAGCACGGGTCGACATGCGGGAGCGGGCCGCAGGGCGATCGTCCGATGGCTCGCTCGATTGACGGACAAGCCTCCTGCACGGGATCCCTTCCGACGATCCCCAGAGACATCGAGGCCGCACCGAAACCGGCGGGAAGCCGCCACCACGAAGGGAATGGAGCCAACATGCGCGAATCGATCAGGAAGTCGACAGGGGGTGCCCTGGGACTCGCTTTCGCCAGCACCTTCGCCCTCGCCTGTGCTGGAATGCCCGGGCCAGTGATGCCCGACAGCAGCGTCCTGGCCGACGCCCCGGACTGGGTGCTGCAGAGCTGCAGCGCCTATTGGGGTGACGACGACGGCGCACGCATCTGCGGCGTGGGCTCGGCCGGGGGCACGAAGAACATCTCATTGGCCCGAAACGCGGCCATCGGTCGCGCGCGAACGGAAATCGCGCGCAGCCTACAAGTGAAGGTCAAGTCCATGCTGAAGGACTACCAGGCCACCACCACGGGCGGCGACGAGTTCCTGATCGCCGCCGCCGATGAGCAGTACGTCGAAGACGTGAGCAAACAGATCACCAATATGACGCTCAGTGGCACGGCGATGCAGGACACCTGGGTCGCCCACGACGGCACGATGTTCACACTGGTGGCCCTCGACATCGACACCTTCGAGGACTCGCTGAAGAGCATGACGGACCTCTCCGAGACGATTCGCAGGGCGGTCAAGGAGCGGGCCGATTCGTCGTTCAGGGAGCTGGACGAAGTCACGCAGTGAATCGGCCGAGACGGCCGCTTCTCATCCTACCGGGCTCCGCGCCGCTGCTGGCCGGAGCCCTGCTCGCGTGTGTGATGTCGGCACCCGAACGCCCACCGCAGTGGCCTCCGCCGGCCTGGGCGAGGCGGCCGCCGGCCGGCTGCGCGGTAGGCTTCTCTGGACCGACCCTCGATCCCGGTGACGCGATTCGCCAAGCGCGGCGGGCGGCTCTCGAGGGCTTGGCGGCGGCCTGGCTCGGCGTGCGCGTCGTGAGCGAGCTGCACCTCCACGGGCGCGGCTCCGATGAGTGGAGCCTACAGGAGACGCGCGGCATCCTGCAGCGCAGCCGCATCGTCGCGCTCTCGGTGGGCCCGGATGGCGCCGGCTACGCAGGGCGTCCGCTCCGGGAAGTCTTCGCCCTCGCCTGCCCCGCAGACCTTCCGGTACCCGTGGCGGCCCCGGCCGGCCAGCCCGCCTGGCTGCTCGACGTGCCGAACGCGGCCGGCCAGCTCTGCGTTCACGGTGTCGGCGGTCCGACGCGGCGGCCCGGAGGGCAGGACGCCGCCGCCCTGCGTGACGGACGCCGTGCGCTCGCCAAGGCGATTGAAATTCGTATCCGGCAGCGCAGCTTCGACAACCTGCGCGGACCGCTTCGCGTCGTCTCCGACAGCCAGGCGAGCACCCGCGCACTGGAAGTCTCGTCGCGGGTCGACGAGCTCGAGGCGCGCTGGACAGACGAGCGCGGCCGCGGACCCCTGCGCACGGCAGGCGTGGTGTATGGGCTCGTCTGCACGGAGGCCTGAATCGGGAATCCTCTGGATTCCCTGACCGCAGAGCCCAATTCGATGGAGGTGGGGCCTGCACGGCACGTGGACCCGAACCCACAACTCAGTATGGCGGATCTCGCGGATCAGATCTCGAGCACAGTGCGGATCCCGCGGCTCGCCGTGAGATCTTCCATCGCCTCGTTGATCTCCTCGAGCGGCCGGCGCGCGGTGATCAACGACTCGAGGTCGAGGCGGCCCGCCGTGTAGAGACCGATCAGCCGCGGGATCTCGTGCAGGGAGTTCGAGCTACCGAGCAGAGTGCCGAGGAGCTTCTTCTCCGAGACCACGAAGAGCGAGGCGGGCGCGATCTCGATGTTCTGGGTTATGGGCGGCGCCCCCACGCAGGTGATGGTGCCGCGGTTGCGCGCGGCGTTCACGCCGACGGAGATCAGCTCCGCACGACCCGCGCACTCGAACGCGTAATCGACCCCGATGCCACCCGTAAGCTGACGCGCCTTCTCGACCACGTCCTCGGACAACGGATCGATGAAGTCGGTGGCGCCCAGGCTGCCGGCCACCTCGCGGCGCTGCGCGACGGGGTCGGAGACGATGACCCGCGACGCCGAGGCGAGCCGGGCTCCCTGTACGACCGAGAGACCGATGCCGCCAAGCCCCATCACCAGCACGCTGGCGCCCTCCACCACCCGCGCGGTGTTGAGAACCGCGCCCACACCCGTCTGCACCGCACAGCCCACCACGCAGGCGACCTCGAGCGGGATATCGTCGGGGATCTTGACCGCCCCGGTCGCCTGGGTGAGCACATACTCGGCGAAGCCGGCCACACCGACCCCGCGGTAGACGACCTCATCTCCGCGCGACAAGCCGGTGCTGCCGTCGGGGAATTGGCTGGTCATGATCGCGCTGGAGTTCACACAGCTGCTGGCCTCGCCGCGCACGCACCAGTAGCAGGTGCCGCAGGGCGGAGCCGGAGTCAGCACCACGTGGTGTCGCCGGGTGCGAGGTTCTCCACCCCGGCACCCACCTCATCCACGATGCCCGAGGCCTCGTGCCCCAGCACGATCGGTGTTGGCGCCGGGAAGCTGCCCTCGGCGATGCTCAGGTCGGAGTGGCAGCAGCCGCAGTACTTGACTGCCACGCGGATCTGCCCCGGTCCCGGATCCTCGATCTGGATGACATCGATCTTCATCGGGGAGCCCCCCGCTTCGAGCACGGCCGCACGCATGGCGATCTCCTTCAGTTGGCTTCTGGGACGCTGCTGCGGCCAGGGTAGCGTGAGTCCAGGCGTTGTAGAATCCAAGCTTCAACGGCCACTCTGTGGCCGTCCCCGCCCGGTGGGCGAGGCATGATTAGGGAGAGCACATGCAGGCAGCAGTCTTCAAGGGACCCGGCCAGCGCCTCGTGGTCGAGGACGTCCCCGAGCCGAATCCCGAGCCGACGGATCTCGTTCTACGTGTGGGATGCTGCGGCATCTGCGGCTCGGATCTGCATGTCGCCGACGCGGCGATGGGACTGCCGCCCGGCTGCGTGATGGGACACGAGTTCTCGGGCGAAGTCGTAGAGGTCGGGCCCGACGCAGTCGGCGACTTCGCGGTGGGGGATCGCGTCACAGCCATGCCGTGCATCGGATGCGGGGGCTGCGCGGCCTGCCTGACCGGCGACATCATGCACTGCGAGAGCCTGCAGGGGACGGGTCTCGGCGCCATTCCCGGCGCATATGCGGAGTACGTGCGCGTCGGCTCGCAGGAGACGATGCGTCTGCCGGACTCGCTCGACTTTCGAATCGGCGCCCTTGTCGAGCCGCTCGCCGTTGGACTCAACGCAGTCAACGCAGCGCACCTCACGCGCGGCGAGAGCGTACTCGTCATCGGCGCCGGACCCGTTGGTCTGGCCGTTACGCTGTGGGCGCGCTTCTTCGGTGTGCGCAGCGTAGTGGTGAGCGAGCTCTCGGAGGCCCGGCGCGAAATGGCAGCCAAGCTCGGCGCCACCAGCGTCGTGGATGGCGGGAGCGACGTGGCCAGCGCCTTCGCCGATCATGCCGGTGGCCCGCCGGACGTCGTCTTCGAGTGCGTCGGCTTGCCGGGGATGCTGATGCAGTGCGGAACCCTTGCGGGCTCGCGCTCGCGCGTCATCGTGGCCGGCGTGTGCATGGAGTCCGACACGATCTTTCCGATGGCGGGCATCCTGAAGGAGCTCTCGTTCCACTTCGTGCTGGGCTACCACCAGCGGGATTGGAGGCTGACCCTCGACATGCTGGAGGCCGGTCGTGTGGATGCCTCCGCGATGGTGACCGACGTGGTCGACCTCGCGGGGCTGCCATCCGCCTTCGAGGCGCTGAAGCAGCCCACGACCCAGAGCAAGGTGCTCGTCGAGCCTTGACAAAGGGTCAGTCCATATCGGCCCGGATCATTCATGCCGGGATCATTCATGAAGGTCCTCTGCCGTGCAATCCGCTGTGCGAGCACGCGCGGAACCCTGGTGGGGCCGCGCGGCACTGACCTGCGAGACCATTTCGGCAGCCAGACAGATCCGGCCCGACCGACTCCCGTGCCAGCGAGGCGACAGCAGGATGGGAAGACTCCGACGACGCACAACGATCTTGGCCATCGGACTCATGGGCGCCGTCCTGGCCGCTCCCGAGAGCCCGGCAAGCTTTTCCGCCGCCAATGTCTATCGCGACGCGGCCCCCTCGGTAGTCGTGATCTTTGGCTTCGACGGGACGGGCCAGGGCAGCACCGGCACGGGCAGCGTGATCACGGGGGGTGGCAAGATCCTGACCAACGATCACGTGGTCACGAACCCCAAGACGAAGCGGCCCTACCGTCACATCCAGGTCTACC
>JAFDDH010000254.1 GCA_019310975.1 Deltaproteobacteria bacterium | reverse complement strand
TCGGTCTGCGCAAGGATCCATGCGGCCGGTGTAACGGCGTCCGAGCCCCATGCCTCAGCGGTCCATACGGAGGAGAAGCCGAGCGATTCGGCCTCCTTGATTGCGTCCATCGGGACGGACATGGTGGCGGGCGAATAGCCCGCAAGCAGACCGAGCTTCATCTGGAGCTTCCTTTCCTTTGTCTCTTCGTCTCTTCTTGTATCAGCCAAAACGAGCTTTTTCTCGGTCGGCCTGGCCGTGTGAAGGGATCCACGATCTTCGAACGCCGATCGTGGGCAGATCAGGTGGCCGTCCAGCCGCCGTCCACCTCCACCACCTGTCCGGATACGAACTCGCACGTGGCGAGGAAGAGTGCGGCATCCGCCATATGTCTCGGCTCTCCAGGATGCCCGAGCGGCGTACTATCGATGGAACGCTTCACGAACTCGATCATCTCGTCCCGCTCCAGGTTGAAGTCGATGGTCGTACCCCCGATGAAGCCAGGGGAGAGGATATTGACCCGGATGCCACGCGGGCCGAGCTCGACTGCGAGGTTCTTCCCCATGGCGTTCACCGCGCCACAGAGTGCCGATCCGCCGGAGTAATTCTTCACGTGCGCGGCGTCCGCAATGCCGGAGCAGAGCAGAATGACACCGCCTTCGGGCATCTTGGGGATGGCGTTGTAACAGGCCGAGAGCTGGCCGAAGAAGCGCCCATCGAAGAGCTCGCGAATCGCACTCGGAGGGGTTTCGTCGACCGCGCCGAAGACGGCCTTGCCCGCGCAGGTGCAGAGAATATCGACCCGATCGAGCGTGTCGAAGAAAGCGCGAACCCTCTCGTCGTCACTGACGTCGACCGATACACCATAGGCGCCGTGGCCGATCTTCTCGGCCGCTTCGTCCAGTACAGGCTTGCGGCGACCGACGAGCACCAGCTGGGCGCCTTCGGATGCGAATCGCTCTGCGATCGCGAGCCCGATCCCACTGCCACCACCCGTGATGACGGCGATCTTCCCATCCAGCTGTCCCATACCCGTCGCCCTTTCGCTTTTTCCCGGGATTTCGAGCGCGGCCCAACCCTGACTATGACTTTCGCTCTCTCTGGCGCAGCTCGGCTCGCCGAGCGGAGCTGCTCCCGGGCGCGGCTCGAAAGCGGGATTCGACTGCTTAGCGTAGGCGGAAGGAGGAGGCCTGGAAATGTGCGTTTCACTCGGCTGTGTGCGAATCATCCGCGCGCATCGCGAAGCAGACTCCTAGTCGGGCTCCTCGATTCCGGGATAGGGTCCGGCGATCCCGCACTCGCGTCGGATGGGAGACATCCCAGACCCCACCCTCGACGTGATCCTCGCCGCGATAGATGCCTCGACCCAGCCCATCGTCGAAGCCCGACCAATATCCGCCTCCCTGCATGTAGAGCGGCTGGCTCACGACCTCCATCGAGAAGCGATCCGTGCGGCCGTCGTAGCGCTGGAAGGCGATCACGGCACGCTCCAGCCGCCGCCGCCCGTCCTTGAACTCCGCCGATTCCACCTTCGCGCTCTGATACGCACGGCCGGGCTTTTCGGTCTCGATGGGATAGCCGATATGCGTCTTGAAGGGGCTCATCTGGCCTTCGTTGCTGTGGTGGAGCCAGTAGTAGATCGAGCGCTTGGGAAAGCGCACCAGGCACCATTGCCGCATCCCGAAGGCCGGCTTTCCGCTCGGGTGCTTGATGCCGCCGGGCGGCGCTACGAAGTGCCCGATCTTTCCCCCCGTCCCCGAGTCGCCGCCAAGTCCCCAGGAATGGTATGTCTGGGCCGATGAGGTTAACAGACAACGTGACAGCGCGGTTCCGCTAGGCGAGAATGATCGTGAGTCCACAGCGAAGAACGACAGGGGGCTTCGATGGGAATCCTGACGTATCTGGGCGGCATAGTTGGCGTCCTGGTGCTCTTGGTGGTTGCGGTGGTGATCGGCGCGCGTTTCGGGGACGGACCGCGCGGTCTCCTTCCGGGTGGCCCCCTCCAAGCGGGTGAGCTGGTCATTGGTGAACCGGATTGGACGTTCGCGCGCGACATCATGGAGATGGAGCTCCAATTGGTCGAGCCGCCACGATCACGCACGACCTGGCTACAGGTGCACGACAAGAAGCTGTACGTCGCCAGCGGTTATATGAACTCGACGGTCGGCAAGATCTGGAAGCAGTGGCCCGCGCAAGCAGTCGAGGATGGTCGTGCCGTGATCCGGGTCGACGGCAAGCGATACGAGCGCCAGCTGGTTCGGATCCTGGACGACCGCCCGCTGCTCGCAGCGATCGGGGCCGAGGTGCAGCGCAAATACGGTGCGCCGCTACGCGGCGAGATGGCCGCATCGGGCGATACATGGTTCTTCGCCGTTCAGCCGCGGCGACAGTCGAGCCTGCCCACCGATTGATCCCTGCAGTGCCGGGGGGAGTCATGCCGCGGATGGACCTGCGAAGCAAAGTGGTGCTGCTGACCGGCGCCGCCGCTGGGATCGGGCGCGCGTGCGCTCTGGAGTACGCGAAGCGCGGTGCGCGGCTTCTGATCACCGACGTCGACAGTGACGGCCTCGCACAGACCAGGCGGCTGGTCGGCGAGCATGGCGTCGAGGCCTTCACCATCGAAGCTGATCTCTCGGACCTCAGCGCGGTAGACCGGCTCGCCGGTGAAGCGTTGGACCATGCTGGTCGGGTCGACGTCCTCCACAACAACGCGGGTGTGATGGTTGCATCACAGATCATTCAGCTCGACTGGCCGGATTACCATTTCCAGGCGAGCGTAAATCTCTGGGCGCCACTGCGACTGGTACATCATCTGCTTCCAGCGATGCTGGAGCGCGGGAGCGGGCACCTCGCGTTCACCGCGTCACTCAACGGCCTCGTCACTGCACCCGGGACGGCCGCCTACGGCCTGACGAAAGCGGGTCTACTCGCCTGGTGCGAGGCCCTGCGAGCCGAAATTCGTGGCCGCGGGGTCGGAGTGACCGTGGTGTGTCCGGGCTTCGTACGCACGGAGCTCTTCGAGCGTGGCGGTGTGCGCGACGAGCGCTTTCTGGAGACGGTCCGTGGCGCGCCCCATTTCATCGGACTGAAGCCCGAGAAGGTCGCACGGATCAGCGTGCGCTCCATCGAGCGCGGCCGGCCAGTGGTGTACCTCGGTTGGGAGCGCGCGACGCTCTGGCTCAAGCATCTCTCGGTCAGGGCCTACGACACCTACAACGGGCTGCTGGCGCGAGCCACCCTCGATCTGGATCGCTGATGCAGAGCTTTCACTCGTGTGCACGTGGATGTAGAATCGCTGCACTGACTCGCCAGACGGGCTCGCGCCCTCCGGGTGGGCGCCTTCTTGAAACGGAGAGCCCTTGAAATGGAGAGCCCTTGAAATGGAGAGCCCTTGAAATGGAGAGCCCTTGAAACGGAGAGCCCTTGAAACGGAGAGCCCCATGGACGACAGCGGCCCGAGAAACGAAACCACCCCGGCAGTCGCGTCGGGTGATGCGGCCGCAGCCGCCTTCGCCGAGCTGGCCAGACTGCTCGGCGAGATCGAGGCGGGCTACATCGGTCCTGATCGCGGCATGTTCACCCCGCAAGAACGCAACGCGGGCCGCAACCTGCTCGCGAACGCGCTCCAGCATGGCTTCCAGTGCTGGTACGAGGTGGATCCCAAGCGCCCGCTCTTCCACCGCTGGCTCAGCACGACGAAGAAGCTACTCGGCGACAACCCCGACGCCGTCTACTACGGCGCCATCGCCGATCCAGCGGGCACCTACCGCATTCGCGGCAACGTCCACGCGGCCTGCTACACCTCGTTCAGCGTCGAGACCGGGGCCCAGGAGGGCCATCTCTCGAAGGGCGTGATTTCAACCCTGAACGACACGGAGTTCGACATCGCTGCGGACGGCAGCTACGAGATCATCGCGAGCCCCGAGCCACAAGCGCGCAACTGGCTGCGGCTCGAGCCCGGAGCGGGCAGCATCACCACACGTCACTACTGGGAATGGGAGCGCAGCGTCGCTGCGGACCCGACGTTTCACGTCCCCCTCTGGATCGAACCGGTCGAGGATCCGGGGCCGGCCACACCAATGGACGACGCAGCGGTGGCCGCGGGAATCCACCGGGTGATCAACTTCGTTCGCGGCGCGACGATCGATTTCCCGGATCTGCCGCCCGAGGTGATGCCGGCGTGGGTTTCCAAGCAGATCAACCGCTTCGACAACTCCGACTACAGCGAGAGCAACACGGAGATCGGCTACGCGGCGGCGGACAACGCCTACCTGCAGACCCGCTACGAGCTCGATCCCGATCAGGCATTGATCATGCGCGGTCGCTTCCCGCGCTGCCGATTCGCAAACGTGGTGATCTGGAATCATCGTCTGCAGACGCCTCCTTATCGGTACCGCCGCGTTTCGATGAACCGCAACCAGGTTCGCTACGAGAAGGACGGCAGCTTCAAGATCGTCGTGGCCCATCGCGACCCGGGCGTACCGAACTGGATCGATGCGGCCGGGCTGCGGACCGGCATGATCTTCTGGCGCTTCCTGCTGCCCGAGGAGGCGGTTCCGCTGATCGAGGCCGAAGTCGTGGACGTGGGTGCGCTGCGCCTCTAGGGCGGTTGGCACGCATGCCGCGATGATCGATTACGGGCGGGGTGTCGGCGTACTTCATTGGGGCGTACTTCATTGGGTAGGAGGCAGATCGACCTCCGATTCGTCTCGGCCACGGTGAGCCTGAACGCCCTATGATCCGGCCCATGGATGCAGGGTCGGCCGTCGAGGGCAATTGGTACGACCTCGCAGTCCCCGTGATCCTGCTCCTGATCATGATCTGCATGGGCATGGAGCTCGTGCTTGCGGACTTCAAGCGCGTGATCGAAATGCCGCGGGCGACCGTGGTCGGGCTCGTCGGGCAAATGATCGCGCTGCCCGCGATAGGCCTGGCATTCGCGCATTGGCCGGGCTTTCCCCCGGAGATCGCCATCGGTGTCGTGATCATCACCGCGTGCCCGGGTGGTGCCACTTCCAATGTCTTCAGCTACCTCGCCCGGGCCAATGTCGCACTCTCAGTCACCCTGACTTCACTCTCGAGCATTCTCTGCTTCGCGACGATACCGCTCTGGATCAACCTCGGGATCGATCTCTTCGGCGCGGGCATGAACACGGGGGCATCGACCCTTCGCCTGCCCCTCGGCCGCGCCATCGCGCAGCTCTTTGTCGTGACTCTGCTGCCAGTGGGGATCGGGATGGGGATTCGTGCTCGGTGGCCTGGCTCGAGTGATCGTGTGCGTGCCCCCCTTCGTCGCAGCATGGCGATCGGGATGACCGCCACCGTATTGATCATCGTCGGGAGCGAATGGGAGAACGTGGTCGAGAATCTCGAGACCTCGGCGGCTGCGGCTCTGGTACTGGTCACAGGAACGGAGCCCTCGCGACCATGATCGTCGTGAGTCTGCTCGGACGACCCGATCTCATCATCTTTCCCGGCACGTACGCGGTCCTGTCGTTCGTCCCGGTCTCCGCTTGGACCCTGGCCATGCGCCGGCGGATCAGCAGCTCGGAGCCTGACCAAGCGCCCAGCGATTCAGCTCACTCGTGCGGCTAGGGGATGATCGCGTCCTCCACAATGTCGATCCAGGACGAATCCCTGTGAATGAATGCGTCCGTCCACTCATTCAGCAGCACGCCGTTGGCATCCTGGCTGTAGAAGAGGGGGTTCTGAAGCGCGGTGTGCGACGTGTCGCCGGCGACGATGAAGCGCTTGTAGCGAGTCGGGTAGGCGCTGTTCAGCAGACCGTGCTCGGTCACGATGAGGTCCCGGAAGCCGGCCGGGTCATCCAGGAGATCCAGGAAGAACCGATTTGTGAGATCGCCGTCCGTCTCGTAGAACGCCTCACGGATCGTCGAATCCCTCTTCAACCGCCAATCGATCATGGCCGTGGCCTGCCCCAATGCGTCGCACTCAGTGCAACTCGCGGGATAGAACTGACCGAACTGCCAGTCGGCGTCCCGCTTCACGATGTCCTCCGTCGCATCCAGATTGACTGTCACCGGGCCCGCGTCGTTGAAGACGCTGAGGTCCACGAAGTTCCCGAAGATGAACCGGACCAGGAAGGGGGCGAAGCCAGCGACACCGACACCGCCGGCGCTGGAGCCCGCCACGGTGATCCGACGGGCGCGGGGGAATGTATCCTTCGCCAGGTCCATGGCGGCGGTCTGGTTGCGCAGACCGCGGTGGAAGCGGACGACCGCCTCCGGGACCCCGATTGCCGCACCGAATGCGGGATCGAATACATCGTTGTCACCGGAGAAGACCGATCCGTCGCAGTAGGGCATATAGACGATCGAGTAGTCGGCGAAGGGGTTATCCGGGGAGTCGAAGTCCCAGACTCCCACCCGAGCCGTGGGCGGCTCCTGAGCTTCGGAGAGCACGTTGCAGTTGTAGAAATCCTGCCAACAGGCGCCGCCACCCTGCTCGACGATCAGGAGCTTGCGCGGATCGCCCTCGCGAGTGAATGCCGAGAAGGCCGTTCCGGCGATGCAGATCGGGCCTTCGCCTCCGTCCGTGTCGAAGGTGTGCTTCGTCAAACCGTCGCCGACATACTCGGTGCTGATCGGCGTGAATTCACCAACGTATTTGTCGCCACCGGATGCGTGGAGTTCGATGAACGCCCACAAGTCGAGACCGAAGTGGCATCTGCTGCCCATCAACACGGACGTGCTCAGCACTAGACCGAGAAGCCCAATCTTTTTCATCGTCGCAAATCGCAGGCGCATTCCTACTCCTCCACTCGTCTATTCAT
>JAFDDH010000253.1 GCA_019310975.1 Deltaproteobacteria bacterium | reverse complement strand
GCCCACGTGCAAACTCACAATCGTGTGACGGGATTGGGAACGATGCGTGCATTCCAATTCTGTGCTCTTACATGGTCCGGAAGCCTGCTGAGGAGATCCGGCTTGTGACCCGAGTCATTGCGGCCAAGCGATTTATCGCATGGAGCGTGCTTCTTCTCATCCTGACGGCCGCCGGCCTGGTGGCCTGCGGCGAGCAAGGGGCACCCGGTCCACGGGGTCCGCCCGGCCAGGACGCGAGACTCGAAGCTTCGGGCACGTCCGTCGAGGGCTGCGTCGGCTGTGGCGGTGCCGGCGTCGCAGTGCCGGTCGCCTCGATCACGACTGAGGGTGACGCCCACTGCCTCACCCACTCCGGCGCCGACTTCCAGAAGCTCGGTAACGGCAGCTACTCCTACACTCCGGTCTTCGACCCGAGCACGGGCGACTTCCCAGCCCAGGCTGGTGAATCCATGCGCGTTGCCATCCAGCTCTCGGCCGGCGACATCCCGGGCGGCAACGGCTGGTGCGACTTCGACGCCGCACCGGCACGATTGGAGACCGCCCCTCGCGTGATGTGTGAATTGTACGAACTCGCAGCGGCACCCTCGAGGTTCCGAAGCAAGAATCGGGTAGACCAGCATGTCTTCTGGGCGATATTCAAGAGCCGTGCTCTGCGGACGCCGCACGCTCATACAGGGTAGTACGCAGGGGGTCGGCTTCCGCCCTTGGGCGTGCCAGACGGCGCGATACCTCGGCCTGACGGGCAGCGTCCGAAACGTATCCGGCGGCGTGATGGTGGACGCGTTCGGTCCGGCGCGGGCACTCGCTTCGCTTGGGCGTGCACTGCGCGATCCGCCGCTCGTTGGCGCCCTGATCGAGTCCGTCGTGGAGGCAGATCTTGAGCTCACGGGCGAAGCGCCCTCGACATTTCTCATCGCGCAGAGCGAATCGGCACCCTGCGACGATCGGCGCGCTGTGGCGCTGGCGCCCGATCTGCCCACGTGCCGCGCATGCCTCGACGAGCTGGCAGATCCCGGTGCGCGGCGCCATCGGTACGCCTTTGTTGCCTGTGCGCACTGCGGTCCGCGATACACGATGGTGCGCAAGCTCCCCTACGATCGTGACGGCACCGCGATGGCCGATTTTCCCCTCTGTCCGGAATGCGCTCGCGAGTATCGGACTCCGGAGGATCGGCGCTTTCACGCGGAGGCGACGGCCTGTCCGGACTGCGGGCCTCAGCTGAAACTACTCACGCCGTCGGGCGGGGAGTGCGCGCGTGGCGACGCGGCACTCGACGAGGCCATTCGGGCACTTGCATCCGGATGTGTTCTGGCCGCGCAGGGCGTCGGCGGCTTTCACCTCGCGTGTGATGCGAGCGATGCGACGGCGATCAGCATCTTGCGCGATCGCAAGCGGCGACCGCGTAAACCACTTGCGGTCCTCGTCGGGTCGGTTCTCGAAGCGGAGAAACACGCACTCGTCACCGCCGAAGCGCGCGTACTGCTCGAGTCGGCTGCGCGCCCGATCGTGGTACTGCGGAGGCGCGTCGATTCGTCCCTGGCAGACGCCGTCGCGCCAGGAAGCCCGATGGTCGGCCTCATGCTTCCCTACACAGCACTGCACTCGCTCTTGCTCGATGGCTTCGGCGCTCCATTGGTGATGACGTCCGCAAACTTCTCCGGGGAGCCGATCGCCTATTGCTATGAAGAATCCCGCGAAGACCTCGCATGTGTGGCCGATGCAATCTTGGTCCACGATCGCGAGATCCTGTCGCCATGCGACGATTCTGTGGTCTCGCCGGCGCCGAGCGGTCCCATCTTCCTACGCCGATCCCGGGGCTATGTCCCGCGGCCAATCCGCCTCGAGCGTCCGCTTCGCCATACCATCCTCGCCTGCGGCGGCGAGTGGGGCAACACGATCTGCATGGTGCACGGTGAGCGTGCCTGGGTGAGCGCGCACGTGGGGGACATGGAATCGGCCGCGTCCGTAGAGCGCCTCGAGCGGACGGTGGAGCAATGGCAGGAGTGGCTGGGCCTTGAGCCAGAAGTCGTCGCACACGATCTCCACCCCGGCTACGAGAGCACGCGCTTTGCGCGCTCGCTTCCCGTCGAGCGGACCATTGCGGTCCAGCACCACCATGCACACATGATCTCCGTGCTGGCCGAGCATCAGATGCGCGGCCCTGCACTCGGTCTGATCTGGGACGGCACCGGGCATGGTAACGATGGCTGTGCATGGGGCGGAGAGCTCCTGATGGGCGATGCCGCCGAATGCCACCGGCTGGCGACCTTCCGGCCGCTTCCCCTGGCGGGTGGTGAACGCGCGATCCGCGAGCCCTGGCGACTCGCCCTTGCGCTGCTCGACGATGCGTTCGACGGTGCGCCGCCCTTGCACGCCCTCGATCTGTTCCGTGGGCTGAGTGAGCAACGCGTCGACCGCGTGCGCGCGTTGATCTCGGCCCCGGCATTCGCGCCGCTCGCACACGGGGTCGGCCGCTACCTCGACGCATTCGGTGCGCTGCTCCTGTCGCGACCGACGGCGACCTTCCAGGGCGAGCTCGCACAAGCGGTCAACTTCCTCGCCTCCGGTCGCGACGAAGCCGCCTACCCGTTCGACCTGGACCGAAGCGCCGAGCCGTGGACGATCGACCTGCGTGCCAGCGCGAGAGAGATGACGGTGGATCTTCTGAGTGGCTTGGCGCCGTCGAAGATCGCAGACAGAATCCACGCCACACTGATCGCCGCGGGAGAAGCGGCCATCCGCGAGGCTCTACGGGGTCTGGGCGACACGCCGCCGGTCGTTCTGGGCGGCGGCTGCTTCCAGAATCCGCTGCTCGTCGATGGACTCGAGCGGCGGCTCGGCGGTGATTTGCAGGTGCTGCGCGCCATCGAGCTGCCGCCGGGCGACGGGGGACTCTCACTCGGGCAGGCGATCGTCGCCGACGCGATCGCCAGTGCAGCGAGGGGGGGCTGACCATGTGTCTTGGTGTGCCGGGTCGCATCATTTCGATCGATGGACTCACCGCACAGGTCGAATTCTGGGGGGTGGAGCGCGAGGTGCGGCTCGACGTCGTCGACAGCGCGGTGTCACCTGGCGACTACGTGCTCAACCACGTGGGCTTTGCAATTCGTCGCATCCCAGAGGAGGAGGTCGAGGAGACGCTCGCGCTCTATGACCAGCTGCTGGCCGAGCTCGAGCGCGAGGACCTGATGGCGGCGGAGGTTCGCTCGGAGATCGGCCCGGGCGCGAGCCAAGCCGGAAGGGCGCGCAATGGCTGAGAGCGCCGCGCAGATTGAATCGAGTCGCTCGCCGCTGGAGTTCCGCGATCGGACCCGCGGCCAGGCACTGCTCGATGCGATCGCGCGCTGGACCGACGATCGCATCGACAATCCGGTCGCGATCATGCACGTGTGTGGCAGCCACGAGCAGGCCATCGCGAAGTTTGGCCTGCGCAGCGTGCTGCCGCCGGGGCTCCGCGTGATCACCGGCCCGGGCTGCCCCGTGTGCGTGACGGATGCGCCGGAGATCGACGAGGCCGTGGCGATCGCCGAGAGTGGCGTCGAGGTCATGACGTAC
This sequence comes from Deltaproteobacteria bacterium, assembly GCA_019310975.1. Lineage (GTDB taxonomy): Bacteria > Myxococcota_A > UBA9160 > UBA9160 > UBA4427 > JAFDDH01. Next base: position 9,476 of record JAFDDH010000253.1, on the reverse strand, counting down.
GGCGACATGCTGCGCGTGCCCGGATCGGGTGAGTCGCTGGACGACGCCAGGGCGCGCGCGGGCCACGTCCAGGTGGTGTACAGCGTTGCCGAGGCGGTGGGCCGTGCGGCAGCCTCTCCGAACGAGCAGTTCGTCTTCTTCGCCACTGGCTTTGAGACCACGGCGGTTGCGACCGCGGCGATGCTGCTGCACGAGCCGCCGGCAAACTTCAGCGTGCTCTCGGCACACAAGTACATCCCGCCGATCATGGAGATCGTCGCCGAGATGCCGGAGACCCGCGTCGAGGGTTTCCTCGCCGCCGGTCACGCGGCGAGCATCACCGGCTCCGCGGTATTCGAGCCCTTCGTCGCGCGGCACGGGCTGCCAGTGACGATTGGCGGATTCGAGCCCCTCGATATACTGGCCGGGTTCGCGAAGCTCGTCGAGCGCATCCGCCGGCACGAGCCGCGCGTGGACAACTGCTTCCCGCGTATGGTCACGCGCGAGGGCAATCGCCGGGCGCAGGTGCAGCTCTGGTCGGTATTCGAGCCGTCTGGTGGTGTCTGGCGGGGCATCGCGCGCGTCCCGAATGGCAACCTGCGCCTTCGCGATCGCTTCGCGGCCTGGGACGCCCGCCGGCGATTCCGCGACGTGATCGCCTCCGCCGCGTGCGGTGTGGCGGCGACGGGCGCCGACCAGTGCCGCTGTGGCGACATCATGGCGGGCATCGCCGAGCCGCGGGACTGCCGCCTCTACGGCGCGCCGTGCACGCAATCGACCCCGGTCGGCGCGTGCATGGTGTCGAGTGAGGGCACCTGTCGGATCGCCCTCGAGTACGGGGGGCATCCCGTTCTGGAGATGACCCCATGAGTCGCGACGATCGCATCGGACTCCACCACGGAGCGGGCGGGCCCGCGATGCGCGAGCTCGTACGGAGCGTCTTCATGAGTCGATCGGGCACCGCCCACGCCGATGTCGTTGGCCTCGCGTCGCTCGATGACGGCGCGGCTGTCCGCGTCGGCGATCGATGGCTCGTCTTCACCACCGATACACACGTGGTGAACCCGCCCTTCTTTCCCGGTGGCGACATTGGCCGGCTGGCGATCTCGGGGACGGTGAACGATCTGGCGATGATGGGTGCGACCGATCCGATCGGTCTCGCATGCGCGGTTGTCCTCGAGGAGGGCTTCGAGATTGCGGACCTCGTGCGCATTCAGGAGTCCATCGATCGTTCATGTCGGGAGGCCAACACCGCGATCCACACCGGCGACACGAAGGTGATGGGGCGCGGCGAGATCGACCGGATCGCGACGATGGTCTGAACGAGGGCGACGAGATCATCGTCTCGGGCTCGATCGGCGATCACGGATTCGCCGTGCTCGCCGAGCGCCAGAACCTCGGGCTTGTCGGCGAGCTCCGCTCCGACGTCGCACCTCTGAACGGGCTCGTGGCCGCCGCCATCGATGCGGCCGGCGCGGCGATTGTGGCGATGAAGGATCCAACGCGTGGAGGTGTCGCGAGTGCGCTGCACGAGATGGCGGAGAAGAGCGGCGTTGGAATCCTCCTCGACGAGGCGGCGCTGCCGGTGAACCCAGCCGTCCGTGCCGCCTCGGAGCTGCTCGGAATCGACGTTTTGCAAGTGGCGAACGAGGGCAAGGCACTGCTCGGTGTCCGACCCGACGAGGCGAAGCGCGTGCTCGATACGCTGCACGCCCACCCGCTCGGTCGGGACGCCCGACGCATTGGCCACTGCACCGCGCAGTCGCGCGGCCGCGTGGTGCTGGACACCGGATTTGGCCGCCGCCTGGTCGCCGAATCCGATGGTGAGCTGCTGCCGCGTATCTGCTGAGGGGAGGACAGAGTGAACGACGAATCGACATCGATCCGTGTGGAGCGCCGCGCCGCCGTCGGCACGATCACCCTCGACCGCCCCGAACGCTTCAATTCGCTCGATGTTCAAACCGCGCAGGACCTGCGCCGGGCTGGGCTCGCGCTTGCGAGGGACGAATCAATCCGATGCGTGGTGCTGCGCGGGCGAGCGGAGGTCTTCTGTAGCGGCGTCGACCTCAAGTACGTCCATGAAGGCGGGCGACGCGACGAGCTGACATATCTGATGCCGGACGCGGTCGGCACGGAGGCTGCAAGCTTCGGCGCGATCTTCAAGCAGGTGCTGGAGTACATCAACTCGACGATCTCCGAGATCCGACGTGCGCCCAAGCCCTTCGTTGCAGCCGTCGAGGGGGTTTCCGCGGCCGGCGGGCTGGGGCTCGCGCTCTGCTGCGATCTCGTCGTCGCGTCCGAGCTCGCCACCTTCGAGTGGGCCTATGGCAAGACCGGACTCTCGGGTGCCGAGAGCGCGACGTTCCTGCTACCCAAGCTCATCGGACTGCGCGGTGCGCTCGATCTCTCGCTGCTGAGCCCACGGCTCGACGCGCGAGCAGCATTCGCGCGCGGGCTGGTGAGCGCCGTCTACGAGGCTGCCGACTTCGAATTCGAGGTTGCGTCGCTGGCCACACGACTCGCCTCTGGGCCCACGGCCGCGTTCGCCCGCCAGAAACGGCTGCTGAACCGCGCCGCGGGCATGGACGCCCTCGAGGCCCACCTCGACGCCGAAGTGGCCGAGCTGGTGGAATGCGCGGACTCGGACGAGTTCGCCACTGGGCTCGAGCGCTTCGTCGGTGGGCGCCGACGAAAGAAGGACGGCTGAGGCCGGGAGGTTGCGCACATGCACGAGTACTCGATTGCATCGGCGCTCTTGCGTATGGCCGAGGAGCACGCCCACAAGCACGATGCCACCCATGTGGTCGATCTGCACATTCGCGTGGGCGAGCTGTCCGGCGTCGAGGTGTCGTTGCTCGAGACTGCGTGGTCGCTCGTCCGCGCGGGCAGCCTGTGCGAGGGAGTCGATCTCTCGATCGTACGAGTCGCGGCGCATTGGACATGCCGCGACTGCCAGGCGTCTCTGGATCGCGGCGGCCTGCTCGTCTGCCAGACGTGTGGCGGTCGAGTCGTGCTCTCGACCGGCGATGACCTCGTGCTCGACCGAATCGAAATGGAGGTGGCGTGATGTGCGACGTCTGTGGGTGCGGAGATCCGACGATCGTGTCGGAGGATCTCCATCGAAAGATTCTCTCGGACAACGATCACGTAGCGGCGCACAACCGCGAGCACTTCGTGAGCCGTGGCGTGCTGTCGATCAACCTCATGGGATCGCCAGGTGCGGGCAAGACCGCGTTGCTCGAGGCGACGCGCCGCGCCGCGCCTGAGCTCCGCCTCGCGGCGGTGAGCGGCGATCTCGCGACGGAGCACGACGCGTCGCGCCTCGAGGCCGTCGGTGTGCCGGCGCGCACCATCACCACCGGCACCGCCTGTCACCTCGACGCGTCGATGGTGCACCACGCGCTGCACGACTGGTCCGATCTCGATGCCGACGTGTTCTTCATCGAGAATGTCGGCAATCTCGTCTGTCCCGCAATCTACGATCTCGGTCAGACAGCCAACGTTGTGGCGCTATCGACCACCGAGGGTCCGGACAAGCCACTCAAATATCCGGTGATTTTCTACAAGGCCGACCTGGTCCTGCTCACAAAGGCCGACCTCCTGCCGCATCTGCCGGACGTGGAGCCCAAGCGGATCTTCGACGCGCTCATGCACGTCATGCCGGAGCCGCGCATGATCGTGCTCTCGGCCATCACGGGCGAGGGGCTGGACGAGTGGCTCGGCTGGCTCCGGGCGCAGGCTTCGAATCGAGAACTCGATCGCGAACTCATAGGAGGAATCATCGATGCGTGACGTCAACGAAATGGAGAGCTGGCTCGGCGGGTCGAGCAAGCAAGACGACGGCGACTGGCTGAGTGGCGAGCTCGAGCGTAGGGGGGTATCGCGTCGCGAGTTTCTCGGCTTCTGTGGAACCTCCCGAGTGTCTTTGGCGCCCGCATTGCGAAAGCGGTGGAGACGGCCGCGAAGCCGACGCTCGTCTGGCTCGAGTTCCAGGACTGCGCAGGAAACACCGAGTCGTTCCTGCGCGCGTCCCGGCCGACGGTGGCCGAGATCATCCTCGACACACTCTCCATCGACTACCACGAGACGATCATGGCCGCCGCCGGCCATCAGGCTCAGCAGAGCCTTGCGGAGGCGATCGAAAGGGATCACGGCAAGTACATCGCCGTGATCGAAGGATCGATCCCCAGCGGCGCGGGGGGCGCGTACTGCACCATCGGCGGGCGAAGCGCGCTGGAGATTGCGCAGGAGGTCTGCGATGGCGCCGCGGCCACGGTCGCGATCGGCACCTGCGCGGCGTTTGGCGGGTTGCCGGCCGCCGCACCGAACCCGACCGGTGCGATGAGCGTCAGCGACGCCGTGCCGGGGCTGACGAACCTCGTCAACATGCCGGCCTGCCCGGCAAACGGCGACAACCTCGCGGCGCTGATCGTCCACTACGTGACGTTCGGCCGTCTGCCTGACCTCGATCATCTGCGCAGGCCACTCTTCGCCTACGGAAAGCTGATTCACGACGCATGTGAGAAGCGCTCTCACTACGACGCGGGTCAGTACACCGAGGAGTGGGGGGACGAGGGCCATCGGCATGGCTACTGCCTCTACAAGATGGGCTGCAAGGGGCCGGTCACCTACCAGAACTGCCCAAACATCGGCTGGAACGGCGGAACGAACTGGCCCGTCGGCTGCGGCCACCCATGCATCGGCTGTGCAGAGCCGAGCTTCTGGGATCGCATGACGCCCTTCTACCGGCACCTGCCCGAGATCCCGGGGCTCGGGCCGCATGCAAGCCTCGACAAGATCGGACTCGGTGTGACGGTTGGTGTGGCCGCCGCGTTCGCCACCCACACCGCGGTTCACGTCGCTCGTAGGTCGCTGGCCGGCGCACGAAAGACCGCCAGCGACGAGGAGAACGAATCATGAGTCGAATCGTTGTCGACCCTGTCACGCGAATCGAAGGTCACCTCCGAATCGAGGCCCAGGTGGAGGACGGCGTGGTGACGGACGCATGGTCGTCCAGTACGATGTTCCGCGGGATCGAGATCATCCTGAAGGGTCGCGACCCGCGAGATGCCTGGGCGTTCACCCAGCGCATCTGTGGCGTCTGCACCACCGTGCACGCGATCACTTCGATCCGTGCGGTGGAGAACGCGATCGGCGCGACGCCGCCGCCGAACGCAGAGCTCGTACGCAACCTAGTGATGTCGGCGCAGCTCGTGCAGGACCACGTGATTCATTTCTATCACCTGCACGCACTGGACTGGGTGGACATCGTCTCTGCCCTCTCGGCCGATCCGGCCGGGACCTCGGCGTTGGCAGAGTCGATCTCGGACTGGTCAAAGACGAGCCCCCGCTACTTCGCCGGGGTGAAGACTCGGCTGGAGACTCTGGCGAATTCCGGTCGCCTGGGGCCCTTCGCCAACGCGTACTGGGGTCATCCTGCCTACCGCCTGCCACCCGAGGCCAATCTGATGGCGGTTGCCCACTACCTCGAAGCGCTCGACTGGCAGCGCGAGTTCATCAAGATCCACGCAATCCTCGGCGGCAAGAACCCGCATCCGCAGAGCTTCCTGGTCGGTGGCATGGCGGTGCCGATCGATCCCAATGAGCAGGCCTCGATCAATATGGGCACGCTCGAGCAGCTGCGCGGGCTGATCCGCGAAGCGCGCGATTTCATCTCCAAGGTCTACATCCCGGATGTACTTGCGATCGCGCCCTCCTATCTGGACTGGGCGGGCCACGGGGCGACGGCTGGTCACTATCTCGTGTACGGTGAGTATCCGGAGACGGCGGACCCGGGCGCGTCGAAGGTGCTGCCGGGCGGAATCATCCGCAATCAGGAGATCACGAAGGTCGAGCCGCTGGACCCAGGCAAGATCACTGAGTACGTCACACACTCGTGGTACAGCTACGAGGGTGGTGACGGCGGGGGCCTTCACCCGTCACAAGGCGAGACGTCACCCAACTACACCGGCCCCGAGCCGCCTTTTGACTTCCTGAACGTCGAGGGCAAGTACAGTTGGCTCAAGACGCCGCGATACGACGGTCTGCCCATGGAGGTCGGGCCGCTCGCCCGCATGCTCGTCGCATATGGATCCGGCCAGCCGAGGGTGAAGGCGCTCGTGGATCATGTGCTCTCCGCCCTCGGCGCCGGGCCGGCGGCGCTGCATTCGACGCTCGGGCGAATCGCCGCGCGGGCGATCGAGACGCAGGTAATCGTCGACAAGATGGAGGACTGGGTCGACGAGCTCGCTGCCAACATGGGTGCCGGGGATCTTCGAATCTGTGACAACGACAAGTGGGATCCCTCTACATGGCCCGACGAATGCACCGGCGCTGGCTTCCACGAGGCGCCGCGCGGTGCGCTCGGCCATTGGGTGCATATCCGTGACGGGCGAATCGCCAACTATCAATGCGTCGTGCCCAGCACCTGGAACGCTGGCCCGCGCGATGCGGGCCAGGCACGCGGGCCGTACGAGCAGGCCATCATCGGCACGCCAGTCGCGGATCCCGAGCAGCCGCTCGAGATCCTTCGCACTGTGCACTCCTTTGACCCGTGCATGGCCTGTGGGGTGCACGTGGTCGACGGGCGGGGGCGCAAGGTCGCGGAGGTTCGGGTCCAATGAGTATCGAAGCCGAGCATATTCATATGGAGCGAGTCTACGTATGGGAGGTACCGGTGCGCCTCAGTCATTGGCTGATCGTCGTATCGCTGCTCGTGCTCTCCGTTACGGGCCTCTACATCGGCAACCCCTTCATTCCCGTCAGCGGGGAGGCGACACAGCACTTCGTGATGGGTACGATGAAGTCCATCCACTTCGTGGCGGCGATGGTGTTCACTCTATCCGTCCTATGGCGCATCGTTTGGATGTTCGTGGGCAATCCCTACGCTCGGTGGAATGAGTTCCTGCCCGTCTCCAAGCGGCGCTTGGTGGGAATCTGGAATACCATTGCGTTCTATACATTTCTCCACCGGGACTCGCCCGCGTTCGTCGGGCACAACCCACTGGCTGGTGTGGTTTACACGGTTGTGTTCGGACTCTTCGCAGTGATGATCGCGACCGGGTTCGCTCTTTCCGCGGCGAATGCGCACATGAACGCCATGCTGAGCGGCTTTCAGTTCCTGATTCCCTTGTGCGGCGGGCTGCAGATGGCGCGCTTCATTCATCATGTCGGAATGTGGCTGCTGCTTGGGTTTGCGGCCCATCACTTCTGGAGCGCCTTCCTCGTGGGTACCGTCGAGCGGAGCTCGCTGCTCGACTCGATCTTCAGCGGGTACAAGGTCCTGACACCGGACGTCGCGAGGCGTGCGCGTAAACACATCGAGGAGGATTGATGAGTGAGACCTCGACCCTCGTCCTGGGGCTGGGCAACGTGATCTGTGGGGACGATGGGGTCGGCATCATTGCACTCGAGCGACTCCGGCGCGGCTTCAAGTTGCCGGGCGCCGGGCTCTCGCTCGTCGACGGCGGCACTCAAGGGCTGGCACTTCTGGCGATACTGGAAGAGGCCGATGAAGTGTGGATCCTCGACGCGGTGGAGGCCGACGCACCGCCCGGTACGCTCGTGGCGCTCGAGGGCGAAGCCGTGGAGCCAGCCCTCCGCGAGCGACTCTCACCGCACCAGATCGGTGTCGCCGACCTGCTCGACGCGATGCAGTGGCGGGGGACGTGGCCGGCGCGCGTGCGCGTGCTGGGGCTCGTGCCCGACGACATCGGACTGCGGGTCGGCTTGTCCGAGCCCGTGGCCCGAAACCTAGAGGCACTGGTGCAACAGACGGTCCGCGAGCTGCGCGAAGCCGGACACGTCCTCGAAAGGCGGGATCCGGATGCCGATGCTTCGCCGCCCGACGACGACCGCGATCGCATTGCTCGTGCTCTCGGGCTGTGAGCCCGGCGTGACTCCGGCACCCAGCGCTGCGAACGCGGCGTCGCCGGCGCAGAGCGCGGCGCTATTCCTCGAGCACTGCGCCATCTGTCATGGTGAGATCGGCGATGGTCACGGCCCGCGTCGGGGCAGCCTCTTTCGGAAGCCGCCCGACTTCCGCGACCTTGGCTGGCGCGCGGGCAAGACGCTGCCCGAGCTGAGAGCGATCATCCGAGACGGTCGCCGCGGCACCGACATGCCGCCCTGGAGAACGCTTGGGGAGCCGGCGATCGCAGGTCTGGCGGAGCACGTGCTGTGGCTCGGCGAAGCCTTGCGCTGACGCGGCGGAGCCCGCGTACCGCTTCGAGTGTGGTTCCTGGGTCACGGGCGCCACGCGCTGGGCGGGCTGGTGAGGGCCCACCCGGTTTCCGGCCGGCTCAGGACACGGCTACACGGAACCTTCCTCGCTCACCACGCCCGCATCGATCAGGGCGTCGATCTCCTCTGCAGTGAATCCGAGGCCTTCGAGGACGCCAGCCGCGTGATTCTCCAGCGCGAGAGGCAGCGTCGGCAGACGCACGACGGAGCGGACGAGCCGTTCGTCCGCATCGCGACCGGGGCGAAGGGCGCGGTCCATCAGCGCGGACTCGGCGACCTCGGCCGTGTCGCGCACAGGGCTCACGCACGCCTCCTCGTTCGCGAAGAGCTCGAGCGCTTCGTCCCGCGTGCGCGATGCAAACGCCGTGGTGATCGTCTCCCGAGCCGCCTCGCGCGCCTCGCTCTCAGCGAACTGGTCGATATCCAGCTCGGCGTCGCCGAGCCCGCGCCACAAGGCGTCGAAGAAGGGAGGCTCGACCGCGCCCACCGCCACGGCGCGGCCATCGGCGGTGGCGTGCACGTCGTACCAGGCGTGTCGGCCGGTCAGATGCGTGGCGCCAGCGCCACGGGACTGGCCCGTCCGCCAGTAGTGCTCCAGCTCCGAAGCCATCAGCTGTAGCGGTCCGTCGATGATCGCGCAGTCGAGCAGCTGACCTTCTCCGCTCCGGCTGGCTCCGTGAACGGCGGCGACGACGTTGAGCGCTGCACCCAACCCGGCCATCCCGTCCGCAAACGTGACGCCCGGGAGCCCCAGCGGATTCGAGAGACCCAGGACGCCGGTCTCCGCGAGGTAGTTGATATCGTGGCCGGCGCGGTCGCGATCCGGCCCGGCCTGCCCGTAGCCCGTGATGGCTGCGTATACGAGCGCCGGGTTGCTCACCCGCAGCGTCTCATAGTCGATCCCGAGCCGGTGAGCGACGCCCGGCCGAAAGCCCTCGAGCACCACCGCGACACGCTCTGCCATGCGTCGAAAGGCAGCGGCGCCAGCGGCCAGCTTCAGGTTCAGCTCGAGGGAATGCGTACCGGCGATCAGGGAGCGTATTGGGAACGCATCGGCCACACCGGCGTACTGGCCGCGGACGTCGCCTGCCGTGGGTCGCTCGATCCGGATCACTTCGGCGCCGAGATCTCGCAAGGCCGCCAGGCAGTGGAGACCCGGTAGCGTATGGCCGATCGAAAGGACGACCGTGCCAGCGAGGGGCGGAGGCGAGGCCTCTTTCGTCAAGAGGCGGCCCGGCGAGCATCGGCGAGCGTGC
>JAFDDH010000252.1 GCA_019310975.1 Deltaproteobacteria bacterium | reverse complement strand
CTCGCGGGCCTGCTCGATCAATTGATCGACGGCCTGTTGGACGGCCTCTGGGAATTTGTCGAAGGCATCGGCCAACGACTCGGCCTCGATTGGGGCCTGGACGGGCAGCGGGCCCCGCTGCGACATCAGGGTCGTCTCGCCGATGAAGAGTGTGTCGCGGCTGTCGTCCACGCTGCCGTCTTCGCGCACCGGGGTGAGTCGACGGATCGACGCCACGCGCAAGTCCGAGAAGGTCTCCTCGCGGTAGAGGTTCGACTTGTCGACCTCGATCTCTCCGATGACCGGCTGATCGCTGCTCACTGCACCATTCCCTTCGATTCCTCTGATCTCTTCGATCCGTCTGATCGTTCATACGCGACCGCTGGTGATGCGATCGCGGCCCTGTCATGGGCTGCATGGGGGCGCGCATGGCGTCTCGCCCGGGCGCCGGCTCCGGCACTTATCTTGGCAAACCGTTCTCGATCCTCCAAATCTAGGGCCAGGCCCCCCGGGAGAGTATGCTTGCCGCCGAGTCGGAGGCGGATTGCGCACCACGACAGGAGCCCGGATGCGAATCGAGATCGAATGGCCGCCGTGGGTCGTGGAGGAGACGCGACGCATCGACAAGCTTGCGTCGCAGCTCGAGCGCATGGCGTTCGTCGTCCGGTTATCCGAGCTGAACCTCCAACATGCTAGCGGCGGCCCATTCGCGGCCGCCGTCTTCGACCGGCGCGATCACGCGCTGGTCGCTGCGGCGCCAAACTTGGTCCTGCGATCCGGCTATGCGATCGCCCACGCCGAGCTGCTCGCGCTCGCGCTCGCGCAACGCGTGCGCGGTGTCTTCGATCTGAGCGAGGACGGCGGGTCGTATGAACTCGTCACCAGTGCCGAGCCGTGTGCGATGTGTCTGGGTGCGGGCTGCTGGTCGGGGATCACCGCGCTCGTGTGCGCGGCGCGCGCTGAGGACGTCGAGGCAATCGGGTTCGACGAGGGACCGAAGCCGGTGGATTGGAGGACGGCACTCGCGGACCGGGGCATCGAGGTCACGTGCAATGTGTTGCGCGACGAGGCGGTGGCGGTGCTGACGCGCTATCGCGGCGCGGGGGGCGTGATCTACAACGGTCGCGCAACTCGCTAGCGGGATGGTTGCGCGAGCTGGCTTCAGCTGGATTTGGTCTGCTTGGCGGCCGCGCGCGCGCGCTTGCGTCGCCGGGTACGCTGCTTGTTCTGGCGTCGCTTGATCTTCTGCTTGCTCTTGCTCCGGGCCATGCTGCCTCCGTGCGCGCGGGGGAGTCGCGCGGAGCGCGGAGGCTATCGGAGCCGTCACTCCTCGTCGAGGATCTCGGAGAGGATGGCGCCCAGGCCGTGGGGTTCGGATTCCTCGAGGGACTCGACCTCGGGTAGGCAGGCAACCAGCTTTTCGAGCATCTCGGCCACGGCGGGCGGCACGTCCTGGAAGGCCAGGGCCAGGCCGTCTTCACCGTCGTCGCGGATCACTCGTGCGGTCAGCTCGAAGGGCTGGTCCTGGCTCGTACCGTGGAGGGCGAGCCGCAGCTCATCGCCCATCCCCAGATCGGGCAGGCGCTCCACCCGCATGCCTCCGGCGGATAGGTCCCGGCCCATCAGGACTCTGCTCGCCGGGCCGGTCGTGGCCATGACGGGGCTCCAGAAAGCGCCTCGCGTGTGGGCGCGGCGATCCGCGCCCGCATCGCCGTCTGGGACGCTGTCCACGTGCAGCGCGACGGACTCGCCGATGCGAATCGCCGGATCGGTCTCGTCATCGAGCACCAGCCCGGGAATCGCTGCGCTCTCGCAGGGCGGCAGCGAGGGGGAGGACGGATCGAGCCGTTCGAGCGAGGGCGGCCCCATCGACCAGCGGTTGATGACGTCGCCGAGGCGCGCCCGCTGTGATTCGTCGAGATCCGCATCGAAGAGGATCGCAGCCTGATAGCCGCTGCCATCGCGCCGCAGGCTCTCGGGGGCGGCCCGCACGACGCTTCCCTGCAGAGTGAGGGGCTCGCCGCCGGTGGCGCTCTCGCCGAGCACGACGCTTACCTGCGTGTCGAGGGGGAGCGGTCTGCTCGAGCTCAGCCGGCAGCCGCGATTCGAGACGTCGAGCAGCACGGCACCCGCAGCCTCGCCGCTCTCACCGGCGTGGTCGATCGAGACCGGTGAGCCGACAGCGACGCGATCCTCTCGCCGCCGCTCGTCCCCCTGGTAGACGGCGCGACAGACCAGCAGGCGCCAGATCGATTCCTGGCAAGGCAGCCGCACCAGGAGGTGAAAGCCCATGCGCCGCAGCATCTGGCGCATCGCCGTGGAGTCCTCCTGCACGGCGATGATGCGAACCGGCCGGCCCGGGCGTGCACCGGGTGGCGAGCCGCGCCGCACGACGTCGGCGCGCCGTGGTGTGGTGATCAGCAGATCGTCCGGGGGTGGCATGCGCCCCGCGACGTCGCCGCCGCGAAACCGCGTGTATTCCATCCCGAGCTGGTCGAGGAGGCATGCCACGCCGCTGAGCTCGCCATCGTCGATCAGCAGGATGCCGGGCCGTTGCGTCATGTCGGGATCCCCCACGGCTTGAATCCAACCGCCTCCCGTCCCCGGGGCGGAGGGCTGCTTCCGTTTCGACCGTCTCGGCTCGCGTCTAAAGCGAATTGGGGAAGCGAATTGGGGAGCGGCCGCGACCTCAGGCTTCGGAGCCGCCTCTCCGCACTCCCAGCAGGCCGTGCAGGCGATGGGCCGCGGCAAGGCAGGCCGCTGCGCCGAGGACGCCCACGGTGACGGTGAGGGTGGCGGAGGCCGGCTCGAAGCGGGGGAGCCAGACGGCCGCGGCGACGGCCGCGGCATTGTTGAGGGCGTGGCAGACCACGCCCAGGCGGATGCTCCCGGTGGCGACGCGCAGCGCACCGAGATAGAGGCCGAGCAGGGCGGCCGCGGCGCCATGGACGAGCTCGAGGTGGGCGAGGCCGAATAGCGCCGCGCTCACCAGTACGGCCCCCGTGGCGCCGAGCCGACGCTGCAATCCACCCAGCAGGAGCCCTCGAAAGAGCAGCTCCTCGGCCAGCGCGGGCGCCACCACGATGCCCGCCAGTATCCAGCCCAGATCCGCCGCGCCCGCCTCGCGCAGCGTCCTATCCAGAGCGCCGAGCTGACTTCCGGTCCGCAGGTTGCTCGACTCCAGCACCCAGTCGATCCCATGGCTGAGCCCGAGCAGTCCCGCCGCCAGCAGCAAGCCGACGCCCAGGCCGAGCTCGCCGTGACCCGGCACCAGGCCGAGTGCGTCCGCGGTCGCACGCCGCGCGGCGCGGGCGCCGGCGATCGCCCAGCAGGCGAGCGCAGCCGCGCTCGAGAGCGCAGCCAGCGAGAGGCCCCGCGCGTCCCCGACTGCGCCGAGGGGCGCCCCGGCCAGCAGCAGCGCAAGGCCGGCCCCGGCCAGCAGCCATACCCATGTATCCACCCTGCCGTCTGGCTTGGTCACCCCCCGAACGTACGCGCGATCGAGGTCTTGCGCCGGCCGTGCGCGAAGCAGCCTGCGCGTCTCGTCTCGGGTGCGGTCTTTGCCGGTGCTACGGTTCGACCGTGGACCAGACAGGACTCTCCAGCTCGTTTCTGATCGCGATGCCCCAGCTCCAGGATCCGAATTTCTGCCGTACCGTGCTCCTCATGGTGCACCACGACGAGACGTCGAGTTTTGCTCTCGTGCTGAATCGGTCGACCGATCTGGCCATCTCCAGCCTCTTCGAGAGTCTGGAATTCGAGTGGCGGGGCGATGACGACGATCCTGTCTCGTGGGGCGGGCCGGTGGAGCTGAATTCGGGTTGGATGCTCTTTGGCGAGATCGACCGGTTGGCACTCATCGAGGACGAGGAGGACATCACACCCGTCGTGCGCGGTCTGAACTTCGCCGGCTCGATGGACGTCTTCCGGCACGTGGCCGCCGATCCGCCGAGTCAGCTGCGCTTTTTCCTCGGCTATGCGGGCTGGGGGCCTGGACAGCTGGAGTTCGAGATCGCGCAGGGCGCCTGGCTATCCGCCGAGGCGAGTGCCGAAACTGTCTTTCGAGTGCCCGCGGAGGCAATGTGGGACCACGTCGTGCGCGGTCTCGGCGTCGATCCGAGCACGCTGGTTTCGACGAGCGGCGTCCACTGATGGAAGAGATCTCGCCCTACGAGGTGCGCTGTTCGCGCTGTCAGGTCTCGTTCCCCCCCGACACGAAGCGCTGCATGCACTGCGGCGGCCGCACGGTTCCGACCTACATCCGCGTCGCCAACGGCCTGACCGAAGGCCGTGAACCGATCGGGGAGGCCCACGGCCACGAGGTCTTGGTGCATCCCTCCGAGCGCGCTGGCGTCGAGCCGATCGGCGTGGAGCAAGAGGTGGAGGGAGGTCGCTCCGGTCTGATGCGCTCCGCCGTGACCGTGGTGTGGGTGCTGCTCGCAGTGGGGTTCTCGATCCTGCGTGCCTGTTCGGAGAACTGATTGCACTCGGGCCCGACGCAGGCCGGACGAAGGCAGAAGATCAGAAGGGTGTAATCAAGCGGCGAAGAAAGCGATATGCGGGGGAAGAGATGAAGGTCAGAGCAGCGATCGCGGTGGAGGCGGGAAGAGCTCTGGTGATCGATCAGATCGATCTCGAGGGCCCACGCGAAGGCGAGTGCCTCGTGCACCTTGCCGCCACCGGTGTCTGTCACACGGATGCCTTCACGCTCTCCGGCGATGATCCGGAAGGCCTCTTCCCCGCCGTGCTCGGTCACGAGGGCGCCGGTGTCGTCGAGAGCATCGGACCCGGTGTGACGTCGCTCGCCGAAGGCGATCATGTGATCCCGCTCTACACGCCCGAGTGCCGGCAGTGCAAATTCTGCCTCTCGGGCAAGACGAATCTATGCGGGGCGATTCGCCAGACGCAGGGCAAGGGGTTGATGCCGGACGGGTCCTCTCGAATCTCGTACCAGGGCAAGCCCGTCCATCACTACATGGGGACGTCGACCTTCGCCGAGTACACGATCGTGCCCGAGATTGCGCTTGCCAAGGTCCGCAAGGATGCGCCTCTGGACAAGATCTGTCTGCTCGGCTGCGGGGTGACGACGGGCATTGGTGCCGTGCTCCACACGGCCAAGGTGGAGCCCGGCAGCTCGGTTGCGGTCTTTGGGCTCGGCGGCATCGGGCTCGCCGTCATACAGGGTGCCGTGATGGCGGGCGCCGATCGGATCATCGGTGTCGATTTGAACCCCAAGAAGTTCGAGCTGGCGCGGCAGTTTGGGGCGACGGACTCGGTGGATGCCGGCGCGGTGGGTGATGTGGAGGCGGCCATCGTCGATATGACGGACGGCGGCGTCGACTACTCGTTCGAGTGCATTGGCAACGTCGAGACGATGGGGACGGCGCTGCGCTGCACCCACAAGGGCTGGGGGGAGTCGGTCATCATCGGCGTCGCGGGCGCCGGCAAGGAGATCCACGCCCGGCCCTTCCTGCTCGTCACCGGCCGCTCCTGGCGCGGCACGGCCTTTGGTGGCACGAAGGGGCGCACGCAGCTGCCCGGCTTCGTGGACCGCTATATGGCCGGCCGCATCATGCTCGACGAGATGGTATCGCGCACGCTGCCGCTCGAAGAGATCAACAACGCCTTCGACTTGATGCACGAGGG
>JAFDDH010000079.1 GCA_019310975.1 Deltaproteobacteria bacterium | reverse complement strand
GGGCTCGGGAGATGGACCGCCCCGGGCATCCCTTCCGATTCCATCTGGTCGAGGTGAGCTTTGCACACGTCACGGATGAAGAGACCCGCAAGGCACTCAACAACCTGCCCACCAGCTTCAAGCTGGACGACGAGGAGGTGGATCTGCTGCGGTCAACGGCCCGATATGTGCTGAGCAGCTCGTCGGAGTTCGATGCGGCACTCGATAGTTTGGGACGCTGGGAAACAGAAGCCCAGCCATCAGGCGGGCCCGGAGGAGATCGGTGAGGCCGAGCGGCCTGCGTCAGTAGACGCTGCTGGCGAGCTTCAGGACGCGGCTGCTGATCCGCAGCTCCGCCCTCTTGGCGGCGCGGTTGTTCACCTCGAACGCGACCTTGCCGTCGTAGATCTCGATTCCGAAGATTCCACCGTTCTCGGCGAATTGAAACGAGGGCCCGAAGCTCAGCACCGGCATGCCCCTCAGCGCTCGCGCGGTCTTCCGCACGCTCTTGCGCCCCTCGGCGGTGACCACGATGATGTGGACCCCGCTGGCCTTGTCGATGCTGTCCAGATAGCGGAGCTCGAAGCCTCGGCCGTTGGCCTGCGCACCGCGCAGCTCAGTGCGAAGTGAGTTGTAAATGGACGAAGTGCCGAGCACACCGACCCGGATCGGGCTGGCCTCGGCCTCGAACGCGCCCTCGGGCCATTCTACGAATTTGGCGATCTGCATGATGAACGCGGCCTTGATCTCGGCACCGTCGTCCGCCAGGCCGGCCGACGGCTGAATCAGGGCGATCAGGCAGATTGCCAGTGCGCATGCCATCCACGGGCGGCGCCCGTTGTTGTCAGACCAGCGCTGATCGTGCGAAGCGTGCAAAGGGGTGTCCTTTCGGTCCAGGTGTCAAAGACCCACAGTCCTCGATCGAACACAGGGGCGTCAGACTTGAGTCCGCACCCGGCCGGCCCTCCGAGGCTCGACCCCTTCGGTCCCGCGTGCAGTCCCATGGGATGTCTACAGCCACGCCAGACCGAAGGAATTCGGTCGGCATGCCGCCGGTAGAGGCCGCTGAGGGGCGGGGCCGCATCCGACAGCCGCTTGCGAGCTTGACACGGCTGCCTCGTCGGATCGATCATTGGGCGATCCCGATCTGGCGGGATTTGAACGGGGATGGCCGTGCCCGAGCTGATGTTTTCCCTGCTGCTCATGGCCGTGGGCGGCATCGTCTGGAGCCTGCGCGACAACACCAACCCCGCCGCACTGTGGACGTGGGGGTGGCTTGTCCTCGTCGCCTGCTCGCTCTTCCTCATCTACGGGGAGGAAATTCCGTGGGTGGGTGCGGTCGTATTGCTGACGTCGGCCCTGCTCCCTGCCTTCCTCTTCGCTGGGGCCAGGGCCTACGCCGATCGGCCGGTCCGCGAGTGGGTCCTTCCGGTCGCTCTTCTGGTCGGTGCATTTCGCTGGGGTCTGGCCCAAAGCGAGGTCCCAATCACGAGCCATATGATTGGCATGCTGGCCGAGCCGGCTCTGGAGCTGGCAGCCGCATGGTACGTGTTCACGATTGCCCGGACGCCCGGAGCAGCCGTTGCTCAGAAGCTGCTCGCTCCGGCGATCGCGTGCGTGGCCGTCGTGGACGGGCTGACGGCGCTGGCGGTATATCGCGAGATAGCCTTCCCGACTCCGCTCACTGTGGCTTGGTACGTGGTCGGGCTCGTGACCTTCGGGCTGCAGATGACGTCCGCCGGACACCGAAGCCGAGCGATTCGCAACCAGCTCCAACAGGAGAGCGAAGAGACGCGAAGCGCGCTTCGCGAGAGCCAGGAGCGCTTCGCCCTGCTGGCCGAGAACGTCAGCGACATGATTACCGAGCTGGATTCGAGCGGTCGCATCGTCTACATGAGCCCCAGCTCGGAACACGTCCTGGGTAGAAGACCCGAGGAGCTGGAGGGCTTGGTCGGCGTCGACCTCGTGCACGCCGATGATCGCGAGAGCGTGACGCAGATCTTGATGAGCTCGACCGAGCAGGACGAGTGCTTGACGGCACTCTTTCGCGCCCAGCACGCCAACGGAAGCTGGCGCTGGATCGAGGCCAACTATCACTCCTTCCGCAGGGCTTCGGGGGAGAAGCGCGTGGTGGCCATTTCGCGCGACGTGACCGAGCGCCAGGAGCATTACGAATCCCTGCACCGATCGCACGAGAGCTTGGAGCGGCGGGTCGAGGATCGCACCGTGCAGCTCCGCGCCGCAATAGCGGATCTCGAGCAGGAGATCGACGCGCGCCGCAGTGTCGAAGAGCAGCTGCGCGTCAGCCGAGAGCGCTACCGCATGGTCTCGGAGATCAGCTCCGACTTCAGCTTCTGCTTCCGCTTCAGCTCCGAGGGCTATCTCGAGACGGAATGGGTGACGGACGCCTTTACACGTCTGACCGGATACACCTCCGAGGCAATGCAGGGGTACGCCTGGCGTGAGATCGTCGATCCGCGATACCGGCAGGATCTTGATGCGCGGGTTCACGAGGTCGTGCGCCTCGGTAGCGTGGAGTTCGAGCAGCGCATCATCACCAAGTCGGGTGAGACGCGCTGGTTCCACTTTAGACTCACCGGTCGTACGGAGGCTGGGCGCGACGGAATCTACGTAGTCGGCGCCAGTCGCGATGTGACGGAGCACCGAAAGGCCGAGCAAGACCGACGCCAGCTCGAAGCGCATCTCAACGACGTGCAGCGATTGGAGAGTCTCGGCGTGCTGGCCGGTGGCATTGCACATGACTTCAACAATCTGCTCAGTGTGATCCTCGGCAATACCTCGTTGCTGATTCTCGACGCAGGTGAGGAGTCCGACGCCGGCCAGCGCCTGACTCGCATCCGCTCGGCTGGGCAGCATGCGGCCCGACTCACCGAACAGATGCTCACGTACTCGGGCAAGACGCCCTTCTCCCTCAAGCCGATCGATCTTTCGCGAGTCGTCGAGGAGACGCGAGATCTGCTGGAGGCCACGATCTCGAAGCGGAGCCATCTGGAGATCGAATTGGCCGACTATCCCATCGCAATGGAAGGCGACGAGACGCAGCTGCGGCAGGTGATCATGAATCTGGTCTCGAACGCCGCCGAGGCGCTTGGTGAGGGTGGCGGCACGGTACGCATTCGAACCGGGGCGACGGATGTCGGCGCCGAGGCGCTGGCGCTGAGCTTCGGCTCATCGAACCCCCTTCCAGGCGAGTACGTCTACGTCGAGGTGGAAGATGATGGCCCGGGCATCCCCGCCGCCAGACGGGAACGAATCTTCGATCCCTTCTTCACGACCCGAAGGTCCGGCCGTGGGCTCGGCCTGGCCACGGTAATCGGCATCATCCGAGGCCATCAGGGCGCGATCCAGCTCGAGAGCGAGGCCGGACACGGAGCGACCTTCCGGGTGCTTTTCCCGCGTTCGTCGGGGGCTGGAGAGGGGACGGCGAAGTCGAGAGCCCCACAGCCGCACGCCGATGTGCGCGCGACGGTGCTCATCATCGACGACGAGGAAGATGTGCTCGAGCTCGCCACTGAGTTCCTCCGTCGGGCGGGCTTCGACGTGCTGGCGGCGCGAGGCGGTCAAGCGGGCGTGGCGACGGTCGAACGCCAAGGTGATGCCATCGATCTCGTGGTTCTCGATCTGGTGATGCCCGATCTGGGTGGTGAAGAAACCTTCCGGCGTATCCGCGAGCTGCAGGCCGGGCTGCCCGTTCTCCTTACGAGTGGCTACGATGAAGAGCGGACGGTGGATCGCTTTTCGTCCGAAGAGCTCCTCGGCTTCCTGGGCAAGCCCTACGAGCCCGAGGAGCTGATCGAGAAAGTGAAGGCCACGCTGGCCGGCTGAATTTGGGGGGGGCACTTTGAAGAAGTGGCTATGGGGATTGATTTCCCTGGTCCTGGCCTTGGGCGTCCTCGGCTACGCGTTTCGCGAGCGGCTCACCCTGCGCCTGATGCGCAATGTGGTGGCAAGGAATATGGCGACCAATGCGTTGGATGCGCTTCCGGACGGTCTCCATATCGCGCTCTGTGGCGCCGGATCGCCGCTGCCGGATCCGAAGCGCTCCGGACCATGCGTGGCTGTAATTGCCGGTGACCAGCTCTACATCGTGGATTCGGGCACCGGCTCCTCGCGCATCCTATCGCGGATGCAGATCCCGCAGGGCGAGATCGACGGCGTGCTGCTCACGCACTTCCACTCCGATCATATCGACGGGCTGGGTGAGCTCCTGATGCAGCGCTGGGCGAACGGGGGCAACACGGCGCCGACGCCGGTCTACGGCCCACCAGGCGTGGAGCAGGTCGTCGACGGCTTCAATCACGCGTATGCGATGGACGCCGTGTATCGGGTCGCGCACCACGGAAATGAAGTGATGCCCAGGGCCGGCGCCGGTGCACGAGCGCATGCCTTCACGCCACCCGAGGAGGGCAGTGCCGTGACCCTGGTCGATCAGGCTGGCCTTCGCATTGTCGCCTTCCTGGTCGATCACCGCCCGGTGCTCCCGGCCGTGGGCTACCGCTTCGACTACGCGGGCCGCTCAGTGCTGGTGAGCGGCGATACGGCGAAGTCGGCGAACCTGCAGAAATTTGCCGATGGGGTGGACCTGTTGGTTCACGAGGCGTTGGCGCCGCAGCTCGTTGAGGTGCTGACAGAAGCGGCCGACGTCGCCGGGCGTCCGCGGCTGGCAAAGATCACGCGTGACATTCTCGACTATCACACGACGCCCGTCGAAGTGGCCGAGATCGCACGTGATACGGGTGCCGGCCATCTGCTCTTCTACCACGTCGTGCCGCCGCTATTGCTGGCGCCGATGGAGGATATCTTCCTCGACGGCGTGGAGGAGACTTACGCGGGACCGGTCACGCTGGGACGCGACGGCACCTTCGTGAGCCTGCCCTCCGGCAGCGATCGCATCGAGGTGCGCTCGGGTCTCTAACTCGGGTCTCCAACTCGGGTCTCTAACTCGGGTCTCTAAGAGGGTGCTGAAGAGATCACGACACCGGGTGGCAGGGCGATTCGTACTCCCCCCAGCCCCTTTCTCAATAGCCCTGCAGCGTCGCGAAGCGGCCCAGATGCCACGCCGAGTTACCCAGGGTGAGCTGGGTGACTCGTGCGCGCTTCAGGAAGAGGCCGATGTCCTCCTCGTCGGTCACGCCGATGCCGCCGTACATCTGAATCGCCTCATTGCCGATCATGAAGATCGCATCGTTGCAGCGGGCCTTTGCGCAGCTGGCGAGCAGGCTCGTGTCGGAGTCGTCTGCGTCGATGGCGGACAGAGCCTCGAGCACGATGGAGCGGGTCAGCTCGATCTCGACGAACATTTGCGCCGCCCTGTGCTTCAGCGCCTGGAAGGTGCCGATCACCTGTCCGAACTGCTCGCGTGTCTTGAGGTAGTCGACCGTCTTGTCGAAGGCCTCGCTGAGCGTGCCCAACATCTCGGCCGAGAGCGCGACGGTGGCGCGGTCGAGAACGCGGTCGAGGATGTTCGCGCCCCGACCGACCTCACCGATCACCGAGGTGCGGGACACGACTGCGCGGTCGAGCTCCACGAGCGAACTGTTGCGCCCGTCGACCATGAGGGTGCGAGTGATCTCGAGGCCAGCGGTGTCCGGGTCGACGAGGAATAGAGTGAGTCCGTCCCGGTCGCCGTTCTCGCCCGAGGTCCGGGCGACCACCACGATCTGATCCGCGATATGCCCATCGAGTACGAAAGTCTTGCGGCCGTTCAGCTCGTAGCCATCCGGCTTGGACTCCGCGCGGGTGGCGATCGCATGGGGATCGTGATGGGCCCCCTCCTGATGGGCCAGCGCCAGCAGTCGCTCGCCCGCCGCGACCGCGGTCAGCACGTCCTTCTTCTGGGTTTCGTTGCCACCCTCCAGGACGCAGCCGCCGGCGAGCACCACGGTGGAGAGCAGTGGCTGCGCGACCAACGCCCGCCCGCACTCCTCGAAGATCTGTCCGAGCTCGACGTAGCCGAGGTCCATGCCTCCATACTCTTCTGGATAGAGGACGCCCGCCCAGCCGAGCTCGGCCATCTCCTTCCAGAGTCCGCGGTCGAGTCCGGTCGGATCTCTGGCATCGCGAAGCCGTCGCAGCTCGGAGACCGGGCTCTTTTCCTGGATGAATTCACGCGCAGTCTGCTTGAGGAGTTCTTGCTCCTCGGTCAGCACCAATGCCATCTTGATTCCCTCTAGTCCGGAAGTCCGAGTACACGCTTGGCAAGAATGTTCAGCTGCACCTCGGACGTTCCGCCCTCGATGGAGTTGCCGAAGGAGCGCAGCCAGTCGCGCGTCTCTGCCAGCTCCTCGGCGGAGAAGCCATCGCCTTCCCAGCCGAGCGCTTGGGTGCCCATCAGCGATATCAGCAGCTCGTGACGGCGCTTGTTCATCTCCGTGCCGTAGAGCTTGAACATCGATGATTTGGGGCCCGGCGGTGTGCCCGCCTTGGCCTCCTCGGCCGCGCGCCGGGTCGTCGCGGAGAAGCAGCGCTGGTCCATCTGGAACTGGGCGACGCGTTGGCGGGAGGCCGGATCAGCGATGCGGCCATCGACCTCGCCGCAATACTCCTTCGCGACGTCGGGGATGGTCCGGGATGGTCCGCCTCCAATGCCGAAGCCCATCCCGCCAATCATCGAACGTTCGTGCTGCAGCAGCCGCTTGGCGATCGTCCAGCCGCTCCCGAGCTTGCCCACGATCTGGTCCTTGGGAACCTTCACGTCCTCGAAGAACGTCTGACAGAAGGGCGAGGCGCCACTGATCAGTGCAATCGGTGAGATCGTCACGCCCGGGCTCGCCATGTCGAAGAGCAGGAAACTGATGCCGTCGTGTTTGGGTGCGGCGGGGTCGGTGCGCACCAGGCAGAAGATCCAGTCCGCCTTGTCGGCGTAGCTGGTCCAGATCTTCTGCCCGTTTACCAGGTAGTGATCCCCCTTGTCCTCGGCTCGGCACTGCAGGCTCGCGAGGTCGGAGCCCGCCCCGGGCTCACTATATCCCTGGCACCACCAGATCTTGCCCTGGACGATTTCGGGGAGGAAGCGCTTCTTCTGGTCCTCATTCGCATACTCGAGCAGCACCGGCCCGAGCATCGAGATGCCGAAGCTCGTGAGCGCAGGCCGTGCGCCGATGCGCCGCATCTCCTCCTGAACGATCTTGGCCTCCTCGTTGGAGAGGCCACCTCCGCCGTACTCGGCGGGCCAGGTGGGGCACGTCCAGCCCTGCTTTCCCAATCGTTCGAGCCAGAGCATCTTGTCGTCGTTTCGCTCCTGGGCGGCGCGTCCCCCCCACTCGATGTCCTGCTGGTGCTGGACGGGCTCGCGCATGGAGGCGGGGCAGCTCTCCTCGAGCCAGCTCTGGGCCCGCTGGCGGAAGGATTCGAGATCGGACATCCAGTTCACCTCTTGGCGTGCGCGGTGTGCGCAGAAGAATCGACCCGGTCGAGGCCGATGCGCGGGCCGGGTCCGGATCCCATGTTGGCCTCGGGGATCGGACTTCGCAATCCGCGCTAGCATACATGGCCCGCGCTCACCCCGCGGGCGAGACAGCTGGATCGGATGGCTGCGCGAGGAGTTTGAGGCGCTGGACGTGCCCTGGGCGCGGCGCGCGGCGCGGACGCGCGATTACCTGTCCCTGATGAAGCACCTGTGGACCGACGACGTGCCACGCTACGAGGGCACGCATCACTCGATACCCGACTGTGTCTTTGGACCGCGCCCAGCCCAGAAGCCGCATCCGCCGATCTATTTTGGCGGCAACAGCGAGCCTGCCCTGCGACGCATCGTGGAGATGGGAGAGGGTTGGTACGGCCACGATATGCTGCCCGATGAGGCCGGCGCCAGGCTGCAGCGCCTGCACGAGCTGCTGCGGCGGGCCGGACGACCGATCGAGGAGGTGCGCACTATCATGTCACCCTTCTTCAAGCCGGTCACGCAGGACGATCTCCTTCGCTATCGGGACCTCGGATTCGCCGAGGTCCTCTTGCCGCTGGTTGCCCAGCAGCGGGGTGCGCTCGAGCGGCGCGCCGACGAGCTGGCTGCGCTCGTTCGGAGCCTCGACTGAATCCATTGCAGGAGAACGTGATCATGGATGTGCCCTTCGTCTTCGACGCGTCAGATCCCGACTTCGCGGATCGCGCCTATGAGATCTACCGAGGTCTACGTGACGAGCATCCCGTCTATCACGACGAGCGCCGTGGCTGCTGGGTGCTCTCGCGCTACGACGATGTGCGCGACGCAGCGGCCGATCCGGTCAAGTTCTCTTCCGAGGGGACGAGCATCAGCATGGGGCTGCTGCCGATGTTGCAGCAGCTGGATCCGCCCCGGCACGACGAGCTGCGTGAGCTGATGTGGCGTGCATTCACGCCCCGGCGCGTGGCGGGCCTGGAGCCCAAGATTCGCAGGATCGCGCGCGCGCTGATCGACGACATCGCCGAGGCGGGTGCCTGCGACTTGATGCAGGATTTTGCATCCCAGCTGCCGAGTCGCGTGATCGGTGAGCTGATCGGAATTCCGAAGGAGCGCTTGGGCGCCTTCCTGGAGTGGACCGAGGTGCTGATCAGGGCCGACCCGCACAAGGAGTGGGAAACGAACCCCTTCCCGCTGATCTACGGCGAGTTTGCCAAGCTCCTCGACGAGCGGCGCAGTGAGCCTCGGGACGATCTGATGAGCGCACTCATCGAGGCCGAGATCGACGGTCAGCGGCTCACCCAGGAGGAGCTGCTGGGCTTCTGCTTCCTGCTCGTCGTCGGTGGCAACGACACCACGATGAATCTCATCGCCAACGGCGCGGTTCTGCTGGCGCGGCATCCGGAGCAACGCGCGGCCCTGGTTCGTGATCCGTCGCTCATCCCGAAGGCGGTCGAGGAGGTGCTCCGCTACGACTCGCCCACCCAGGCGCTGCCTCGCATCGCAACTTGCGCTCTGGAGATTCACGGCTTCACAATTCCGACCGGAGATGAGGTCTCATTGGTCTGGGGCGCGGCGAATCACGACGAGCGACGCTTCAGCGACCCCGAGCGCTTCGACATCCAGCGTGAGGACAACCGCCATCTAGCGCTGGGCCACGGCGCGCACTTCTGCATGGGTGCCAACCTCGCACGCATGGAGGGGCGGATCGCCTTCGAGGAGCTGCTGGCGCGACTTCCGGACTACGAGCTCGTCGGAGAGCCGCAGTGGCAGACCTCGCGTTGGGCGCGTGCCTACCAGTCGGTCCCAATCGAGGCCGCGGCCCGCGTCTAGAGCTCAGGCTGCGGCGGCTGGTGGCCGGACTCGCGAATGGCGAGAGGTTCCTGGAGACAACACATCGGCCGCTCTTGCCGGTACAACACGGGAGATCGATCATGCAGGTGGCAAGAGTGGCGGAGATCCACCGCTATCCGGTGAAGAGCATGTCGGGCGAGAGGCTTGAGTCGGTCTTGGTCGGGCGCGACGGACTCCTTGGCGATCGCAGCTGGGCCGCGCGCGATGAAGTGCGAGGTGGCATCGAGGGGGCGCGCAAGCTGCCATCGCTGATGAGCTGCTCGGCCCGATACCCAGGGCCCGTAGTAGCCGGCGAGCCTCTGCCAGTGCCCGTGATCGAGCTACCGGACGGGGACCAGCTGGCGGCGAACGATCCGGAGGTCGCGAAGCGTCTGTCGAAGGCCGCTGGCCGCGAGCTCACGTTGTGGCCGCGGCTTCCCAGTAGCGACGAGGAGCACTATCGACGCGGGGCTCCGGACCACGATGACATGCTCGAAGAGCTTCGCTCGATCTTTGGACGCCTGCCCGACGAGCCGCTTCCGGACATCGGCAAATTTCCGCCCGAGATCTTGACGTCGAGTACCGTGCCGGGCACGTACTACGACTGCTATCCGCTCTTCCTACTCACACGGGCCTCGCTGGAGAGCATGCACTCGACTCAGCCAGAGTCCCGCTTCGACGCACGACGCTTCCGCCCGAACCTTCTGCTCGATAGCCAGGAGAAAGTTGGCTTTCCTGAGAACGAGTGGGTGGGGAAGCGTCTGCGCGTGGGCGAGGCCGTGGTCGAGATCGCGATGGAATGTCCACGCTGCGTGATGACGACCCACGCCTTCGCGGACCTGCCAAAGGATCCGAAGGTGATGCGCAGCCTCGTCAAGCACAACGCTGGAAATCTCGGTGTGTATGCGGTCATCGAGACGCCTGGCATCGTGCGTATGGGCGATGCGATCGAGATCGTCGAGTGAGCACGCACGCCGCCTGGTTGAAAGCACGCGCACTCTACCGGGGAGCGGAGAAGAAAGTCGCGTGAAGAGCGAGAACCAGCGGGAGATATGAGCGCTCACCGGTCACTCTTCATTGCCGGCGCCCTCTCTATGGGACTGGCATTCCTGCTCATCGCCGAGGTTGCTCTGCGTCTGGCAGGCTTCGGCGGGAGACCGCCACTCTTCGTCGATGCGCCCGGTGCACCGGGCTATCGCCACACCAACCCCGAGGTCATGCAGCGCTACTATAGCGGCACGGTCGATGTGGCTGCGACCATCGAGCCGATCCTCTTTCGGGCCGACCGGCCCACCGCCGGCCATCGCTTCGTCGTTCAAGGCGGCTCCACCGCCGCGGGCTTCCCCTATGGTCGCTGGGGGGGACTGGCGGGGATGCTGGGCGACCGGCTCGAGGCCATATTTCCCGACCTGGAGATCGAGGTGATCACGACGGCGATGGCGGCAGTCAACTCGTACACGCTCCTCGATCTGGTCGACGAGATCATAGAGATCGAGCCCGACGCCGTGTTGATCTACGCTGGACACAACGAGTACCTCGGCGTATTGGGCGTCGGATCAGCCTTGGGCGGGGGGAGGTCGCGTACGGCCACACTCGCCTATATCAAGCTTCGCCAGCTTGGCTTGTATCGGATCATCGAATCCTGTGTTGGGTTGGCTCGAGGCTCGTTCGGCTCTGCGGGTGAGTCGGACCCCCAATCGCTCTTCGCGCGGGCTGCCGGGGGCTCGTTGATTCCGTTTGGATCCGATGCTTATCACAGGGGGCGGATTCAGTTCGAAGCTAATCTCGGCGAAGTGCTACGCAGGTATCGCGATGCCGGCATCCCGGTGTACGTGGGAACCCTCGTCAGCAACGAGAAGGATCAGGCACCCTTTGCCGGTAATTCGGCTCGTGATTGGTATGTGAGGGCCCAGCAAGAGCGTGCATCGGGTCGACTCGAGCGTGCCCGCACGGCGTTTCAGAACGCTCGTGACCACGACGAACTGCGGTTTCGAGCGCCCACGAGCTTCAATGCCGGGCTGCGTGAGATGGTCGAGCGCTTTGGTGCAACCCTGGTCGACGTGGATGCGGCCTTTCGAGCTGCGGCGCCGGATGGCACCCTTGGCCAGGAGCTATTGCTCGAGCACGTGCATCCGAATGCGGAAGGCTACTTCCTCCTGGCGAGTACGTACCTCGCCGGCCTGAAGCGGGACGGCTGGATCGGCGACTGGTCACACGCCCCGAGCGAGGCGGAGGCGCGGCGCGACATGCCCATCACGGTCATCGATCGAATTCTGGCCGAGTACGCCGTCGCGGAGCTCAAGGCGGGCTTTCCCTTTCGCGAGCTGGCCGGACCGTACGCGCTGCCGACTCCACAGAGCGAAATGGATACGCTCGCCCAGCTGCTGCAGCGCGGCGAGCTGGACTGGCTGCACGCCATGGATCGCCTGCTACAGATCTATCGTCGTGCCGACCGGTTCGAGGACGCAGCCCTTGTCGCGCGACTTGGCGCGCAGGCCTATCCGACCGAGCACGGTCCCAACCATGCCGCGGGGATGCTCTATATGGAGCTGAACCAGCCGGCGCGTGCGCGCCGCTACCTGGAAAGGGCGTCGCGTGCGAAGTCGGACGACCAAACGGCTCTCGAAGCGCTGATTCGTGCCGACCGGCAGATCGGCGCTCTCGCCGACGCGCGGGAACATATCGGCGAGCTGCGTCGGCGTGCCCCGAACCACCCGATGGTGAGGCGACAGGCGCGCGACCGGGCTGCGGCGCCAGGCAGCTAGGCGCCAAGCCAGTCTCTTCGCCCCTACTGGGCCTTCGTCTGGGTGCCGGCCAGCGCCTTGCGGATGAGTTGGGCGCGGTGCGCGGCGTACTCCGCCTCACCGGCGCGATCTGCGCGGTGCCACATTGCCTCGAGACCTTCCCAGCCGCGCGCGACGTGCGGATGTACGTGGCCGAGAGTCACCTCAAAGATCCGCATCGCCTCCTTGAAGCGAACCTCCGCGTCCAAGAAGCGATCCTGGAGGGTGTGTACGCGGCCCAGGCTATGCAGGCTCATGGCGACCTTGGGATGTTCGCGGCCAGTGAGCGACTCGCGGATGGCGAGCGCGCGCAGGTTCTGCTGCTCGGCCTCGATATAGCGCCCCTGGTCGACGTAGAGGAGCGCCAGGTTGTGGAGGTTCTCTGCGAGCTGCTGCTTCTCCGCGACGAGCTTGCCCTTGTCCAGCATCACCAGATATTCGTGCATGGGCTGGGGCTGCGAGAGATCGTCCTGGATCCGATCGCGTGCGACGCTGTGGTTGGCCGAGCGTGCCGCTGTATAGGAGAAGACCCGGCCGAGGTAGCTGTCACGGATCTGCTTCTGCCGCGCTCGGGCGTCGGCCACCTCCTTCACGCTGCCCTCGACCTCGAAGATGGCCACCAGGTACCCGAGCGCGCCGGCGGCCTCGGGCGAGTCGATGCCAGTAGAGTCCTCATACGCCTCGAGGGCCTCCTCGTGGTATTTGCGTGCCTGGGTGAGGTGTCCGTCGCGGCGGTGCAGCTCTCCCAGGTCGGTCAATGTCCTGCCGACCTCCGAGTGCCTCGGGCTGAGGTTGGAGGAGAAGAGCGACTTCGCGCGGCGGAAAAGGGAGTCCGCCTCGCCAGTGCTCCCCTGTAGCCCGCGCACCACGGCGAGGTTGCGTGTGGCCACCGCCGTTCGCACATGACCCTTGCCCGATAGCCCCAGTTCGGTGGCGAGGGCCTGGCGATAGAACTTCTCCGCGTCTTCGAGCTCGCCGAGGAGCTGTGCGCGCGCCGCCTTGTCGTTCAGGTCGCCGGTCTCCGAGCTGGGTTCGATCTGGAGCTCCCGCTCGCGGATCTCCAGAGCCCGCTGGTAGTGGATCTCGGCTTCCTCCAGCCGTCCCTGTCGGTGATAGAGGGAGGCGAGATTGCTGAGTGCGTTGCCGACGCGCGGATGAGTCAGGCCCAACGTATTCTCGCGGATCTCGAGTGATCGGATATAGAGCGGCTCGGCCTTCTCGTACTCGCCCATTGCCAAGTAGACCGAGGCGAGATTATTCAGGCTGACGGCGACCTCGGGATGGCCGTGGCCCAGGGTGCGCTCGCGGGTCTCGAGCACCTCGATGTATAGGGGCAGGGCCTGCGCGTCACGGCCGCTGTCATAGTAGAGAGATGCCAGGTTGTTGAGGCTGGTGACCTTGTGGGTTTCCTCGATCGGCAGTTTCTGGACCTGCTTGAGGGCGTCCTCCAGCTCCACTTGCATCTTCCCGAACTCGACCTCGTTCGGAACCAATGGGATGAAGGTGCGTGGATTCGCGATTGCCCCGTTGGGGGCGTCGATTTTCAGCTCGAGGGCCCTCGACATGCTCCGGACCATCTCCTGGACGATCTTCTCACTCTCGCTCGAGCGTCGGTAATAGGCTCCGGACCAGAGCTCGGACTTGTCCTCTACGCGGATTACTGCCGCGCGCGCAAGCAGCCAATCGCCGGAGGTGCTCGCAAATCCGGTGACCACGGCATCCACGCCGAGCCGGCGGCCGATTTCAGCCGGATCGCCGGCATGGTCCCGCAGCGCGAAGGAAACGCTACGACTGGCCACGTGAAGATCTTCGAACTGACTCAGTGCATCGATCATCTGGGCGGGCATCGTGTCACGATAGGTATCGCCGCTGCTGCGCAGTCCATCGCCAATGAAGGGGGGGATGGCGATCGAAGCAACGACCGGCGCCTGGGAGAGGCCGCTGATCTCGATCCCCTTCAAGTCGAATCGCGTCGCGACGACTCCGATTACGATCAAGAGCACGAGTACGAGAATCGGTGCGGTGGCTCGATTCACGCCAGTCACGGCGGACATGGCGTTGCCGATCAGGTCGGAGGCACCTCCGCCCGAGAACACCTGGTACGCGTGGATCGCCTGGGACTCGCCCTCCACGCGTTGGGAGCGAAACTCCATGAATCGGAGTCCCAGCTTTCCCTTGAGCTGCTCTCGCACGTCCGCAGAGATGAAGATGCCGTTGGTCGATTGTGCAAGCTTGCAGAGGGCCGACGTGATGCGAAGCATTGAATCGCCAACGCCCTGTGTGTCGCCCTCGTCGATGCTCTCGTGATGGATCCCGATGCCGAGGACAACGCGGTTCTCGGGCGAAACATTGGCATTGCGCAGATCGATGCTGCGCTGGATTCGCAGCGCGCAGTCGATGGCCTCGGCCGGAGTGGCGAACTCCACCACCATCTCGTTGCCTGTGCGGCGATGCTCGTGTGCGTCGAAGCCTTCGAGTGTTCGCTCGACCAGCGCTCGACAGCGGGCGAGCGCCTCCTTCGCTTCGGACCGGTCCTCTCCGGCTCCCACCTGCAGGCGAGGGGAGAGGGACGCACTCATCAGCGTGGGGCTAGGCGTGGGATGGGGTTCAGGTTCCACTGCAACTCAGCTCGGCTCAGCTCGGCTCGTTCAACTGCGAGGCCCAGAGTAACCTTTTGCGGGCCGAGAGATGAAGAGGATTCGAGGAAGTCTCGTGTCGGCAGCCGGTGCGCAAGTGTCCGCGGAGGAACGCAGAGCAAAGACTTGCGACATGTTCACAGCGGGTATAGGGGCACAGTTGCATGTCGAATAGGGGATCTTGCGCCCACATATTCAATTTCGAGCTTCTGGTCAGGGAGGCATTTGTGGCTGATTCGACAGGATCGGCTCCGCCGCGCCGACAGGCGTTCAGAATCGACCCTCGCCCCTGGGGATTCAGTGGATGCCCCGGAATTCTCCAGACGACCTGCTCAGAAGCCTCGCGATAGAGTGGGCGGGCCGTACGCCCGCCGCCTCAAAGGGTTGAGGACGGGAAGAAAATCGCTACTGCAGGCCGCTCGGTATTACATAGGCGTAGACGCAGGAGAAGTGGAGGGCGCTCCCGGCCAGCACGAAGAGATGCCAGATCGCGTGGTTGTAGGGGAGCTTCTCCCAGGCAAAGAAGACGACTCCGACCGAATACGTGAGTCCGCCCAACACGAGCAGCACGAGGCCGACGGGATGCACCGAGCGCGCCAGCGGCTCGATCGCGACGACGAGCAGCCAACCCATCAGGAGATGAATGGCAATGGAGCGCTGACGCGATTTCTGGGGAAGGGTGACCTCGAGCGTGATGCCGAGCAGCGCGAGCCCCCACACGACGCCCAGCAGGCTCCAGCCCCAGCCCCCGCGCAGATTCGCGAGCGTGAACGGTGTGTACGTGCCCGCGATGAGTAGGAAGATCGCCGCGTGGTCGAGCTTTTGAAACACGCGCTTCGCCGGGAGGCTACGAGCGCTGTGGTAGAGCGTCGACGCCGCGTAGAGCAGTACCAGCGTCACGCCGAAGACCGTGCAGCCGACGATATGCCAGGCATCGCCATGCAGGCTGGCAGCCAGAACGAGCGCGACGAGCCCGCCCACACTCAGCACGAGGCCCAGGCCGTGTGTGAGCGAGTGGACGGCCTCCTCCCGGAGGGTGTAGTACGACAGATCGTGGGCGTGCACCGGGTCGAGCCTCCAAGCACTGACGTGCAGCAGACCGTGATGGTAGTCGAGCCAATGCGTGGTGAACGTGGCGCTGGGACTTGTCACAGAACTTTCACGTGCAACTTTCCGCGGGGGCATAGGCCTCAGGCAGGGTCCTGTGCGGATGACGCTCGTCATATCGGGTGCTTTGCGGACCTGCTTTACTCTCATCCGAACGAGTGGCCAATCGCGCGGATCCGAGGGAGTGGAGCTGAATCATGCTGACGCAAAGCCATGACGTGATCGTAATCGGCAGTGGGCCGGGTGGTATCTCGTGTGCCGCGCTATTGCAGAAGCGAGGACTGAGGGTCCTCCTTCTCGAGAAGAATGCCTTCGTGGGTGGAAAGATGGTGAGCATCGAGAAGGACGG
>JAFDDH010000251.1 GCA_019310975.1 Deltaproteobacteria bacterium | reverse complement strand
GGCGTGCGAAGAATACCGGCAACACGAACATCCTGCGCTGGCACGACACCTTCTACGCACTGATGGAGAACGCGAAGCCGACTGCCTTCGACAGTGAGCTCGAGACCATCGGCGAGAGCACGCTGGGTGGCGTCGTGCACGGCAGCTTCTCTGCACATCCACACGATGTCGTGGAGCGGCGTGCAACGTACAACTTCGGCATGTCGTATGGCCGCCGGACCACGCTCTCGCTCTACGAGCTGCCGTGGATCGGGCCGGCGCGCCAGCTCACATCCCTGCCCCTCGAGCATCCCGTCATGCTCCACGACTTCATGGCGACCCGCGATCACCTCGTGCTGCTGGTGTCGCCGTACCAGCTGGTGCTGCATCGCGCGATCCTCGCCATTGGCTCGTTCAAGGATCTCTTCCGTTGGGTTCCCGAGGCCGGCACCGAGGTGATCGTCGTGCCCATCGATCAGCCCGAGCGCACCCGCCGCTTCAAGGTGGACGCCTTCTTCCAGATTCACCTGGCGGGCGGCTTCGACGAGCCGGATGCCATCGTGGTGGATGTGATGGCCTATGCGGATGCCGGCGCGCTCGAGCGGAATGTCTCGGATATCGACCGTCCACCCGAGATCGGCGAGCTCATCCGTATGCGAATTCCACACGGCGCCGAGCGGCTGGAGAAGGAGCGCCTCGGCGATACGTGCATCGAGTTCGGCAGCGTCGATCCGCGCCTGCGCGGGTCGCACTACGGACAGATCTATGGCGTGACGGTCGACGAGACGCGCTTCGGCGCGGTGCGCGTCGACGTCGAGCGCGGCAAGGAGCACTGCTACTGGTTCCCGGAGAACGAGTTCGTCGGCGAACCGATCTTCGTCCCCGCGCGTCCCGACGCCGCCGAAGATGAGGGACACGTGCTCATGCACGTCTACGCGGCGGATGACCACACCACGCATCTCGCGATCCTCGACGCGCAGCGCATCGAGGAGGGTCCGATCGCGCGGGCGCACTTCGACCATCACATCCCGGCGGCCTTTCACGGGATCTGGGTCGCAGATTGAAAGCACCGCGTGCCTGCTTCCGGTCCCATCCCCGGTCGGGCTGCTAGGCGGGCCGCCGCCAGTCCGGGTGCAGGCCCAGCTCCAGGCAGAGCTTCTGTGCGTAGAGGGTCTCGCCGCTGCGTTCGATGGCGGCCGGGTCGCTGGCCAGCCAGGCGATGGCGGCGGCCGGAACCTCGGGTGGGGCCGGTTGGAACTGCTTCGAAATGGCGCCGTCCGGGTCGTTGAGCTTCATGGCCTCGGTCATCACGAAGCCCGGCTCGATGTTGTGGAAGCGAACGCCAGTATTGCGGTGTTCGACGGCGAGCACGCCGATCATGCGGTGGAAGGCCGCCTTGGTGGCCGCGTACGCGTACCCCCAGCCGCCCCGATTGGCGGGGGCCGGCGGGTCGCCCAGGCCCGCGCCCGAGACCATGTTGATCACGATGCCCCGCCCCCGCTCCAGCATATGGGTGAGCACGCGCTGGGTGAGATCGATCTGCGCGAAGAGGTTGGCCTGGAACATGGTCTCGACCACAGAGAGGTCGAGGTCGAGGAAGAGGTCCATCGAGCCGGGGCCGGTGTAGATGCCGTTGTTCAGCAGCAGGTCGATCTGTCCCCACTCCGAGAGGGTGCGGTCGAGCGCCGCGTGAATGCTTTTGCGGTCCAGCAGGTCGAGCCGAAGGCCGAGCGCCTCGCGCCCGCGCGCACGCACGCCCGCGGCCGTCGTCTCGATGCTGCCGGGCAGTGGCCGGCCATCGGCGCTCTGGCCCTCGACGACGGTGCGCGCCGTCACCACGACGTCATAGCCCTTCTCCGCCAGCGCGAGGGCGGATGCGGCACCGATGCCACGGCTGGCCCCGGTCACGAAGGCGACACGACGTTCGCTCACGCGGAGCTCCCTTCTTTCTACTTATGACCGTTCCATGCATACGAGGCGCGCAGGCTCGCGTCCCGATCGCCGAGCGTAGCCCCGATGCCCGATCCGAAGAAGGCGTGCGTCGACCGGCTCGGCACGCGAGTCGATCTGATCTATCGTGCTCGGCCGTACTCGAGCCGGGAGAAGTGGCATGCAGATCCAGGACAAGGTGGCTGTGGTGGTGGGCGGTGCCTCGGGGATGGCGCGGGCGACCGCCTACGAGCTTGCCTCGGCGGGTGCGAAGATCGCCATCTTCGATCTGCCGATCTCCGAAGGCGCCAAAGTGGCCGCGGACATCGGCCAGGGTGCACTCTTCTGCCCGCTCGACGTCACGGACGCGGAGGCTGTCGAATCCGCGATCGACCGCGTCATGGACGAGCTCGGCGCCATTCACATCGGGATCAACGTGGCCGGCGGCGGGGCGGCGAAGCGCACCGTCTCGCGGGACGGGCCGCATCCGCTGGACGAGTTCCGGCGCGTCATCGAGCTGAATCTGGTGGCCACCTTCAACCTGGTGCGCCTGCAGGCCGATCGCATGTCGCGCAACCAGCCCGAGGACGGCGAGCGCGGAGTCATCGTGAATACTTCTTCGATTGCGGCCTTCGAGGGCCAGATCGGGCAGGTCGCGTATGCGTCCGCCAAGAGCGGGATCATCGGGCTGACATTTACCGCCGCGCGTGATCTCGGCAGCCTGGGCATTCGTGTACTGGCGATCGCGCCGAGCCTCTTCGACACCGGCCTCACGAAGCTGGCGCCCGCGGAGATGAAGGAAGCGCTCGTCGCAGGCGCCGCCTTCCCGCGCCGCATGGGTCGCCCCGAAGAGTATGCGCGGCTGGCGCGTGCCATCGTCGAGACGCCGATGCTCAACGGCACCACGATCCGGCTGGACGCCGCGCAGCGCTTCGGGCCCAAGTAGGCCTACGCGGTGCGCTGGGTACAGTCGGCGGCGGGCGAGAGCCCACCGCCGACCGCACGCCTGCGATTCGCTGCGGTGCTCAGTTCGACGTGATGTCTTCGAGCGTGGCGGCGCCCCAGGATTTCACATCGCGGGCCAGGCTCGTTCCGAGAAACTCTGCGTTGCCCTCCACGTCATCCTGGTAGTTCGCCCAGTCCTTGGTTCCGTTTCGATCTTCGATCCAGGCGTCCATCTCGGCCTCACTCGCGTAGCCGACCGAGATCACGTGGCTGACCGGGCTGATTCCGCCGGCCACGACGGCCGAGAGATACACCTGGCCGGGGAATTTCTTGCCCGTCTTCGAATCCAGGTATTTCTCGATGGCCGTTTGGAACGCGGCCGGGTCGTCGACCGCGAAGGCGTGTGCGGCCCAGACGTGATCCGTCTCGTTGATATCGCCCCAGCTTCCTACGTTGCGATAGAGAACCGTCGAAACCGGCTGTGATGCGGCGCCCATCACCGCGGTGAACCCGGTCCAGGCCGGATCCGCTTGGAGCTTCTGCACGTATCCCTCGCGTTCGGCCGCCGACTTGTAGATCGGCACGAACATATGCGTTGCGGGATTGTCGCCGTCCGCCGTGAGGATCTGCAGAAGGAGCTTGCCCGGGAACTCCTTCCCGACGTCCGAGCTCATCAGAGCTTCGGCAGCGGCTAGGATCTTCGGTGCATCCCCTGATGTCGTGGTGAAGCTGATCTGGGCCCAACTCGGAGCGGCAGCGGCGATCTGGCTGGAGAGAAAGAGCCCAATGATGGCAATTCCGATCGATTTCATTTGATGATCTCCCTTTCGGAGATCATCTCAGGATGCGAGGTCAAATGGGAAGCAGAATCGCCGGTCGTCATACTCATGTGTTTGAATCACTACGCTCATCCGGCGTCCGCTCGAGCAGCAGGTAGCGGACGCCGAGTAGGCGCCGCTTGAGGTGTGCGCGCACGCCGGTGCGGATGTCGGCGTGTGCCTCGTCGACTGCACCCGAGCGCTCGAGTCGCACCCGAAAGCCCGCGCGCCGGGTGAGTGAGCGGAGTGCGTCGGCGGTGAAGTACCACGGATGTCCGGCGAAGTAGCCCGCACCCATCCCATGCAGCACCCGGAATGCGCCGATTGCCCACGCTGGGGAGACATGGCAGGAGAGCCAGAGCAGCGCTCCGGGCTCCAGGCAGCGGTGAACCTCGGCGAGCAGCTGCCCCGGCCGTGCGACGTGGTCGAGGACGTTGGGCACCAGCGCCACGCTGAACGCTGCATCGGGAAAGGGGAGCCGCTCCCCCATCGCACTCACGTAGGTGACGTCGTCGCGCACCAGAAGCCCACGTTGGTCGAGCGCGCAG
Source organism: Deltaproteobacteria bacterium (assembly GCA_019310975.1). GTDB lineage: Bacteria > Myxococcota_A > UBA9160 > UBA9160 > UBA4427 > JAFDDH01. The sequence goes on along the minus strand of JAFDDH010000251.1, from coordinate 1,421 downwards.
GCCAGTGGCTCCACGGCGAAGCGTGCCCGTGCAGGCAGATGGTGGATCTCGGCGATTCCCGCCGTGCCCAGCTGCAGCGCCGAGCGCCGCCAATCCGTCGTCGCGTGCTCGTCGAGTAGCCCTGCGAGCCTGCGCGCCGCGTGCGCGAAGCGCTCGGACTGCGCGCGCAGGCTCGCCGCGCCGCGCTCTTCCCAGTAGTCGAGCTCGTAGCGCTGCGCCGCCCGCCAGGCCGAGAGCTCGCCGACCGAGAGGCGGGGAAAGGAGTCAGTCGGCACTCCAACCTTCCGGATTGGAGACCGAGAAACGCAAGGGCATCTGCTCGGGCATGGCTCTCTCCGATTGGGTCGATCCCGCATGGTAGGATCTCCGCGTGTGCCTGCCTGCAGTGAGGCTGAACCAAGCGGCCGCCGCCGCCTGCCTGTGCCACGATGCAGAGCTTTCGGGAGGTGGATCGCGTGGAGACGCTCGTCATTGGAGGGACCGGGCCGACGGGGCCGCACATCGTCGAGGGGCTGCTCGAGCGGGGCCATCGCGTCACGATCCTCCACACCGGCCGTCACGAGGCCGATGCGATTACGGACCGCGTAGCGCACGTTCACACCGATCCCTACGACCCGGACGCGCTCGGGCAGGCCCTCGCCTCGGCGAGCTACGACCTCTGCATCGCTACCTATGGCCGGCTACGCACCATCGCCGAGCTGATGCGGGGGCGCTGCGGGCGCTTCGTTTCCGTGGGTGGGGGGCCGTCCTATCGAGGCTACATGAACCCAACCCTGCTCAGGCCCGCGGGTCTGCCGGTGCCCGCCTACGAAGACGGGCCGCGCGTCGCACGGCCCGAGGAGGACCAGAAGGGCTACCGCATTGCGCGCACCGAGGACGCTGTCTTCGACCACCAGCCGGACGCCACCCACTTCCGCTACCCAATCGTCTACGGGCCGGGCCAGCTGATGCCGTCCGAGTGGTGCATCGTGCGCCGGGTGCTGGACGGACGGCGCCGCATCATTCTGCCCGACGATGGCCTCACGCTCTGTCACCGCGGCTTCACGCTCAATCTCGCGCACGCGGTGCTCTTGGCCGTCGATCGGCCGGATGCGTCGAGCGGCCGCATCTACAACTGCGGTGACGAGGAGGTTCTGACGTTGCGCCAGATCGTGGAGGCGATCGCTATCGCCATGGACCACGCATTCGAGATCGTGTCGATGCCGTGGGCGTTGGCAACGCCGGCGAGACCACTCGTCATGCAGCCACTGCCCACACACCGCGTCTACGATCTCGGCCGGCTGCGGATGGACCTCGGGTATCGGGATGTCGTCAAGCCGCACGACGCATTGGCGCTGACCGCGCGTTGGCTGCGCGACCACCCGCCCGAGCCCGGAGGCGTCGAGGAGAAGGTGCTGCAGGATCCCTTCGACTACGCGGCC
>JAFDDH010000250.1 GCA_019310975.1 Deltaproteobacteria bacterium | reverse complement strand
CACCTGGCCAGATCTGCGTCGAACGTGCAGCTGCACGTCGTCTACAGCCAGCCTCGACGAGACGATGTGATCGGACGCGATTACCACAGCGAAGGGCGCGCCGATGGTGCCCTGTTGGAGAAGCTGGTTCCTGGTCTCGAGGCCGACTTCTACCTTTGTGGACCGATTGGTTTCATGGCGGCAATCCAGTCCCAGCTCGAGGCGCACGGCGTTCCGACCGGAAGGATCCATACCGAATCATTCGGGCCCGTGGCCTGAGAAACCTGGCGGCCCCGAGCGAGTAGCCGGTGCATGGAGCGAGGCTCCTGTGTGGCGCATCCGTGACCGCACCACCGCTTCGACGGCTACGCGCTATCGTGTCGACGGGCCAGCTCGTCCAATATCTCGGTGTGTTGCGCGCGCGTCAATCGATACTGGCTGAGAAAGACGAGCGAGAGCAAGTAGAGGACCAGGAGCATCGGCCCGACCGCGATGCCCAGCGCATCGACCTTCTCGGCTGGGATCGTCCCGGGCTCTGCCTGGGTGGGAAATGCGATCAGATCGAGAGCCACGCCGGCCAGGAATCCGCCGATCCCGGACGTGGCCTTTGCGCTGAAGGCGATCGCCGAGGCAAACATCCCCTCTTGTCGCTTGCCGGTGACCAGCTCGTTCTCATCCACGGTGTCGGCGATCATCGACGCAATCACGATCCCGATGATGATGACGCCGGTCACGAGCACGACGGAGTGGATGAGGATGATCGGCAGCAGAGCCGGGTGCCCATTGGCTGGCATCAGGCCCAGGAGACGTAGGAAGATCGGGAGCGGGCCGAAGAAGATCCCGACCGCAGAGAGCCACACGGCGATGCGGCGCTTCTCGAAGGCACCGCTGAGCGGCCTTGCAAGCCCGACCCCGAGGACGAGCGAGATGGCCAGCGCGAGGGCCAGGCTGGCGATCTGCTCGGCGCTGAACTCCCAGAAGTAGGTCGTGACGTAGAGCCCGACCACGCTGTTGAAGCCACCCGCGACCGATGCGAAGAGCGATCCGATCACCAGCATGCGGTATGACCGATTTCCGAAGACCTCGGCAAACTCGCGAAAGAAGCGTTGCATTGTGAACGGAGTCTTGTCGGGCGGGGGCTTCAGGCTAGGGATCAGATGGTGGGTCCCGATCGAGCAGACGAGAATCGCAATGATGATGGCGACACCACCGACGAGGGCGAATCCGCCGTACGCATCGGCGTTCAGGCGCCCGTCTCCCATCCCCTCCTGTGCGTAGAAGAAGGCCCGATATCCGATCTGCGTGAAGGTGAGCCCGCCCGCCCAGCCGAACATGAACCGCCAGCTGACGAGCGTAGTTCGCTCGTCGTAGTCGTCGGTAAGCTCGGCGACCATCGAGTTGCTCGGGATCGAATAGAGCGTCATCGAGGAGCGGACGAGGACCGCGAAGACCGTGAACCAGGCGAAGAGCCCGTACTCGCCAAGTCCGTCGGGCGGGTTGAAGAGCAGCCAGAAGTTTATGCCCATCGGCAACGCAGCGGCGTACATGAACGGGTGCCGGCGCCCGAACCGATGATGCAGATTGTCCGAGAGCGAGCCGACCAGCGGGTCGGTGATCGCGTCGACGCAGAGCGCGAGAAAGATCGCCGCGCCGCTCAGGGCGCCCGGCAGGCCCAGGACCTGATTGAAGTAGAAGAGCAGGAAGGTGTGGAAGGCGGTGTCCTTCACGCCCTCCGCGATGGAGCCGAAGCCATACAAGAACTTCGTCCGAAAGGCCGCCCGGGTGGTGGGCGGACGCTCGGGTGGATCGGTGTGGGATGCAGGGGAATCGCTCGCAGGTTCTTCCATGTCGACCGTTGACCCTAACAGGCGCATCGCCCGAGTGCCAAGGAGCGACCCGACAAGCGAGCGAGTATTGAATAATCAAATTGCCCCCAGGGCTTGACGATCTCGGGTTTGGGGCGGGAGGCAGGTCGGCGCCCGGGACGCGACGCGACGCGCCGCGCTCGCAGACCAGGCCATGCGTTCCTTCTCTGCCTTTCGCATCGGAGCTAGCCTATTCGGAGGCTCTCCTGGATAGGTGGAGGGCGACCGGGCGTAGCCTGGATGAGGGAGGAGATTGCCATGGATACGGTCGGTGGTTGGCTGGCTCAGTACCTGAAGGCGCGCGGTATCGACACGCTCTTTACTCTCACTGGTGGGCATATCTTCCCGCTGCTCGACGGATGTCTCGACGCGGGCGTGCGAGTCGTGGATACCCGTCACGAGCAGGCGGCCGCGTTTGCCGCCGAGGGCTTGGCGCTGCGAACGGGACGACCCGCTGCCTATCTGGTGACGGCGGGGCCCGGCTTCGCCAACGCGGTGGCGGGCCTGGCCCATGCCTCGGTGACCCTCGCCCCGACGCTCTGTATCTCGGGCGCTAGCCCGACGAAGGAGGACGACAAGGGGGCTCCCCAGGAGCTGGAGCAGCTTCGTGTTGCAGAGGTCTATGCACGCTACGCCAAGACCGTTCGGCGGACGGAGCGTATCCCGCAGTATGTCGAGAACGCCTTCCAGCATATGACGGGCCCCACGCCCGGACCCGCGTTCCTGGAAATTCCCCAGGACGTCTTCTACAAGCCGCTCCCGCAGGATGCACGGACGGACTTCGGCCCTCGCGCCACGCCGCGCTCGGCGGGTGATCCGAGCGATATCGAAGCCGCCGCCGCGTTGATTCGTCAGGCAGAGCGCCCGGTGGTGGTCGTGGGCAGTGGCGGCTTCTGGTCAGGCGCGGGAGAGGCACTTCGCCAGCTGGCCGAGCAGACGCGGCTGCCCGTCTTCACACGCAATGCCGCCCGTGGCCTCTTGCCCGATTCGCATCCACAGTGTTATGGCGGATCTCCAGGGCTTGGAGTATTCAAGTCTGACCTGGTGCTGGTGCTCGGCTCCCGCTTCAATTCCACCTTCTACTATGGGGAGTTCGCCACCGACGGCAAGGTGATCCAGGTGGACTGCAACTCCGCCGCTCTGGGAGACAATCGCGGCATCGACCTCGGAATTTGCGGGGACGCGCGGCTGGTGGTCGAGCAGCTCACTCAGACCCTGGAGGGTTATGTCGCCCAGGACGAGTGGATCGCGGTGCTCGATGGCGCGGTGGAGAAGCGCCGGGCCAAATTCGCTGCCGGCTTCCAATCGGAAACCACGCCCATCCATCCCATGCGTCTCTTGCGCGAGCTCAACGATTTTGCCGACGCGGACACGACATTCTGTGTCGACGGTGGCGACATCGGAGTCGCCGCGGCGCGTCATCTCGTCGCCGAGCATCCGGGCTCACAGCTCAGCAATGCGAGCATCCTGGGGGCGCTCGGGCCGGGTCTTCCCTTCGCCCTGGGTGCCAAGCTGGCGCAGCCGGACGATACGGTGATCTGCCTGACCGGCGATGGGGCCTTTGGCTTCGGGGCGATGGAGTTCGACACCGCGGTGCGCCTGGATATCCCCTTCATCTGTGTGATCGGGAACGATGGCATGTGGGGGATGATCGAGCGTGCTCAGCGTCCGATCTTCGGTGAGGATCGCGCGGTGGCCGCGACGCTCGGCGATCGGCCCTACGAGAAGATGGTGCAGGCGCTCGGCGGCCATGGCGAACGGGTAGAGGATCCCGATCAGATCCGGCCCGCGCTCGAACGCGCCCGGGAGAGTGGTCTGCCGGCCTGCATCAATGTCATCCTGGAGCCGAAGGTGACTGGCTGACTCGTCTCGTCCCGGAGCCCGACCCAGGATGGGGCGAGTGGCCGCGACGAGTCTCGTCTCCGGCACCAGTGCGGAGGTCGGCGAAGTGCGCTCCGTATCGACTACGACGACGCGACTGCGCCACCATCGCACGTGATGGTGGCGCCTACGGTGTAGGCGCCGGCGCGAGACGAGAGGAAGATGGCGAGTCCGGCGATGTCCTCCATCGTACCGACGCGGCCGCGCGGACTGCCGCGCCCGATGCCCTCCCAGTCCTGTCCCTCGACCTTGCCGCCGAAGCCAACTCCGGCCGAGAGCATCCACGTCGGGAAGGGACCCGGTGCGATGGCGTTGACGAGGATGTTCTCCTTGACGAGATGAGCGGCCATCACGCGGGTCAGATGATGGACGGCCGCCTTCGATGGCCCGTAGGAGAAGTTGTCAAAGACGGGGGTCTTGATGCCGTCGACCGATCCCACGTTGATGACGCGCGAGGGATCCTCGTGGGTGGCAGATGCCCGCAAGAGCGGCAGCAACTTCTGTGTAACGAAGAAGGGCGCCTTCACATTCGTATCCATCACCTTATCCCAGCCCATCTCTGGAAAGTCGTCGATAGGAGCACCCCACGTCGCCCCGGCGTTGTTCACGAGAATGTCGAGCCGGCTCTCGCGTTCCGCGATCGAGGCGGCGAGCGCCTCGATTTGATCGAGCTTCGAGAGGTCGGCCGGAAGCGAGATGCACTCCCCGCCAAACTGCTCCACCAGCTGCCTCGCCGTTGCCTCACACACGTCAGCCTTTCGTGAGCTGATGTAGACCTTTGCGCCGCTCGCCAGGAATCCCGCGGTGATCATCTCGCCGATGCCTCGCGAGCCGCCCGTGACGAGCGCGATTTTTCCCTCGATCGAGAACAGATCCTTCACGATTCACTCCTCATCCGAATTGACGCGCATTCTGAATCAAGCTGGGCCGCACCCTGGGGTAAGCCTAGGACGTGTGGAGCCGGCTGCCCCGCGAGGCGAGAGCTTCGGCGCATCTCGCGATATGATGTTGGAATGGACTTCTCCTTCGACACTGAGCTCGAGAGCATCCGCCACGAGGCGCGGCGTCTGGCTGACCCCTTCGATGACGACTATTGGCGGACGCACGACGAGAAGCATGAATTTCCCTGGGACTTCTACAATGCCTTCGCCGAGCAGGGTTGGATCGGAATCGTCGTTCCGGAGGAGTACGGTGGCGCCGGCATGGGCGTCATGCAGGCAGCCGTGCTGCTGGGGACGGTCGCCCATGGCGCGGGCGTTCAGAACGCGGCGTCGACGCTTCACATCTCGATCTTCGGGATGGGCCCGGTCATCCACCACGGCTCCGAAGAGCTGAAGCGGCGTTATCTTCCAGCCACGGCGACCGGGGATCTGCATGTTTCCTTCGGCGTCACGGAAGACGACGCAGGCACCGATACGTCGCGTATTCGCACGTTCGCGCGGCGGGACGGCTCGCGCTGGATCGTCAACGGCAAGAAGATCTGGAATACCAAGGCGCAGCAGGCCTCGAAGTGCTTGCTACTCACTCGCACCACGCCCCGAGAGGAGTGTTCGAAGCCGCTGCAGGGAATGACGCTCTTCCTGATCGACATGGATCCGAAGCACATCGAGATCCGACCGATCGACAAATGCGGCCGCAACGCGGTCAACTCGAACGAGCTCTTCATCCACGATCTGCCCGTCGAGGATTCGGATATGGTCGGAGAAGTCGGCCAGGGCTTCCGCTGTCTTCTCGACGGCCTGAACCCGGAGCGAATCGTGCTCGCCGCTGAATCGGTGGGCATCGGTCGGCAGGCCCTCGACAAGGCCGTTCACTACGCCAAGCAGCGCGAGGTCTTCGATCGGCCCATCGGCATGAATCAAGCGATCGCGCATCCGCTTGCCGACTCGTACTCGGAGCTCGAAGCCGCAGAATTGC
>JAFDDH010000012.1 GCA_019310975.1 Deltaproteobacteria bacterium | reverse complement strand
TCCGGCATCGTCGCCAACACGTTCGCCGAAATGGCCGATGAGTACCTGCTCCACGGCCTCAAGAGCCGAGCGCGGAAGACCATAGACGGCCGAAAACTGCAGGTTGGACAGCTGAAGTCGCGGCTGGGCGACCTCCGAATGGACTTTGTAGGCGTCGAGACTCTGGAGAAGTGGTGGTACGAGTTTGTCGAGATTGGCGGACGAGACATCCGAACGGGAAAGTCCTACCTCAACGTCGTCTCGATGATCTTCAAGCAAGCCGCGAAGACCTACCCGAATCTGGCCAACCCGGTGCCAGCAGCGCGCGAGCGCATTCTGGGCGAGATCGGGGGAACGGCCCTCTTTCGACAACGCAATGAGGCGAACATCAATCCGTTCACCACGGACGAGCTCGTGAAGCTCTGGCCGGCGCTCGAGGCTTTCGGCAATACGGACCTGCAGATCACGATGCTCACGATGGTCGAGTGCGGGCTGCGACCAGGTGAGGCGTGTGGGCTCGACTGGGGGGACGTGTGGTGGGGCAAGGATGCGGGAGACCTTTCTCGCAGCCTGCGCATCCAGAGGTCCCGCACGAACGGCCGGGTCGGCCCGACCAAAACCGGGGAATCCCGGACAGTCGCGATCAGTCAGAGACTTCGGGCGGTGCTCCGGGAGCAATGGGTCCTCCGGGGGCAGCCCGAGAGTGGCTGGGTTGTCGAGCAGAACTGGCAGTCGAATATTCACTCGCGGCTCGAGCGGGTCTGCAACAAGGCCAGGATCGCGCGGCACCGCTTGAAGGACGCTCGCGACACCTACGCGAGCACACTGGTCACCCACGGGATCACACCCTGGTGGATCGCCCGACAGATGGGACACCTGACCGGACTGCGAATGCTGGAGCAGCACTACGGTCGCTACATGCGAGTGGGGGCCGAGTACCAGAATCCTTGGATCTGCCCGCCCGGGTCACAGCCGCCGGATCTCTTCGCTGAACTCGACGGATGGACCGCGGGCACCACACGGGCACTCACGGGCACCACAGATGCTAAGTAGCCGAAGCCAAGGGCAAAACTCGCTCACCCCCCGATCTGGTACATCTCGACGCGTCCCTCGCGTTCGCCGCCCTCGCCTTCCTCGGCCAGGATCGCCGTGCGCTCCTCCGAGTAACGGTCGTGCCGATTCGTCCAGATCGCGCGGACGATCTCACGCAGCTCGTCGTCGCTGGCACCCGCGCGCAGTGGACCGCGAAGATCCGTGCCACCGGTCGCGAAGAGACACGTGACCAGCTGTCCGTCCGTGGTGAGTCGCGCCCGTGTGCAGTCGCCACAGAAGGGTTGTGAGACGGATGTGATGATCCCGATCTCGCCGCTGCCGTCCGCGTAGCGCCAGCGCCGCGCCACCTCGCCGAAATAGTTGGGCTCCTCGGGCTCGATCGGCAGCTCGGCACCGATCAGACCCGCAATCTCCTCTCCCGTCACCACCTGCTTCATGTCCCACCCATTGCGCGTGCCCACGTCCATGAACTCGATGAAGCGCACGATGTGGCCCGTGCCCTTGAAGTGGCGGGCCAGGTCCACGAGCGTGTGGTCGTTCACACCCTTCTGCACCACGCAGTTGATCTTGACCGGCGCAAACCCGGCCGCGGCCGCCGTCTCGATCCCCTCGAGCACGGCGGCGACGCTGAGCTTCTCACCATTCATGCGGTGAAAGATGTCCTCGTCGAGGCTGTCGAGGCTGATCGTCATGCGCGTGAGACCCTCGCGCCGCAGCTGCCCGGCCATGCGCTTGAGCAGCGTACCGTTGGTCGTCAGCGCGACATCCTGGATGCCCGTCCGATCACGCAGCTGGCGAATCAGCTGCGGCAGGTTGTGGCGAAGCAATGGCTCACCGCCGGTGATGCGCAGCTTCTCGATGCCGAGCGGTACCAGGACGGCGACGAGCCGCTCGATCTCTTCGAAAGTCAGGATCTCGTCGCGGGCCAGAAACGTGTAACGCTCACCGAAGATCTCGGCGGGCATGCAATACGTACAGCGAAAATTGCAGCGATCCGTCACCGAGATGCGCAGATCGCGCAACGGACGCGCGAGGGCATCACGCAGGGGCTCGGTGCTGGCTGGGGACTCGACGGGCATGGACGGGGGGCGACTCCTGGAGAGGCTCCGGGCTGACTGGCATGCGCTTCGAAATTAGCCCCGAGCAGCCATGGATAGTGGTCCGAATTCCATTTACAGTTCATCAGGTTAGCGAGATCCCTCGAGAACTGGAAGAGACTCCATACGTCCGCGCCGGTTCACGTCCCCAGCAGCATCACCAGGATCGGTCCGGCCAGCGTGGCCAGCACGCTGGCCACCGCGTACGAGGCCGCGTAGGAGATCGCGGCCTCGTTGCTGTCCGTTGCGCGCCGCACCGCGTGCAGTGCAGCCGCAGAGGTGAGGGCGCCGCAGAGGCTCCCCCACGCATCGACTGGCCGCAGCCCCAATACACCCCGTGCGATGGCGAGGGCGATGAGCACCGTCGCCACGTTGAGCAGCAACGCGATTCCCAGCAGCAGCCACGGCATCCCGTCGAGCTCGGTCCAGAGTGCTGAACCCGCCGCCAGGCCGGTCTCGCCGACGAAGAGCAGGATGCCGAGGTCGCGCACCAGTTGGCGCGCCTCGCGCGGAACGTGTGTTCGCAGGGGACCCAGCCGCTGCAACGCACCGAGCAGGAGGCCCATCCCGAGCAGCCCGGCCGCGTAGCCCACCCCCAACTCGACACCGAATACGCGAACCCGGGCTGCACCGATCAGGATCCCCAGTACGATCCCGCCCGCGTAGACACTGATGTCGGTCTCCGACATCGGGCGCTCGAAGTGCCCGAGCTCGCGCGCGAGCGCACGCAGATCCCGCCGCTCCCCGACTACCTCCAGGATGTCGTTGCGTACGAGCACCACACCGGCATCGGGCTCGATCCAGAGCGAGCCGCGCTCCACCCGCGTCACGACGCAATGGTATCGGTTCAGGATGCGCAGGTCGGCACGGCTGTGCCGAGCGACAGCCTTGTGGCGGACCTGGATGCGACGTGTGGGCAGCTCGCGCGAGCGTAGGAGATCCGTCGAGATCTCCGAACCAATCAGCTGGCCGAAGGCCTGCAGCTCGTCGACCCGGCCCGTCACCATCAGGTGGTCACCGCACTCGAGAATCGTTTCGCCGCCGGGGATGACGAGCGATCCGCTCTGATCGATACGCGAGATCACACAACCCGTTCGTCGCGTCAGATCCAGCTCGTGCAGTGTCTTGCCGGCCACTTCCGGCACGCGCACCTAGAAGGCACGTGTCACCTCGCTGGTCGGACCGCTCGAACGGTAGGTCGGCCCATGGCCGAGGGCCTCGAGCTCGTCATCGCTCTGCGAATCTGCGGCCAGGTCGACCCCGCGCAGGCGCGGGACGATCTGGATCAGCAGCACCACGCCGAAGAGACCCACGGGATAGGTGATCGCGAAGGCCACGGAGAGCGCCGTCGCATTCGGGGCCACCTCCGCCGCCGCCGCCGCCGCATAGGTCGGCGCGCTCGTCAGCATGCCCGCCAGCAGGCCGGCCGCCTCCGATGCCTCGAGATCCAAGAGCCACGCAGCCGCGAGCGTGAACACCAACGCGAGACCGTTCACGACGAATGCAACGGCCACGAAGCGCTGCCCGCGGCGCTCGCGCAGCGACGAGACCAGGTGCGGCGCCGCATCGAAGCCGATGCTGTACATGAAGAGCGCGAAGCCGAACGCCCCGATCCCGACGCGCGCGTCGCCCAGCTCGGCGACACTGCCAGAGCTGAGGCCGAGAGAGCCAAGTGCCAGTGCCACCAGGAGGGTGGCCGCGCCAGGGCCCAGGCTGGCTTCGCGCCACGCCACGCGCCCGAGCGAGTAGCCGAACGTGACGACGAGCATCAGACCGACCAGGGGGATCGCGTTCAGGACGTCGATCCACTCCCTCACCGGTCAAGATCCATGCGCGGGCGTCAGCCGACCTCGCGCGCGCTCTGGATGATCTTGCTGACCAGCCCGTAGTCGAATGCCTCGTTGGCAGTCATCCAGAAATTGCGGTCGCTGTCCTTCTCGACGCGCTCGTAGGACTGGCCGGTCTCGCTGGCGATCAGCCGGTTGAGGCGCTCGCGCAGCTTCAGAATCTCCTCGGCGGCGATCCGGATGTCCGTCGCCTGCCCGCCGGCACCACCGTGCGGCTGGTGGAGCAGGAAGCGGGTATTCGGCAGCGAGTAGCGGTGATCCTTCTCGGCGGCGAGCAGGATCGGCACACCGATACTGGCTACCCAGCCCGCGCCGATGGTGTGCACCGGCGCCTCGATGAAGCGCATCATGTCGTGAATCGCATAGCCCGAGTCGACGTGGCCGCCCTGGCTGGTGATCACCATACGAATCGGTTCGTGGTTGACGGAGTTGAGAATCAGCAGCTGCGAGATCACACGCTCGGCCAGACGCTCGTCCACCTGCCCGCAGAGCACGATGGTCCTCGTCTCGAGCATCTTCGAGATGAGTGCATCGGGCCGCGGCGCGTCCTTCTGCTCCTCGTCCTGCAGGCGCGTGAACTCGTTCATGGCTGTCTCTGAACCCCGCTCATGGCTGTCTCTGAACCCCGCTCATGGCTGTCTCTGAACCCCGCTCATGGCTGTCTCTGAACCCCGCTCATGGCTGTCTGCTTCGCCCCCGTGCGACAACGCCAGGCCGTCGCGCTTGCCTCGATCGGCCGACGTTAGCGGATTCGCTCAGCTCGCGAAGCTGCCGTGCCGCCCGGCCCCCCTGGCAAAGCGTGACGCGCCCTCGAGGGTCTCGCCCGAGCGGATGACCTCGAGCCCGCGCTGCGTCTCGTGCTGCAGTGCCGCATCGAGATCGAACGACCATTGCTCGAGGGCTGAGAGCCGGTCGCTGCGCATGCACTGCTGCGGGAAACTCGCCAGCTCGGCCGCGAGCTCGAGCGCCACATCCAGCGCTTGGCCTGGCTCGACGAGCCGGTTGGCCAGCCCGACGCGCAGCGCCTCTTCGCCGCCCACGCCGCGACCGGTCAGGATCATGTCCATGGCCACACTCTGACCGACGAGGCGCGGCAGCCGGATCGTGCCGCCATCGATCAGCGGCACACCAAAGCGGCGGCAGTAGACGCCAAAGACGGCGTCTCGCGCGGCCACGCGAAGGTCGCACCAGACTGCGAGTTCGAGGCCACCCGCCACGGCGTGCCCCTCCACGGCGGCAATCACAGGCTTCGAGAGCAGCATCCGGCTCGGCCCCATCGGCCCGTCGCCCGCCTCGCTCACCCGATTGCCGCGGCGATCGCTCACGGCCTTGAGGTCGGCGCCGGCGCAGAAGTGGCCGTCGGCGCCGGTCAGGATCGCCACAGCCAGAGCATCATCGGCGTCAAAGCGGCGAAACGCCTCGGCGAGGGCCTCGGCGGTGGGGCCGTCGACACAGTTGCGCACCTCGGCGCGCGCAATCGTGACGATGGCCGTCTGGTCCTTGATTTCGTAGCGAACAGTGCTCATGCCGGCGCTCCTTCGACTCGGATCGGCTCACCGGACAGGGTACAGGCTTCCGGTGGCTCTGGTCCCCGGCCCGAGCTCGCGGCTACACTCCCCGCCGCCCGGCCCGGCGACGATGTCGAAGGCCGGACGATGGAGGGATCCATGGAGGTACCGCTCCTCGTCGACGACTTCCTGCGGCGCGCCGTCCAGGTCTACCCGGACAAGACGGCCGTCGTCGATGGCGATCTTCGACTCAGCTACCGCGAGTTCGGAGCGCGCGTGAATCGGCTCTCGAACGCGCTGCTCGGATTGGGGCTCGAGCAGGGCGACCGCGTCTGCATGCTATCTCCCAACTCCCACTTCTTCCTCGAGAGCTTCTACGCCACCAGCCAGGTCGGGCTCGTACTCGTGCCCCTCAACTATCGGCTGGCGGCCGAGGACCACGCGTACATCCTGAATCATGCCGGAGTGCGCGCGGTGCTCGTCGACTGGGAGTACACCGAGGTGCTCGACAGCATTCGCGACCGGCTGCCCACCGCCGAGCACTTCATCGTCGCCCGGGACGACACCAGAGCGGCTCCGAGCGGCTGGCGGGACTGGAACGAGCTCGTGGCGGCGGCGGATGCAGCAGCGCCGGCCGCCCCGGAGATCTCGGAGAACGACCTCGTCTCGATCAACTACACCTCGGGCACGACGGCCCGGCCCAAGGGCGTGATGCTGACGCATCGCAACTGCTACTTGAATGCCTACAGCCTGATCGCGCACCTGCGCATCGACCACGATGATGTCGAGCTCTGGACACTGCCGATGTTCCACTGCAACGGCTGGGGGGGTGTCTATGCCCTGACGGGTATGGGCGGAACCCACGTGATCCTGCGCACAGTGGATGGCGGCCGGATCCTCGAGTTGATCGCCCGCGAGGGTGTGACCTTCGCCTGTATGGCGCCGGCCGTGCTGCGCAGCATCCTCGACCAGCCCAATAGGGACGACTACGAGATCAGCACCACACCTCGATTCACTGTGGCCGGCGCGCCCCCACCGGCCGCGTTCATCGAGCGCCTCGAGACCGAGCTCGGCTGGAGGTTCATGCAGATCTACGGCCTGACCGAAACCGCGCCTCTGCTGACCATCAGCAAGCCCGACGCGAACACCGAGGAGACCGACTACGCGCGCCGCGCGCGTGCCGGCGTGCCGGGCATCGGGGTCGACCTCGCGGTGCTCGACGACGACGGCGAGCGGGTCCCGATGGACGACAAGACCGTGGGCGAGGTCTGCGCCCGCTCCAATGTGGTCTTCAAGGGCTACTACGAAGAGCCCGAGCAGACGCGGACCGCACTTGCGGATGGCTGGTTTCACACCGGTGATCTCGGCGTCTGGGACGCCACGCGCTGCATCCACATCGTCGACCGCAAGAAGGACGTGATCATCTCTGGCGGCGAGAACATCAGCTCGCCCGAGATCGAGGACACCCTCTACCAGCACGCCGCCATTCTGGAGTGTGCGGTGATCGGCGTCCCACATGAGAAATGGGGCGAGACACCGAAGGCCCTGGTGGTGCTGCGCTCCGGCCCTTCGCCGAGCGAGCAGGACCTGATCGACTTCTGTCGCGAGCGGCTGGCCCACTTCAAGTGCCCGACCAGCATCGAGATCGTCAGCGAGCTGCCCCGAACGGCCACGGGCAAGCTGCAGAAGTTCAAGCTGCGCGAGCGCTACTGGGGCGGCGGGCGTCGCGTCGGCTGACGAGCCGGCCCAGGAGCGTCCGATCCGAGCCCTCGGCGCGTGACGATCCGCTGGATCGGGCGGCACGGTGGGCCCTCGCGCGCCCGCGCATTCTGTTAGCCTTGGGTCATGGCTACCCCCAGCCCCGCCCCCGAGATTCATCACGAACCGAGCGACGATCCGCGCCTCGCGCGCGCAGTCAGATCGATCGTCTGCATTGGACGCGTATTCGAGCAGGTCTGTCGCGAGACGGGTGTCAGCCTCCCACAATATCGGCTCCTCGTCTTTCTACGCCACGGCCCCGGCCGCGCCGGCGAGCTGGCGGCCAAGGTGGCCGTCAAGCGGCCAACGCTCACGGCGCTGGTCGCCGGGCTCGAGAAGGAGGGCCGTCTGCGCCGCATCGCGGACGAGACCGACGGGCGCGGCGTCCGGATCGAGATCACGTCGGCCGGCACCGAGGCACTCGAGGATGTCGAGCGGCAACTCTCGCGCGTCGTGGACCACGTCTGCTCGCTGGGTGAGCGAGACGTGCTGCTGCACGGATTCGACGAGATCGCCGCCATCCTCGACGACGAGTTCGACCGCCGCATCGCCTCCGGTGGGGTCTCGAACGACTGATGCGCGGGCGCGCGTTCGCCTGGGTGGCACTCGCCTACGCGGTGGCGGGCGCGGTGGGTGTCGGCGCGGGTCGGCTCGCGCCGACCGACTCCCCGCTTCTGATCGCTGCCGTCGCCACTTTTGCGGCGACCCTCGCGATCTTCGCCTTCAGCCTCTCCTTCAACAATTCGAGCTTCTACGACGCCTATTGGAGCGTCGCCCCGATTCCCATCGTCTTCTATTGGGCAGAGAATCCGCCCGGCGACGATGTGAATTCGGTGCGCATGGCCCTGGTGCTGACCGCGGTGACCGTCTGGGGCGTGCGACTCACCTACAACTGGGCGCGTCAGTGGCAGGGACTGCATCACGAGGACTGGCGCTACGTCGACAAGCGCCGCGAGTTCCCGCGCGCCTATTGGGTCGTGAGCCTCACTGGCCTGCACGTGATGCCGACGATCCTGGTCTTTATCGGGCTGCTGCCATGCTGGGTGGCACTGGGCGCCCCGGCGCGCCCGATCGGCCCGATCGATGGGCTCGCGCTACTTGCCGTGTGCACGGCGATCTACTTCGAGACAGTGGCCGACAAGCAGCTGCGCGACTTCATGGATCGACCCCGCGCGCCGGGCGAGAGTCTGACATCGGGCCTATGGGGTCTGTGCCGCCACCCGAACTACTTTGGCGAGGTGCTCTTCTGGTGGGGCCTCTTCCTCTTCGGCCTGGCGGCGAATCCGACGGCCTGGTGGTGCGGCGCGGGCGCGTTGGCCATGAGCGTGCTCTTCCGGGTCGTGAGCCTGCCCCTGATGGAGCGGCGCGCGGCCGAGCGCCGCAAGGACTGGGATCGCATCTCGCGTGAAATTCCCCTGATCCTGCCCTGGCCGCGCCTATGAGCCAAGAGGCACGCGCGAGCGAGGGGCTCCCCGCCCTGCTGGAGACCCTCGATCTCGAGGAGATCGACGAGAATATCTACCGCGGTCAGAATGAACCCGGTCGACCCGGGCGTCTCTTCGGTGGGCAGGTCGCCGCCCAGTCGCTGGTGGCTGCGGGCCGGACCGTGCGCGGCGTGCCCGTGCACTCGCTGCACGGCTACTTCCTTCGGCCGGGCGATCCCGCGGTGCCGGTCGTCTACACGGTGGATCGGATTCGCGACGGGCGTTCGTTCAGCACGCGTCGCGTGGTCGCGCAGCAGCGCGGCAAGGCGATCTTCAACATGGCGGCTTCCTTCCACGAGGCCGAACGGGGCTACACCCATCAACTCGAGATGCCGGACGCACCACCGCCGGAAGAAGTGGCTTCCTGGCGCGAGCACATCGAGCGGCTGACAGGAAAGATCCCGGAACAATTCCGCGAGATGGTCAAGCGCGAACGGCCTGTCGAGACACGCCACGTGCATCCGCCCACCTTCCTCGGCGGCCCAACCCGTGAGGGTCCTTCACAGCTATGGATCCGCGCAAGGGAGCACCTGGGTGACGACCCATTCCTTCACCAATGCGTGCTCACCTACGCGACGGACATCTCGCTCGTCGACTGCGTGTTGCAGCCCCACGGCAGCCGCGGCGAGCTCGGCCCAATGATGACGGCGAGCCTCGACCATGCCATCTGGTTTCACCGACCGCTGCGCATGGACGAGTGGCTGCTCTACCACATCGACAGCCCGGCCGCCTACGGGGCGCGCGGCCTGTCCCGCGGTAGCGTCTACACGCAAGCGGGGGTGCTCGTGGCGTCCACCAGCCAGGAGGCGCTGGTGCGACCGGTCTCGAATGCCGAGGACCGCTCGCAATAGCTTCCTAGCCGAGCAGCTGGCGGAAGATCTCGAGGTTGTCGCGCTCCTCAGCGGCGATTCGGCCGTCGGCACTGATCACACCCTCGATGGCTTCGATGAAGAAGCGCCGGTGCTCGCTGGGGATGTCGGTGGGGTCGAGGCCCTCGAGTTCGGGCGGGACGTCCAGCCACTCGTGGACGCGGATTTCCTCGTCTCGGTCGAGGTCGAGGCCCCGCACCAGGCGCGCGATGAAGGCGCGCTCCTCGGGGCTCACATCCAGATCCGCCCAGGCGAACGAGCACACGAACTTCATCAATCGCAGGCGATCGGCGCTGGAGAGCTGGCTCAGCATGGCCCCGATGCTAGCAGCCCGTCGAAGCGCGATATCATCCCAGCCATGTGCCAACGAGTCCGCCGCTCTCTGCTCTGCTCGGTGTGGACACTCGCGCCGCTTCTGGGCATGGTCGCTCCGAGCACTGCGGCTGCGCTGGACCTCGAGGGTACGTGGTACGTGCTGGTCCACTACCGCGACGACGCCACCGCCAACCCCGATTCCGACCGCTGGCTGGATCGCGTTTGGGTCTTCACCCGCAAGGACAGTCGGCTGCACTGGACCGAGTATCCGATGGTCGTCTTCAACGATACGAGCGGCCGTTTCGAGGCGCATGCGGGCAATGCTCACAGCCGCGTGCTGGCCGCGTGGGAGCCCAACCCCGGGCAGCGCAAGACCATCGAGCACGGCCCCACGGTGGGACAACGCGGATCGAAAACGAAGAGCCTGCGCGGCTCGGACGCGCGGGGCTGGACCTCGACGCGGCGCCAGACGCCGGGCTCGGCGGCGGGCTCCGTGATGGTAATCGGCTACCAGGAGAGCGTCTTCATCGAGGGGCTCGACACCCTGCCCGTGTTCGAGCGACAGGACGTCTTTGGCAATGCGACGAAGAAGAGCGCCGAGGGATACACGCGCTTTACGGTCACCGAGATCGACGAGCAGGGGCAGCTGCACGGCACGTACGAGCGAGATGATCACCAACTGGGCCGCTTCCGGATGTGGCGTACTCCGCCCGTCCGCAAGCCCAAGGGGCGCGGAAGCTCCTACGACCACAAGCAGACGCAGTTCATCGACGAGTTGAACGAGCGCGCGCGCAACGGCGACGTCGAGGCGCAGCGACTGCTGCGCGATATGCAGACCGCCGCGCGGAGCGAGCGGCTCGACTACGGCAGCAAGCCGAGCTCGGCGAATACGAACGAGCCATAACCGCCAGGGGCCGAACGCAGAGCACGACTCCGAACACGATCCAGCCGACCCCCAGGCTCCATGCCGGCAGAGTCGGCTCCAGCCCGACCACGCCGGCGCGCCAGGGCTCGACGAGGAGTCGCACCATCCCGAATCCAAGCGGGAACCCGCAGAGCACCCGATGCGCCGAGCCACGCGCGAGCGACACGGCCAGAACCAGCCACAGAGCGATCTCATAGGCCGCGACCGGATGGCGGAGCTCCAATTCCCGAAGCCCCGCCCACTCGATCGGCACACCGCTGCAGCAGCCCGCCGCCACACACCCCAGCCGCGCCGTGGCCAGCGCGCAGGGCAGTGTGCGCCAGCTGGCCGCCAGGAATGCATCGTCGCGGCCGACCGCTCGCCGGCAATATGCGAGCAGGAGCGGGCCGAGAGGGACGAAGAGCAGGCTGTGCCCCGAGAGGGGATCCAGCAGCCACTCCGGATGCATGACCACACTGCGCGCATGCAGCAGTGACCAACCCACGCGCGCCATCACAGCCCCGGCGGCAAGCCCCACGACGAAGCGGCCGCCGCCCTGCGTGCCCCGCCAGGCCACCACGGCGGCCCAGAACGCCGCGCACAAGAAGATCGTGCGTGGAGTCAGTGTCGCGGCGATCTCGTCCACGCCAACATTCCCCGACGCGGGACCGCATGGGATACACGAGCAATGGTGGAGCGCATCACCCGCCGCCGCCAGAGCGCTTCTGGACGGGAGATCGGGCTCCGGGGCCTCTCGTCCTCCTCCCGCCTGCGTCCGCTGCCCCGACGCCGGCCCGGACGACCGCAACGCACCCGGGCCAGCTCAGTCGGCCGTCTCGTCGAGCGCGATGTCGACCATCAGCTCGCCGGCGATCTTCTCCAGTGTCTCGCGCAGCTCTTCGATGTCACGATCGATCGGATGGTGGAGTACGGCGGTCACGTTGAAGAGCGTCTCGCCCGACATCGGGGCGCTGCTGCAGCCCGTCTCCAGCTCCACGACGTTCACCCCGACGGCCGCCATGGCGGACGAGATTTCCCGGATGATGCCGGGACGGTCCTGCCCGACGAGCTCGAGCTGAAGCACGCGGTACTCCAGAGTCGCCACGGCCAGGGGTGCGTCCTCGATCGTCACCTTGAGTCCACGCTGGCCCAGGAACTCGAGGGCGGCGATCAGATCGGGCGCCCGCTCGGCCGCCAATCGGACCTCGAGGATGCCGGCAAAGAAGCCCGCGAGCCGGGCCATGCGGCTCTCCTCCCAGCTGCCGCCGTGGTCGGCCACGGCGCGCGCGAGAGCCTCCACGAGGCCCGGCTGGTCGGGTCCGATCACGGTGAGGACGAGGGAGCGGGCCATTGGCAAGCGCCTCCAGAAAGCGGGGAATCCCCCAAAAACTCTGACACCTTCGCCGCGCCACGGCCACTCCTCATTACACAAAGCAAATATCCCCTTCCCAGGGAGGCCCGGCTCACCGCACGGTGGGCCGGGTCGCTTGTTTCGGGGCGGGCCTGGACGCGCCGACGCGGCTCAGTGGCCGACGCTGCGTGATCGGTCGAGCAGTGCCCGCAGGGCGCGGACGGCGCGATGGGCACTCGGGTAGCAGACGCGCCCCCCATCGCGTACCGCCGCCGGCCCGGGATTCTGTGGATTCGAGACCGCCAGCTCCGTCACACTCAGCACCGGTTTGCCGTGGCGCTCCGAAGCCTCGCGGGCCGCGCGCGCGAAGCGCACTTCCTGCTTGTCGTGGTAGCTGCTGATCCGTTCCAGACCGTGGTCCGGGAAGAAGGGCCCGCTGCTGAAGACGCCGGCCTGAGCGGCCTGGATACCGAGACCCAGGTGCAGCACCGCATCGACGTCGGGGTGCGCGGTGACCAGGTCGAGCAGCTCCGGAATCGTATCGCGCGTCTCACCGCCCGCCAGATCGATGGGATTGCTGCGGCTCCAGCGCGCGGGAACCATGCTGTCGATCTTCGTGCGGATGTCGTCGGGCAGCTCGATCAGCTCGAGCCCGGCCGCCACGCAGGCATCCGCCGCCAGCACCCCCCAGCCTCCGACACTCGTGAAGACGACGGTGCGCGGCCCGCGCGGAAGCGGCTGGGTGGCGAGGGTCGCCGCCCACTCGAAGGCCTCCTCGACGGTGGGCGCGCGAAGCACGCCAAGCTGACGGCAGAGCCCGTCGAAGACGCGGTCGTCGCTGGCCAGTGCGCCGGTGTGGCTGGCTGCCGCGCGGGCGCCCTCCCCACTCGCACCGCCCTTCACGAGCACCAGCGGCTTGCGTGCGGTAAGCCGCGCCACGGCATCCCGGAAGCGGCGGCCGTCGCCCACACCCTCGACGTAAGAGACCACAACGTCCGTCTCTGGATCGACCGCGAAGTATTCGAGGATGTCGGCCAGGCCCGTCTGCGCCGAGTTCCCGAGCGACACGGCCTTGCTGACGCCCACGCCCGTACTGACCGCGTAGTTGAGATACGACGACACGAGGTTTCCGCTCTGCGACGCAACGCCGATCCGACCGGGCGGCGGATAGGGAGCGACGATCTGCGCGCACATCTTCGCGGGCGTCGAAATCACGCCCTGGCCGTTCGGCCCGATCAGCAGCACGCCCAGCTCGTCGGCGACCTCGACGAGCTCGCGTTGGAGCGCGCGACCCGCCTCGCCCGCCTCGCCGTAGCCCGCGCTGGCCACGAAGGCGGCCCTCACGCCCTTGGCCGCGCAGGCGCGCAGGAGCTCGACGTTCACCTTGTTGGGAGTGCAGACGAAGACCAGATCGGCCGCGCCCGCGGGCACTTCCGAGACATCGTGATGAGTGTGGCGCCCGAGCACCTCCGCGCCATCGGGCTTGATGGGAAATATCTCGCCCGCGAAGCCGAAGCGCATCAGGTTGTGGAGGGTCACGAAGCCGAACTTGCCCGGATGGCCGGACACGCCGGCGACGATGATGCCCGCCGGATGAAAGAGCGGCCGGAAACGCGCCAGGACATCCTCGTCCGCGAGCGGCTCACGCACCGCGTCGGTCGACACCCCGGCCGAATCCGCCGAGAGCTCGACGAGCGCATCCACCGCCACGGGCCGCCCCTCACACACGATGAGTGGATTCAGGTCGACGCTGCGGACGTCCGGCCGCTCCCCGGCGAGCCGCCCCAGGCCCACCAGCACATCGGCCAGTGCGGCCCGGTCCACCGCGGGCTCACCCCGAAAGGGCTGCGTGAAGAGCCGATGGGCCGAGAGACCATCCACCATGCGTTCGGCCTCGGCATGCGTGAGCGGCAGGGTGGCGAAGACCGCATCCCCCAACGCCTCGGTGAGAATGCCGCCCAGCCCCAACAGCACACAGGGGCCGAACTGCGGATCGCGCACCACGCCGGCGATCAGCTCGCGACGCCCGCCCACCATCGCCGCCACGAGCAGATCGACCTGGCCGTCCTCCGGGCGCGCACGCCCCAGCAGATCCTTCGCGGCCGCCGATACGGCGTCGTCATCGGCCAGGCCAACACGCACCAGATCCCGCTCGGTCTTGTGAGCGATGCCGTCACCGCTCAGCTTCAGTACGACCGGGTAGCCGATGGCACGAGCCGCCTCGACGGCGCCCTCGCGGTGCGGAGTGACACGTTCCTGGGCAAAGGGGATGCCGTAGGGACGCAGCAGATCCTTCGAAGCCGCCTCGGAGAGGGTCGCGCTGGGGGCTTGGCTCATGGCGGCGCAGCGTAGCAGGGGGCGGGCGCAGCCGAGCCCGCGCACCGGCCTCTCCACGGAGTGCAATTTGGGCCCGAAGTGCCGGAAATTGATAATGTTTCGGAGCGCGCCGACCGATGCGGGAAGGACCTCGCGGAGCCGGCGCCGCGCGGTGCAGATGCAGAGGGGGGGCATCCATGTACGCCTATGTCCAGGGGCTGCTCGGCGGCCTGAACGGGCTCTTCTCCGATTACATCGTGGCACCCATCAATGCGGTGCTCTTTTTCGACCTCGCCTTCTGGGACAACGGGGCCGAGGCCGAGATCGTTCTGCCCGCAGTCGTCGTCTGGCTCATCTTCGGAGCGGTCTTCTTCACGCTGCGGCTGCAATTCGTGAACTTCCGCCTCTTCGGCCACGCCATCGATTGCGTGCGCGGACGCTACACGGATCCGAGCGAAACCGGCGAGATCTCGCATTTCCAGGCGCTCTCAGCCGCACTCTCGGCGACGGTCGGAATGGGCAACATCGCCGGCGTGGCCGTAGCAGTCGGCGTCGGCGGACCGGGCGCGATCTTCTGGATGGTGATGGCCGGACTGCTCGGGATGAGCTCGAAGTTCGCAGAGTGCTCGCTGGGCCAGAAGTACCGGCACGTGCGCGAGGACGGACACATCTCGGGCGGACCCATGGTCTATCTGCGCGACGGCCTGCGTGAGCTCGGCTGGACGAAGCTCGGCTCCTGGCTCTCGGTGATCTTCGCTCTGATGTGCATCGGTGGCAGCTTTGGCGGCGGCAACATGATCCAATCCAATCAGGCCTTCGCGATCGTCCGCGACCAGATTCCCTGGCTGGCCGAACACACGAGACTCGGCGGCGCGCTCTTCGGCTTCGCGATGGCCGGCCTCGTAGGTCTCGTGATCGTCGGCGGCATCAAGCGCATCGGTGAGGTCGCTGCATTCCTGGTGCCCGGCATGTGCCTTCTCTACGTGTTGGCGGGCGCCGTCATCCTGCTGGCCAATGCTGCGGACGTACCGCACGCGCTCGGTGTCATCGTCGGATCGGCGTTCAGCTGGAAGGCCGGCTTCGGCGGATTCATCGGCGTGCTGATCCAGGGCTTCCGGCGCGCCGCATTCAGCAACGAGGCCGGTGTCGGATCGGCGTCGATCGCGCATGCGGCGGCGCGCACCAACGAGCCGCTCCGCGAGGGCATCGTGGCACTGCTCGAGCCCTTCATCGACACCATCGTGGTGTGCACGATGACGGGCCTGGTGATCGTGGTGACCGGCGCCTACGCGAACCCGGAGGCCGGCGAGAAGATCGCCATGACCGCCTATGCGTTCGGGACCGTGCTGCCCTGGTACCCGGTGGTGCTCACGATCAGCGCGGTACTCTTCGCGTTCAGCACGATGATCTCGTGGAGCTACTACGGGGAGCAGTGCTGGGAGCACCTCTTCGGCTCGCGTTCGCTCATCGTCTACCGGATCCTCTTTCTGCTCTTCTGCTGGGCGGGCGCGGTATTCGACGCCAATAGCGTATTCGACTTCGGCGATCTGATGATCCTGGGTATGGCCTTTCCAAACATCCTTGGCGTGGTGATGCTCTCCGGCAAGCTCCGCGCGGACCTAAAGGTCTACATGACCCGCCTCGAGGCCGGCGAATTCCTGCGCTACCACTAGGCACTTCATCAAGCCCATCAAGCCCATCAAGCCCAACCAGCACGCTGCCCAAAGAAGCAGAAGCAGATGTCGGGCCGTAGGCCCGACCCAGATGTCGGGCCGCAGGCCCGACCGTCATTCGTACTCTTGGGCGAAGCAGATGGTGCCGCGGAGCAGGCCCTCGACGATGATGTCGGCACCGCCGGTCTTCATCATCCACTCGAGTCGGTGATCGCGGTACTGACGCACCCCATCCGGCGGTTCGTCGCCCTGCTCCAGGCGCTTCCCACGCAGAAACTCGGCGCTCTCGTTGAGGACTCGCTTGACGCTGCTGCGTCCCGCCACCCGCTTCTCCCAGTCCATCAGACGCGGATGCCGATCGCTGAGCGGGTAGCCGAGCCCCTGCGAGCCGGCGATATGCGGATAGACCACGACATCGCCACGCCCGAACTCGCGGCCGTTCATCCAATGGCGGCCCTCGAGCTCACGCTCGAGACGGTTCCACAGGCGCTGCAGCTGGAGCGACGCACGGATCAGGAGCTTGGCGGCCTGCTCGTCCGGGGCGCGCTCGTAGACCTTGACCTCCGAGATGCCCCAGTTCACCGCCTCGTACTCGGTATCCATCATCTCCTCGAGCATGCGCACCCGCGCGCGCTCGTCCGCGGCTTCCGGCAGCAGCCGCGGCGACGGATAGCGCTCGTCCAGATACTCGAGTATGACGGTCGAGTCGGCCAGCCGCGTGGCTCCGTCCGTCAGCACGGGCACCTCCCGGCGCGGGCTCGCGAGCACGAACTCCTGGTACTCGAGGCCATCGCCCTTTTCGCTCGGGTCGATGAATACTCGATCGAAGGGAATCCCCTTCTCGTAAAGGGCAATCTTCACCTTCTGGACGTAGGCGGAGAGCGGAAGCTCGAAAACCTTCAGCGACATCGAAACATGGCCGATCTCCCGCCGTCCAGCGGACTATTTCACGGTGATGACCTGGGCGTCGGTGAACTTCACGCGGCCGGATTTGCCCGCGTAGCCCCCGAGCGGCTGGTCGCCGTACATCGGGTCCGACTTGGTACTGAGCGGGATTGCCTTCTCTGTACCGTAGAGGAAGAAGGCCACCAGCGGATAGTCGCCCGGCTTCTCGGGCGCCTTGATGGTGTAGATCACCTTGCCCGTCGCCCAGGCGCCGGTCGTCGCGTCCGACTTCCAGCCCGTCACGTTGACGAAGGTGATGTTGCGACCTTCGCGTTCGGGCCGGCGGCCCAACCAGTCTTTCTGTGGTGAGCCATCGGGCCCGATTATGGTGGGTGCGCCGATGATCGTCCAGCCAGCGGTCGAGGCGGGCTTGGCGAACCAGCGATGCGGCCGGTCTGCGAGCCCGACGGCGACCACCGGGCCGGCGCCCCCCCTGAGCCGCGCTGTAACTTGAAAGGTCTCTCCCGGGGCCACCTGTGGCGGATACTCGAGCTCCACCCCGCTGTTGGCGTCGACGACGCGCAGCAGCTCGATGAGCTTCACGCGCTCGGCCTCAGTGAGTTCGGCATACGCCTTGTCACCGGCCGCGATCGCGGCCAGATGCTTGTTCTCGGCCATTTCCTTCTTGGCGCGATCATTCGAGACGAGAGCCAGATCCGACTCCCGGGTCGACGAATGGCAGGCCGAGCAGAAGGGGGTCACGTCCGTCTGGAAGTCCGGCGTACCACCCGGATAGCCCGACGCCGATGCGGCGAAGAGAGCGATCCCAAAGAGGGCGACGCTCGCCGAGAGACATGACCGCATATTCGAAAACATCCTCAGATCTCCCCTGGTCGTTCGAACTCTGTGTGACACCGGGCGCAGCGCGACTGGACGTGCTGCACGTTCAGAAAATGATAGTCCGCGTCGACGCTGCGGTCGTGGGCACGATGACAGTCGACGCAGGTAGATCCAGTCCCCGTGTTGTGGACGGAGAGCGCGTGATAGGGCGGCGGGCCGTACTCATCCACACGCGGATGATACTCGGCGTGGCACTGGCTGCAGTCCTCGTCCCAGAGCGGGAAGTCCATCTGCGTGGGCTCTTGGCCTCGCCCGGCCAGCCAGATCACGCTGTCCCGCAAGGCGAGATATTTGACGCGAAGCTTGCCGGCGAAGGAGACGCCGCCGTGGCAGTCGATGCAGCGCATCACCGGGTCCTCGCTGCGCTGCTCGGACGCGCGCTGGGCGTGCAGGGCCGAGAGGCTCGCGGGTGGCCGGCCATCGAAGTCCCGTCGGATGTCGAGATGGAGCGGCATGTCGTCGATGTGGCACGCGGTACAGGTGTCATTATTTCTTTCGATGGCATCGCTGGCAACCCATCCGACGGGTCCTGCAATCACGGCCCCGAGCGCGGCGATGGCCGCGTGGCGAGGCTTCAGCTGAATACACATGGTGGTGGGCCGCTCCCCTCATCGGCCGCTCGCTCCCTCTTCCATAGCGAGATGACCGAGCAAAGACAGCACCTTGTCCGGCGGCGGGGCCATCTCCCCGCGCCCTGCGGTCGACCGGGTCCGTGCGATAGGCTTGAAGATCCGCCGAATGGGAACCGTCCGCACACATCTTCCCAGGAGAAGGCATTCGCATGGCAACTGAAATAGGTCGGCTCGGGGTGTGGACGGCCATCGATGGCATGAGCGCCGCGGAGGCCGCGGAGTTCGCTGCCCGGGTCGAGCGCTGGGGCTACTCGGCCCTATGGATCCCCGAGGCCGTGGGACGAGACCCCTTCGCCGTGATCGGCTTCCTGGCGGCGCGCACGAGCTCCCTGGTCCTGGCCACCGGCATCGCAAACATCTATGCGCGCGACCCGATGTCGATGAAGGCGATCCACAAAACGCTCGCCGAGCTGGCCAGCGGGCGCTTCGTACTCGGTCTGGGCGTCTCGCACCAGCACCTGGTGTCCGGCCAACGCGGTCATTCGTACAGCCAGAAGCCTCTGTCCAAGATGCGGAGCTACCTCGACGCCATGGACAAGTCGCTCTTCCTGGGTCGCCAGCCGACCGAAGAGGCGCCCATCGTGCTGGGCGCGTTGCGCGACAAGATGCTGGGTCTGGCCGCCACCCGAACACGCGGCGCACATCCCTACCTGGTCCCGCCCGAGCATACCGCGCGCGCGCGCGAGGTGATGGGGCCGGACGCCTGGCTCTGCCCCGAACAGATGGTGCTGTACGAGACCGATGCCAGCAAGGCTCGCGTGATCGCCCGCAAGCATCTCAGCGTCTATCTCGGCCTGCCCAACTACCAGAGCAACCTGAAGCAGTTCGGGCTCGGCGACGACGACTTTGCGGATGGCGGCAGCGATCGCCTGGTCGACTGCATCGTCGCTTGGGGGGACGAGAAGGCGATCGAAACTCGCATCCAGGCCCACTACGACGCCGGTGCCACCCACGTCTGTATCCAGCCCTTCCGACCGGATGGCGAGTTCGGCCCCGACGAACGACTGCTCGAGGCGCTGGCCCCGAATGGCTGATCCCGCGACGCCACGCCGGCGCTTCTGGGGCTGGGGGTGGGAGGGCGCCGGCCCCTCACCCGAGCAGCAGGAGGGGATCCGTGGCGCAATGGCCTCACGCTTCCCCGGCGCCGCTCTGGAGCTGGTCCCCGAGCCGCGCATCGACGACGTCACACTGCCGGCGCCACGCGTCGAACCCCCGGATGTGCTTCGTGCGCTGTGTAGCGAGGACCCCCTCGAACGCGCCGGTCACACCTATGGCAAGAGCTATCGCGACAGTGTACGGGGCGTGCGGCGCGACTTCGCCTCGCCCCCGGACCAGGTCGCGTATCCGCAGAACGAGAACGATGTCCGCGCCGTGCTCGACTGGTGCGGAGACCAGCGCATAGCGGCCATTCCCTACGGCGGCGGATCAAGCGTCGTGGGCGGTGTGGAGACGGCTGTAGAGGGCGACTACCGCGGCGTGGTCTCGATCGACCTCTCGCGCCTCGACCGGGTACTCGAGATCGACCGCACCTCACGTGCGGCGCGTATCGAGGCCGGCATCTACGGCCCCGCTCTCGAGGACGCGCTTCGCCCGCACGGCCTCACGCTGCGACACTTCCCGCAGTCCTTCGAGTTCTCGACCCTCGGCGGCTGGATCGCGACACGCTCGGGTGGCCACTACGCGACGCTCTACACCCACATCGACGACTTCGTGGAGAGCCTGCGTGTGGTGACGCCGCAGGGGACGCTGGAGAGTCGCCGACTGCCCGGCTCCGGGGCGGGGCCCAGCCCCGACCGGCTCTTCGTGGGCAGCGAGGGCAGCCTGGGGATCATCACCGAGGCCTGGATGCGTCTGCAGGACCGTCCCACCTTCCGCACGTCGACCTCGGTGCGCTTCGTCGGCGACGACGGCTTTCTGCGCGGGGCCGACGCCGTGCGTGCCCTCTCGCAGTCCGGGCTGGCACCGGCCAACTGTCGCCTGCTGGATCCGGGCGAGGCGCAGACCTCCGGTGCGGGCGACGGACGGACGACGATTCTCGTACTCGGCTTCGAGTCGGCCGACCACAGCCTCGACGCGTGGATGGAACGCGCCCTCGAGCTCTGCCGCGACGCCGGGGGAGAGGTACCCGAGGGCGCCGGTCGTACGCAGCAGAGCAGTGGCGGCTCCGGCGAGGGCGGCGCCCAGCGCGAGGGGGCGGCGGGGGCCTGGCGCAGGGCCTTCCTGCAGGCCCCCTACCTGCGCGACGTGCTGGTCCGCATGTCGGTGATTTGCGAGACCTTCGAGACCGCCATCACCTGGGACCGCTTCCCCGACTTCCACGCCTCGGTGACCGCGGCCGTCGAGGACGCGCTCGCGCGGGTCTGCGGCGCAGGCACGCTGCAATGCCGCTTCACGCACGCGTATCCCGATGGTGCCGCACCCTACTACAGCGTAATGGCGCCGGGCAGGAAGGGATCGGAGCTCGAACAATGGGCGGAGATCAAGGCCGCGGCCAGCGAGGCGCTGATCGCGCACGGCGGGACCATCACCCACCACCACTCCGTTGGACGCGACCATCGACCGTGGTACGACCGACAGCGGCCCGATCTCTTCGCGCGTGCGCTGGCCGCCGCAAAACACGAGCTCGATCCGGCTGGCGTGATGAATCCGGGGGTGGTCCTGGACGCTGCGCCGACTGGAGACTGAGCTTGGGCGATCGCCTATTCTCGCCCTTCCATGGCACATATAAACGACCACTATCAGAAGCTACAGGCTGGATACCTCTTCCCCGAAATCGGTCGTCGCGTACGCATTTTCGAGGCGGCGAATGCCGACGCCCACGTGATCAAGCTGGGAATTGGAGACATCACGCTTCCCCTCGTTCCGGCCGTCGTCGAGGCGATGCACGCAGCCGTGGATGATATGGGCCGCGAGGCCTACGGGTACGGGCCCGACAACGGCTACGCGTTTCTCACCGAGGCAATCCGAGACAACGACTACCGGGCCCGCGGCGTCGATATCGATCTCGACGAGATCTTCCTCTCCGACGGCAGCAAGCAGGACAGTGGCAACATCCAGGAGATCTTCGGCACCGATTGCACGCTCTCGGTCACCGATCCAAGCTACCCCGTCTACGTCGACACCAACGTGATGGCCGGCCGCACCGGCGAGGCGGACACCGAGGGCTACTACGGCGGCATCGTCTATCTGCCCGCCACGGAGGCCAACGGCTTCACACCGGGCCCGCCGGAAGGACGCGTGGATCTCGCGTACCTCTGCTCGCCCAACAATCCGACTGGCGCCGTGGCCTCGCGCGAGAATCTACAACAGTGGGTCGACTGGGCACGTGCCAACGAGGCAGTGATCCTATTCGACGCCGCCTACGACGCCTTCATCCAGGATGACTCGCTCCCGCACTCGATCTACGAGATCGAGGGCGCCAAGGAGTGCGCGATCGAGATGCGGAGCTTCTCGAAGCGCGCCGGCTTCACCGGCACTCGCTGCGCCTATATGGTGGTGCCGAAGGCCGCGACGGGGAAGAACGCCCGGGGCGAGTCGGTCTCACTGAACACGCTCTGGGGACGCCGCCATTCGACGAAATTCAACGGTGTTCCCTACGTGATCCAGCGTGCAGCCGCGGCCGCATTTTCGGAGCAGGGCGCCACACAGACCGCCGAGCAGGTCTCCTACTATATGGAGAATGCCCGCCGCATCCGTGAGGGCCTGTCCACGGCGGGATTCACCGTATACGCCGGCGAGCACGCGCCCTACATCTGGATGAAGACGCCACAGGCACTCTCGAGCTGGGAGTTCTTCGACCAACTGCTCGAAAAGGCGAAGGTCGTGGGCACTCCGGGATCGGGCTTCGGTCCATCGGGAGAGGGATTCTTCCGCATCAGCGCCTTCAACTCGCACGAAAACGTCGATGAGGCGATTGAGCGGATCCGCAAGGGATTCGCCACCTAGTAGAGGAGCTCTTCCTGGCCATGCCTGCCGGCGGCCCGGGTGTCGCGCCCGGCATCAGGCCGTGGCGAGCCCCGATCGGATCGCGTCCAGCACACGATCCGGGTGCGAACGGATCTGGTAGTCCTCGGCCTGATCGATCCAGCGCACGATTCCCTGCGCGTCGACCAGGAACGTCGTGGGGATGTGGAGCGGGCCCAGCCCGCCCGGCTTCAGGTTGCGGTCGTTGATCAGGTTGTAGCGCGCGGCCACCTCGAGATCGGGATCCGAGAGCATCGTCGCGCGAGCCCCGTGCTTCGAGCGTCCCTTCGCGATCTGCGTCGGTGTGTCGCCACTAATAGTCACAATGCCGATGCCGCGGGCATCGAGCTCGGGTCGAAGATCTTCCCATCGCCGCAACTCGGCGACACAGTAGGGTCACCAATGACCGCGGAAGAATTTGAGCAGATAGGGCTTGCCGCGCAGCGATGCCAGATCGAAGGCCTCGCCGGCATCATCCTCTGCGACGAAGTCGATGATCTGGCCGCCCACCGCCACGGCCGGCGTCTTGGCTGCCTGTGCGCTCTGGGCACGCAGGCCGATGAAGACGGCCGCCATCGCGATGGTGAGCCAGGCCGCGACGCTGCCGAGCAGGCCCGTGCCCTGCCCGAGCCCGGCGACGGCCGCGATCGCTCCGGCCGCCATCGCGGCGAAGAATACAGTCCGGCGCTTCGGGATCCGCACGGCATTGATGAGGCGGAACCAGACGATCCCGGTCCCGACCACCAGCGCGATACCGATCAATGCCAGGAAGTCTCCGATCATCGACGATCCCTCCTATACTCGATCTTCCCATGCCGACCGGGCCCGCGCAAGCCGGTCTAAAGAGGAGAATGCATGTCCGCGAGTACACCCATCCGGATCGTCGGTGCGCCGGGCTCACCCTATTCGCGCAAGATGCGCGCCGTCCTGCGATACCGGCGCATCCCCTTTCGCTGGATCATCCGCGGCTCGAAGGACGACCGCGACATCCCCGACGTGCCGGTGGCCCTGATTCCCGTGCTCGTCTTTCCGGAAGGTGACGCCATGGTCGACTCGACCTATCAGATCGAGCGCCTCGAGAAGAGCATCACGGGCCGCTCGCTCGGCCATCCGGACCCGGCACTGGCCTTCATCGATGCGTTGATCGAAGACTACGCGGACGAGTGGCTCACCAAGGCGATGTTCCACTACCGCTGGGCGTATCCCGCGGACATCCAGAAGGCGGCGGAGATTCTGCCGCGATGGGGCAAGATCGACGGGCCCGAGGAGATGGTGCAGCAACTCGGCAAGGTGTTTGCGAAGCGCCAGATCGATCGACTCGGCGTAGTCGGCTCGAACAAGACGACTGGCCCCGTCATCGAGCAGAGCTACCGCGGGCTCCTGCGCGCCCTCGACAGCGTGCTGCGCGACCAGCCCTTCGTGATGGGCCGGCGCCCCGGCGCCAGCGATTTCGGGCTCCTGGGACAGCTCACCCAGCTGGCGCTCTTCGATCCGACCCCAATGGCCGTGGCCCTGGAGGAGTCGCCGCGCGTGGTGACCTGGTGCGACCTGATCGAGGACCTCTCGGGTTTCGAGGTCGAAGAAGGCGATTGGATGTCGCGTGACGCCGTTCCGGAGAGTGTCACCCTGCTGCTGCGTCAGGTGGGCACCTACTATGCGCCCTTCCTACTTGGCAATGCCGACGCACTCGAGCGCGGGGCCGACGGGGTCGAGTGCGAGATCGCCGGTCATCCCTGGACCCAGAAACCCTTCCCCTATCAGGGCAAATGCCTCGGCTGGCTGCGAGAGCGCCATCGTGCACTCTCCGACGCCGACCGGCACGCCGCGGACACGCTGCTCGAAGGGACCGGCTGCGAGGCGCTCTTCTAGCCCTCGTCTAACGCTCGTCCGGGCAGAGCGCCCCGTCGAGGCGCTCGAGCGAGGAGTCCACCCTTCCGGCCGCCTCGACGATGAACGCCTGCAGCTCGCTGCGAAAGGCCGGATCGTCGAAACGCTCCTCGAGCCGCTCCAGGTAGGCCTGTAGAATCATCAGCAGGTTGCGCGCGTCCACAGCGGCGTCCCGTGCGAGGCGCCCGAGCAGCTGGTCGCGCGCAGGCGACGTGGGGTCGCTCTCCTGAACACCGGGAATCGGCTCCGCCATTGCCCCAGGGTACCACTGAAGCGTACGCAGAGGGGAATTTGCGCGATGCCACGATGCGCCCGACCCCGGGGCTCCCGATCCCAGGCGCGACGTGGCCGGGCGGTGCCGAGCTCGAGCGCGTGCCACGCCCGTCGGCGCGGGCGCTGATCGAGTCGAAGGCCGCGCATGAGCGCGCGCAGCTCAGTCGCCCGCCTCGAGATCTGCCACCAATGACGCACGCGATGCCCCATCGATGCATTGGCTGGCCTCGTAGGCCGGATGGTCGACCTTCAGTACCACGCGAGTGGCAGGATCGCGGACTGCCTGCGCGAGCGCTGCGCCGAGGGGAAAGCGGACGTACTGCACCGCGGAGATGCGCTCCTCCTCGAATTGCTTGTCATCGAATTGGGCGCGCACCTTCTCGCCGCCGACGTCGAGCAGAACGTGCTCGTCGATTCCAATCAGACGGTTGAGCTCGGGCCGGATCTCCTCGGAGTCGGGGATCTCGATCATCAGCGTCGCCGAGAGCTCATCGCGCCCGGGCACCAGCTCGTTGTACACGTCCACCTCCTCGGCGATGGCCTCGGGCGAGACTCTTCGCTCGGCACGCGTCATCTCCTGGATCTGGAAGATCACCGTATCGCGATTCTCGAAGATGAAAGTCAGGCGATCACCCACGGTGATCCGACGCGGCCGCTTCAATTCGATGATGCGCGCCATGAACTCGGGGCGGACCTTCTCGTAAGCAATGAGATCCAGGATCTCACTCGGCTCGACCTTGCGCACGTCAGGCGTCCTCGAATCCATAGGCCTCGCGCAGCAGCACGATGGGGTGTACGGCCGACCTCCCTGTGCGCTCGAGGATGCGCAGCGCGGCGAGCGGGCAGTCCGTGGCGATGCGATCGGGCTCGCTCTCCACGATCGAGCGGATCAGCCCGTCGCAGATCTTCTGGCTCTCGTCGTAGTAGCGGGCCTTCATCCCCCAGGTGCCATCGACACCCGAGCAGGCCTCGATCAGCACCACGTCATCGGATACCAGCCCCAGAATCTGCTTGGAGCGGAAGCCGATATTCTGCGCCTTGAGGTGGCACGGCAGGTGGTAGGCGATGCGGCCGAGCTTCGTCTTGAACTCGCGGTCCAGCTTCTTGGCGGCTGCGAGCTTGAAGACGTACTCGCCGAGATCGAGGGTATTCTCCGCGACCAGGCGCGCATCATCGGAGTCGACCAGCTCGGGATATTCGAGCTTGAGCTGATATGAGCACGTGGGCCCGGGAACGAGGATCTTCCGGCCCTCACGCACGCGCGGAGCCAGCTGAGCGATCACCTTCCGGGCGTTCTTGCGGGCATTCTCGAGATCGCCACCGTGCAGGAAGGGCGCGCCGCAACACGCCTCGTAACCCGCCTCCACGGCGATGCCGTTGTGCTCGAGGACGTCGACGGCAGCACGCGCCGTCTCTGCCTCGCTGTACTCGACGAAGCAGGTCGTGAAGAGGACGACACGTTCCGCGGCGTCCGCTCGCGGCGCGCGCTGGCGGATCTCGTGTGAAACGGGGCGACTCTCATAGGTAGGCATGATCCAGCGGCGGTCGATGCCTGTGGCCTTCTCCATCAGGAGCCGCGTCGCGCGGTTCTTGAAGGCGGCATTCGTGACGGGCGCGGTACGACAGGAGAGCTTGCCCATCAGATCCTGGCGTGCGCCGATGCGCTCGGAAAAGGCGATCCCCTCCTCGCGCGCCTGCACGAGCTTCGCCCGGGTCATCAGCTTCGGGAAGTCGATCTCCCAATCGTGGGGCGGGTGGTAGGGGCAGTGGTTGTAGCAGAGCTTGCACTGGTAGCAGAGGTCGATGACTTCGCGCCGCTCCGCGTCCGTAAGCAGCGCGGCCTCCTGCTCGTGCCGGTCGATCGCGCGAAAGAGCGAGGGAAACGATGGGCAGAGCGGCAAGCAGCGACGGCAGTCGTGACACTTCTCGAAGACGCGCGTCAGCTCGCC
The DNA here is from genome assembly GCA_019310975.1 of Deltaproteobacteria bacterium. Taxonomy (GTDB): domain Bacteria; phylum Myxococcota_A; class UBA9160; order UBA9160; family UBA4427; genus JAFDDH01. The sequence continues at coordinate 24,475 of JAFDDH010000012.1, read as the reverse complement.
ATCGAGATCCGATCGCTCGAGAAAGCCCGGATCGGAGAGGGAGGCATTCTTCACGCGGGGCCTCCTGGAGATGCGGCATTGCGGGCCGCTTCTGCGCTGTCGAATGGCGGACGGGCGCGTAGCGCCCATCCGCCATTGCAAAGGGCTCGTGTGCGCCTGGCTCTACAGCTTCTCGAGCGAGTCGAGCGCTTTCTGGAAGCGTCCGGCGTGGGATTTCTCGGCCTTCGCGAGCGTTTCGAACCACTCTGCGATGTCAGCAAAGCCCTCGTCACGCGCCGACTTCGCCATTCCCGGGTACATCTCGGTGTATTCGAAGGTCTCCCCCGCAACCGCGGCGCCAAGGTTCTGGTCCGTGTTGCCAATGGGCTTTCCAGTCGCCGGGTCGCCCACTCGCTTGAGATAGTCGAGATGTCCGTGCGCGTGCCCGGTCTCGGCCTCGCCGGTGTCGCGGAAGAGACCGCCGACGTCCGGGTAGCCCTCGATATCCGCCTGCTTGGCGAAGTAGAGGTAGCGGCGATTCGCCTGGCTCTCACCCGCGAATGCATCCTTCAGGTTCTGATGGGTCTTGGTTCCGTTCAGGTTGGCCATGGATCCCTCCTTCTCGTTGCGCCGATGCGGCTGTCTTCAGTGGTTCCGGCCCGCCGAGTGGCGTCGCTCCGCACCACTCGGGGGGGCCCCGGTGTGCGCCTCGCAGGCCGGGCAGAGTCCGTGAAATTCGATGCTGATGCGACGCGCGCAGAGTGCATGCGTGTCGAGCAGGCGCCTACGCAGGCCGCGCGGCTCGGGCAGATCCACGTCGACGATGGCGCCGCAGCCATCGCATAGGAAATGGTGGTGCGGATGCGGATTGCCGTCGTAGCGCATGGCGCCACCGGGTGCAGACACCTCGCAGATCAGGCCTTCGGCGACCAGCACCTCGAGGTTGCGGTAGACCGTGGCCAGCGAGAAGGGCGACGAGCCGGCGTTGAGATCGCGATGGATCTGTGCCGCGGTCGGATGGGCGTCGCTGGCGCGGAGATGGGCCAGCACACGATCACGCTGCTGCGTGCGATGGCGCCTGCGTGGGCCAACTTCGCTGATGGCGTTCCGGGGGGGCATCGGCACGTGCGTAGTCTACGCGAGCGCCGGCGCCCCGCAATACAGAAGTGAGAATGATTCGCACTTTAGATCCGCAACTCGGCGATCAGGATCCGACCCCGAAGATCAGCGTCAGCATCACCAGATACGCGCCCGGAAAGAGCAGGCGCGAGATCTGATCCACGCGGAGGGCGCGATCGGGGTGGGTCGTCTGCCATGGCGAGATCAGGAGGCTCTCGAGGACGGTGACGGCGAGCAGGCCGAAGGATGCGATCATCGTCTTGTCCAACAGCGTGAGGTAGCCGACACGCGGGAGATCCGCCCCGAAGGCAAATTGGTACGCGACGATGGTCAGCACGCCGGTGGCCGAGATGCGGCTGCGGGACGCGAATTTCTCCTCTGGCATCCAGAAGACCGACCACGAGAGGGCCACGATGATGACCAGCGGAAGGAAGACCTTCCAGAGATAGAATCCCGGCTTGCGACCAATCCTGATCTCTAGCTGGTAGCGCGAGTGGGGCTCGCGGCTGCGCATGACCGGGGCGTCCGCGACCCGTCCCACCACGGAGTGGAGCGTCCACTCGGGCAGCTGGAGAGAGGGGTCGAAGCCCGTCCGGGCGGCGTCGTCCACCAGCACGACCTGCTCGGCCGAGAAGACGAAGGACTCCACCTCCATGATCAACGTCTGCTCGTCGAATGGAAAGCGGCGCAGATCGAAGTGCGTCGAGAGCGGTACCACGATGTTCATATCCTGCTCGATGGTGCCATCGTGTCGAATTCGCAGAACGCGCTCGGTCACACGCAGCTCGCCGACCTGGTTGACCGGGAAGGCCGACGGGAACCAGACCGTCTTGCCCAGTCGTGCATCCGCGGCCGGCCCGACGTAGACGCGCTCGTCCACACCCTGCTCGTCCGCATCGAAGGCCAGTCGGCGGTCGCACCAGCTCGTGCGCACATAGCCGCGCAGGCTGTACGACCCCTGTACCGGATCGATGTCGCGGATCTCGAGCACTCGAAACGCCATCCCGATGCGCGTGGGCCCCGAGAGGTTGGGCGGTGATAGCTCGTCGTCGCCCTGGGGCACATCTGCCTGCGGCGCATCGCTCTTCGTGCAGGAAGTGGCCGACGCCAGCAGCAAGTCGCCCGCCGCACCGGCCGGGCCAGCCCACACGCTTGCGAGCGCCATCCCACACGCGAGGAGCGCGGACCCGGGTCGCCGCCGAATCGACATGCCTGGCTCGCCCTTTCCCCTCGCTGTGCTGACTTCCGGCCACATGCTCGTCCGGCCGGTGCGTAACTCGGCCCGCGTCGCGCGGAGCCTCACCCAGGGCCTGGATTCTGGCAAGCCGAAGCGTCCGAGCGCGGGCCGTAGCCTTGTGGCGGGCATGCTGGGCTGCTAAAACCGCCCGACGATCCACCGTGGTGCGTCCGCACGGCGGCAAGTGGTTCACCCCCCCTTCTATCCAAGAGCATCCATCCAAGAGCATCCAACCGGAGCGGCTTTCCATGAAGCGCACGATCCTCGGCCTTCTCGTCGCGGCAATCTGTCTCGGCACCACGGCATGCAGCACCTTCGGCGGCGGCTCTTCAGCGCCGTCCAGCGATACGCCCGTGCTCACGCGCGTGCTCGAGAGCGGGATCCTGCGCGTGGGGATGTCGGGCAATCAGCCTCCCTTCAATGTCAGGACTCGCTCCGGCGAGATCATCGGCATGGAGGCGGACCTCGCCAACGCGCTGGCCGAGACCATCGGAGTCAGGGCCGAGTTCGTCGAGATGCCCTTCGGCGAGCTACTCGATGCCCTCGAAGCGGGCGAGATCGACATCGTCATGTCCCAGATGACGATGACGCCCGAGCGCAATACGCGCGTCGCGTTCGCGGGGCCCTACTTCATCTCGGGCAAGGCGATTCTCACCAAGTCGGCGACGCTCGCGCAGGCTGACGAGACCGAGGACATCGACCAGGCCGGCATCACGCTGACGGCGCTCGCTGGCTCGACCAGCGAGAAGTTCGTGCGCGAGGGCGTGCCGAGCGCTCGGCTCATCTCCACGCCCGACTACGACAGAGCCGTACAGATGGTCATCGACGATGAGGCGGATGCGATGGTCGCGGACCTGCCCATCTGTGTGATCTCGGTGCTGCGCAACCCGAGCGCCGGCCTCAGCACCATCGCCTCACCCTTCACCTTCGAGCCCCTCGGCGCGGCCTTGCCGTCCAACGACCCGCTCTTCCTGAACCTGGTGCAGAACTACTTCTCGATGCTCGAGGGCACGGGCCTGATGCTCCAGCTCCAGATCAAGTGGTTCACCGACGGGTCTTGGCTGAATCAGCTGCCCTAGAGCCACGACGAGCCCGATCAAGACCGCGGAGCGGACGACGCTCGCCGCTCAGCCCTGCGCCCGACGATGACCGGAACGATCGAGAGCGGCAGCGCGACGCCGCCGTAGAGCAGCGCCACGAAGAACATCCCGTCCCCGATCGGATCGGCCACGCCCGTCACCGCGGGAAAGAGTGACGCCTTGATCATCAGCGCGAGGTTGGTGTTGCGGATCGTCACCTCGATCCCGATGGCCACCCGGTCGCGCACGGCCAGGCGGGTCGCCAGCGTCACGCCCCAGGCCGCGAGCTGGATAGCGAAGCAGAAGGCCACGATTGCGAGCGGACCGATGGCCCCGTAGGCGGACGTGTCGAGGCGCCCCGCCCCGGCGCTGCCCACGACCAGGGCGGCGATGAATGCGAAGCTCGTGCGGATGCACCACTTCGAGAAGACGTCGCGGTAGACGGGGCGCAGATTGCCGTAGAGCATGCCCGCCAGGAGCGGTGCGAGCAGCACGACACCGATCTCGCTTGCGATACGCGCCATCGGCATCTCGAAGTCCGGGGGCAGGTGCGTGCCGGCCAGCAGACGCAGCAGCATCGGCGTCGTGAAGAGCGAACCCACGGTGGTCACGGCGGTGAGCGAAATCGAGAGCGCGATATTGCCCCGGCCCAGATGGGTCATGATGTTCGACATCGTCCCGCCGGGCACCGCCGCCACCAGTGCCAGGCCCGCCGCCATGCCGGGCGGCAGCGGCAGCGCGCTCGCCACGACCAGGGCCATGACGGGCACCACGACGAGCTGCAGCGTCAGCCCCAGCAGCAGCTGGCGCGGCCGTGAGAAGACGTCCGTGAAGTCTCGAAACCCAAGCAGCGCCCCCATACCGAGCATCGCGAAGGCGAGCTGCGACGCGGCAAGGAAGTACTCATAGTCGGCATAGTGGTCGAAAAAGCCCATTCGCCCTCATCTGCCGACTCGCGCGGCGCCGGCGGGGTGTAGGGGGGATCGGATCGAGACCCGGTTCCAGACAGATTGACATCTCGCACGAGCCGGATCAATTTCAGACCTCACGCCGAGGAGTCTGCAGATGAACGTGCTCGTGATGGGCGGTACGCAATTCAACGGTCTGGCGCTGGTCCACGAGCTCGCCCGCACCGGCCACCGGGTCACGATCCTGAATCGCGGCAAAACCGAGGCCGCCCTGCCCTCCGGCATCGAGCGGCTCACCTGTGACCGCACCGACCACGCCGCGCTGGGCGCCGTCCTGAGCGACCGCGACTGGGACTGCGTGTTCGACATCAGCGCCTATCAGCCAGCGGACGTCGAGGCGATGGTGAAGATCCTCCGTGGCCGCACCGGTCACTATGTCTTCGCCAGCTCGACGGTGATCTACGCCGCCTCGGACCTGCTGCCGATCAGCGAGGACTTCCCCGTCGATCGCGGCGAGCAGCAGAACCCCTACGGCCTGAACAAGCTGCTCTGCGAGGACGTGCTGCTGCGGGCATGGCGCGAGTACGGCTTTCCCGCCAGCATCGTCGCCTTCTCGATGGTCTTTGGGCCGCACAACATCATCCCGGAGCGCGAACAGCGGATGTTCATTCGCCTCCTCAGGGGCCGGAGTGTGCTCGTGCCGGGCGACGGAACGACGCTGGGCCAGGTGGGCCACGTGTACGATGAGGCGCGTGCACTGCGTGCCATGATGCAGAAGAGCGCCACCTTCGGTCGGCGCTACAACCTCACCGGAGCAGACTGCTTCAGCGACGACGGGTATGTCGACACGTTCGCCGAAGTGATGGGCGTATCGGTCGAGAAGGTCTACATGCCGCCGGAGTTGATGGATGACATCTATGCAGGCCGTGTCGAACTCAAGGGTGGCCCCGTCAAGGTACGCATCGACACGCGCGGCGATCCCGACACCCGCGGCCAAGCACTCTTCCAGATCAATCGCATCATCCAGCGCATCGCTCCCCATCTGCACCACTGGAATCGCAGCGTCTTCTTCAGCATCGATCGCCTCAAGGCCGATACGGGTTGGGCGCCGGAGCTCACCTTCCGCGATGCGGTCGAACAGACGTGGGACTGGATGCGCTCCACCGGACGCGACGAGAGCCTGGACTTCGAATTCGACTTCGAGGACCGGCTGATCGAACGCATCCGGCAGGGTTGATGTCGCGCGAGAACACCGAGCAGATCGAGACCAGGCGGCTTCCCGTCGATGCGCTGCAGCGCGTGGCGCGGGCCGGAGAGATCGAGGATGCTCCTTCTGCTCTGGCCATCCTCATGGCCGACCCCTACCTCGATGGGAGTCCTCATGATCGATCTCTACACAGCAGCCACCCCGAACGGCTGGAAAGCCTCGGTCACGCTCGAGGAGCTCGACCTGCCCTACGAAACGCACGCCATCAATCTGGGCACGGGCGAGCAGAAGGAGGAGGCCTTCCTGAAGATCAGCCCAAACGGGCGGATCCCCGCCATCGTCGACCGTGACGAGGGTGACCTCGCGATCTTCGAATCCGGCGCCATCATGATCCACCTCGCGGAAAAGACAGGGCGTCTATTGCCCACTGACACCGCGGGACGTGCCCGGGTCATTCAATGGCTGATGTTCCAGATGGGTGGCATCGGTCCGATGATGGGCCAAGCCAATGTCTTCTTTCGCTACTTCCCCGAGAAGATCCAGCCCGCCATCGACCGCTACCAGAACGAGTCGCGCAGACTCTTCGAGGTCCTCGAACGTCGCCTGCAGGAGAGCGAGTGGCTGGCTGACGACTACTCGATCGCAGACATCGCCAACTGGTGCTGGGTGCGCATTCACGGCTGGTCGGGCGTCTCTACCGACGGGCTCGACGCACTGGAGGGCTGGATGGAGAGAATCAAGGAGCGGCCGGCCGTCGAGCGCGGCATCGCAGTGCCCACGCCGCCGGCCCAGACCGACGACGAGACGACGGCGGCAAAGATCGTCGAGAGCGCCCGCAGCATGGTCCAGCGCTGATCCGCAGGACACTCAGCCGGACCGTGGGATCGACGCGACCTCGAAGGGCTCGAGGCCATGGTTGCCGGCGCGCCCTGCTCGAATCGTGACGGATGTATGCTTCTTCGCGCCTGAATGCAGCCGTGAAGGAGATCCAGATGACGAAGATCTACTATGAGTCCGACGCCGATTCCGCTCAGCTCGAGGGAGAGAGTCTCGCAATCGTGGGCTATGGGAATCAGGGGCGGTCCTGGGCGCTGAACCTGCGCGACTCCGGGCTGCCCGTGCAGGTCTGCGTGCGCGCCGACGCGACGCGAGAGCGTGCGCAGAGTGACGGATTCGACACCCTCGATGTCGAGTCCGCGAGCGATATGGACATCGCATGCATTCTGGTGCCCGACGACGTCATTTCCCGTCTCGACATCCAGCGCCCCAACGACGGATTGACCATCGTGGCGAGCGGATACTCATTGGCCTTCAACCGCTATCAGCCCGGGGGCGACGTAGGCCTCGTCGCCCCACGCATGCTCGGCCCGGAGGTGCGCCTTTGCTACCAGGAGGGGACAGGCTTCGTCACTGCGGTCGGTGTCGAGCGGGACGGGACGGGACGGGCTCTGGCCCGAGTGCTCGCAATCGCGCAGGCGATTGGCGGGCTGCGTCAGGGTGCCATCGAGCTCAGTGCCCATCAGGAGGCCGTGCTCGATCTCTCTGTCGAGCAGGTGCTCTCTCCTGCACTGACCCACGTAAACGGCGCCTTCGTCCAGGCCATGCTCTCCCAGGGGATCCCCATCGAGGCCGTGCTCCTCGAGCTCTTCCTCTCGGGCGAGGTGGAGCGCAATTATCGGCTCCTACGCGAGGAGGGATTCGTCGCTCAACTCGACTACCACTCGCCCACTTCACAATATGGGCAGCTCTCGCGCCGGGGGTCCTTCGATAGCCTGGACTTCGCCCCGATCATGGCACGCCTCGTGGACCACATCGCCAGTGGGTGCTTCGCCGACGAGTGGGACGAGGAGAGCGAAGCCGAGTACCAACGCCTGCGGGCGCTGCGCGAGCAGCATGCGGGCCCCGACATCAAGGCCTTCGAAGAGAGCGTGCGCAGCCGGATCGGCCCGGCCGTGCTGAAGGATTGAGAACACCTGGGCGGGCGATCTCCAGCCCCTCTTTTTCCGAGCCCGCGCGACAATTCCAGCGCCACGCTCCCAGTCCTGCTCAACACCCGCCGGCAGGAGGCCGATAGACGAAGTGCCTTGGAGCACGATCCCGTCATCCTTCAGTCGTTCGTCGCCATTCCGGTCACCCTCGGGCTGGCGCTCTATACGCTCTTGCGCTGGGAACGATCCGCGCTCCACGTGCTGCTCGCCGCCTTGCTCGTCTCCCTGAGCCTTTGGCTCGGTGGGCAGACGCTCAAGCTCGCGGCAGAGACCGAGTGGATTCGCCTGATCGGACTGGATCTCGAGATGGGGGCGGTGATCTTCATGGCGCCGCTCTTCCTGATCATGATGGGCTATTTCGCAAGGGCCGCAATCTTCGAGGACGATGTCGCTCCGGCCGTCTCGCTGCTGACCATCGGCGCCCTCTTCCTGATCGGTTATTGGACCGACTCCACACATCACTTCTTCTTCACCGATCGCGATGCCGCTCTCAACGGCCAGCTGCCGGCCGAGTGGGGAGGACCGCTCTTCTGGGCGCTGCAGCTCTGGTGCGTGCTCTGCCTGCTTGCCGCCTTCGGCTACTGCATCTCCGTCATCCGCGGCGGACGCACAGCCGCCGAGCGGGGCCGCGGTGTCATGGTGCTCATCGCCGTTCTCATCCCCACCCTGGCTCACTTCGCTTACGCGCTGGAGTGGTTGCCCTTGAACTACTCGCTGGCGCCCGGTGCCCTCGCCCTCACCGCCCTCTTCTTCGTACAGGGCGTACACCGCTACGGACTGCTCGGGAGCCGCAGCCTGGTGCGCCACGACCTGATCGAGCACCTCGACGAGGGATTGTTGCTGGCCGATCCCGACGGCGTCGTGATCGACGTCAACGCGACTGCAGAGCGCACCCTGGGCACCACGCGAGAGAAGCTGCGCGGACAGTTCCTATGCGACGTACTGGCCCTGCTCGATCCGGAGGATGACATCGACGGCCTGGCCGAAAAAATCGCAACGCTGCCATTGGACAACGGTCGCATCTCGGGTGAGATCAGCACCCGCAGTGGCCGGTTCTTCGAGATGAGCGGCGGCGCGGTACCAGAGCTCGGAACCCAGCCGGCGGGCCGCTTCGTGACCCTCGTGGACCGGACCGCACAGCGGCGCAGCGAACGCCTTCTCCGCGAGCGTCAGAAGTTGGAGAGCGTTGGCATCCTGGCCGCGGGAGTTGCTCACGAGGTCAACAATCCGCTCTCCTATGTTCGCGCCAACCTCGCACACCTGCAGTCGCTGGCCGAGGAGATGGAGAAGGACGACGACGTATCCGCAGCATCGGTGCTCAGCGAGATGCCGGAGGTGCTGAGCGAAAGCATCGAGGGACTCGACCGCATCGCCCGCATCGTCGAGAGCATGCTGCGATTCTCACGTGTACCCGATGAGCGCAGCGCGCCGGTGGACATCACGCGAGTCATCGGCGAGGCACTCCGGCTTGCCACGCTGGAGCGCAACCAAGATGTGCGCGTCTACTGCAGCACTCCATCCGATCTCCCGACCGTGATGGGGTCTGCGCCGAGGCTCGTGCAGGTTTTCCTCAACCTCTTCCTCAATGCCCGCCAGGCGCTGCACGGACAGAGCGACGCGCGCATCGACGCCGTGGCAAGGCCCGAGGGCGACCACGTGGTCGTCCACGTACGCGACAACGGCCCCGGCGTACCGGTGGACCTGCAGCAGCGCATCTTCGATCCCTTCTTCACCACGCGTCCGCCCGACCAGGGAACGGGGCTGGGTCTGAGCATCGCCTTCGACATCATCCGCGAGCACGACGGCACACTCGAACTCGAGTCACCTGCCGAGGGCGGCTGCTGCTTCACGATCCGGCTGCCCGCGAGTCGAATCAGCTCGCAGCCCTGAGCGCGGCGGCACGGGCCTCGATGCGCCGGCGGTAGCCAGCGGGCGGGAAGAAGGCCAACCAGGTGGCGGCGGAGAGGACCACTCCAGCGATACTGAAGAGCACCATGTCCACCAAGAGCATTGCCTTGTCGGCAATCGGGTCGAGCAGGATCGGTGGCACTGAGGTGAGCAGGAGCAGGACGGAAAGCGCCCCGATCATCGACCAGAGCCAGAATCGGTTGGCGACGACGGAATCAGCCAAGCCGAGCCTGATGCGCTTTTTCATCAGCCGCGCGTACCGGGTCGCCTCCAAGAAGAGCCACGTCGGAAACGCGATCCGTGCAGCAAGCTCCAGATAGAAGAAGCCGTGATGGATGCCCGCACCCTGGAACGTCCCGGCCCACGCATAGCCGAGAAAGGCGGTCGCCAGGATTCCGAGCAGCACGACCATCAACACGCCCGCCCACACCTCCTGAGGCCGGAAGACACGGCGGATGAAGAACGCCTCGCACGCAAACCCAGCCAGACCAAAGAGCTTGCCCACCAGGAGCAAGCGCCCTGCGATCACTGGACCCACCTCGGATGCAGCCGAGAGCCCCGCGGCCTCGACGAAGCTTCCGATCGTACCGCCCAGGATGAGCGAGCCGCCGAGCAGCAGCTCGGGCAGCTCGCGCGTGCGCCCTGCCAAGAGCAGCAGGCGCACACCGACGACCGTGATGATCGTGAAGTAGAGCCCGCCCGAAACGCTCTGAATGATCTCGGCGCTGCCCATCGTGGGCCCTCCCCTGCCCATCTCTGCTGATGCAGTGTCGCCTCGCGCCTCGATGCGGGCGCGATCGCCACTCGAGATGCTTTTCGGGGAGAACCGAGGCTTGCTTGAGCGCCGTGGATACGCGGCGCCACTGCGAATCGCGCTCGATTCCGATCGTGCCCGGACTTCCGCTCAGACGGGAATCAGGCCGCCGCGAACGGTTCGCCCGGCCTCACTCGCGAGCCACACGATCACCCGCGCGATCTCCTCAGGGGCGGTCCAGGTCGAGAAATCGGCGTCCGGCATGGCCTCGCGATTGGCCGGCGTGTCGATCGTGGTTGGCATGACGGCGTTCACACGGACTCCCGCATCGCCTAGCTCTGCTTGGAGAGATCGTGTCAACACGACGATGGCCGCCTTCGACGCACTATAGGCCGCGATGCCCGCCGGACAGTCCACCGATGCCTGGGAGGCCACGTTCACGATCACGCCTCCGCCGCCTGACGTCATCCGCGTTGCGGCGGCCGCGGACATACAGACCGCAGTGCGCACGTTGATGCGGTAGAGCCGATCCCAGAGTGCGATTTCGGTCTCGTGCACCGGTGTGCCACCGCCGAAGCCGCCCACTCCGTTCACGAGCACATCTACCATTCCGGCCGCTTGCACGCTGGCCTCGGCCCCATCGGGCTCGGAGACGTCCGCCCTGATCAACTCGATGAGCTCGTGCTTCGGCATTGCCTTCGCCTCGGCCTCGACGATCCACGGGACCACGACACGATCCCCGTTCTCGACAAAAGCGTCCACAACCCGCCGCCCGAGGGCTCCAGTCCCTCCGGTAACGACCACCGTTCGCGCACCCCGATTCGTCATATCTCGAACCATAGCCGAATCGCATGGGTCAGACGTTCGCGCTCGAGGCCAGGCTGCCAGAGCAGGGGCGATCGCCTGAACCAGCATGCGGATCAGGCTAGGCTTGGCGCTGCGTCGGATTGGCTCGCCACGCGAGTGCGTGGCACGCAGCTGGAGGAGGCGCGCAATGGAATGGAATGACGCCATCGGGTGGCTGGCGATCGGGCTGCTCGGGCAGGCAGCCTTCTTCTCGCGCTTTTTGGTTCAGTGGATCGCTTCGGAGCGGGCGCGGCGCAGCGTGGTCCCGCTGGCCTTCTGGTACCTGAGCCTGGCGGGCTCCCTCACCCTGCTCGTCTATGCGATCCACCGCCAGGAGCCCGTGTTCGCGCTCGGACAGTCGCTGGGCAGCCTCGTCGCTGGACGACGTCCTGCTGCGCCCCAGCTTGCGGTGGCCCCGCAACCAGCCGACCCACAGGACTTCCCAGCTGCGATATCCTGCCGCAGTCCACTGGGCATCTCGCTCGATTTCGGACCCGAGCAGCCCTCGCGGGCAGAGCGGACAGAGGAGACAGAGGGGGAAAGGGATGGCGATTCGCGCTCTCGTACTGGGGCTTGCGTTGCTCGTGCATCCCGCCTGGGGATCGGCCGACGAGCAAGCGAGTGCCGCTGTGTCGGGCCGTCCCTACGCGATCACCGAAGAGCGCGAGGCGTGCGAGAGCTATGAAAAGTTGCGCCGCCCCCACTTCGGCGACACGCACGTCCATACCGCCTACTCGTTCGACGCGAGCACACAGGACACGCGCAATCGGCCAGAGGACGCCTACCGGTTTGCACGCGGTGAGAGCATTGGCATTCAGCCCCACGACGACCAGGGCAATCCGCTACGCAGCGTGAGGCTCGAGCGGCCCCTCGATTTCGTGGCCGTGACCGACCACGCAGAGCTGCTTGGCGACGTGCACATCTGCATGACGAAGGGCTCTCCGAGCTACGACAACTGGATCTGCCGGATCCACCGTGGCATGCCAAGCATTGCCTTCCAGCTGGAGGCGGCCCGCACACTCATCCTCAGGGGACACTGGGGCTTGTGCGGGGACGATTGGGAGCACTGCACCACGGCCACCGGCCTGGTCTGGAGGGAGATCCAGCGAGCCGCCGAGGAAGCCTACGATCGCAGCGCCGCCTGTCGCTTCACCAGCTTCGTCGCTTACGAGTGGACGGCCACAGTCGAGGATGGCGTCAACCTCCACCGCAACGTGATCTTCCGCAACGAGAAGGTACCGGCGATGCCAATCAGCTGGGTCGACACACCGAGTGCCTCCGACCTCTGGCATGAGCTGCAAGAAAAGTGCATCGAGGGCACGCCCGGCTGCGATGCCCTGACGATCCCCCACAACTCGAACATCAGCGCATCCCTGATGTTCCAGACCGGCGGGCTCACCGGATTTGCGGACGCGGATGCAGCGGTCACGGCCGAGCAGGCGCAGCGTCGCCAGCGCTGGGAGCCGCTCGTAGAGATCATGCAGCACAAGGGCGACTCCGAGTGCTCGATGGCTTTCAGCAGCAACGATGAGGCGTGCGCGTTCGAAAAGCTGCCCTACGACCGCTTCGGTCCGAAATTCAACCGACTGGCTCGCACCCGCGAGCCGGGACCGCAGAACTTCGTGCGCTGGGCACTCGGGGAGGGTCTGCGCCAACAGGCGGCCCTCGGCACCAGCTCGCTCAAATTCGGCATCGTGGCCAGCACGGATACACATATCGCGGCGCCGGGCCTGACGCGCGAAAAGGACCATCTTGGCCACGGCGGCGCGGGCCTGGCTGCCGGGAAGGGTGTGCCGATCGGCTTCGCGGACGACCTCGAGTTCGGCCCCGGTGGCCTGGCCGTCGTGTGGGCCGAGGAGAACACGCGCGACAGCCTCTTTGCCGCAATGCAGCGCCGCGAGACGTTCGGAACCAGTGGCACGCGCCCGCTGGTGCGCTTCTTCGGTGGCTGGAACTACCCGAATGATCTCTGCCAGAAGGGCAATCTCGTGTCCACCGGATACGAGCGCGGCGTGCCCATGGGAGGCGACCTGCCTGCGCGTCCACCCGATGATCGGACGGCCGCACCGCACTTTATCCTATGGGCCGCAAGGGATCCCGGCACCGGGACTACACCCGGCACGCCTCTTCAGAGCATTCAGATCGTAAAGGGATGGCTGGAGAAGGGCGAGGCGCGTGAGCAGGTACTCGACGTGGCGGGCGGAGCGAATGGTGCCGATGTCGACCTCACCACATGCGCGCCGCGCGGCCAAGGTGCCGACGAGCTCTGCAGCGTCTGGAGCGATCCTGACTTCGATCCCTCGAGCCCGGCTTTCTACTACGCGCGTGTGCTCGAGAACCCGACCTGCCGCTGGAGCCAGTACGTCTGCAACGCGGCGAAAGTCGATTGCAGCGATCGGGGCACGGTTCCGGATGCGCTCGACGGCTGCTGCAGTGAGGACCACCGCCCGGTGATCCAGGAGCGCGCCTGGACTTCACCCATCTGGTACACACCGTAGCGAGTGCCGCGCATGCAGGGGCTACGGGTGATCTGCTGAGAAGCAGGGGCTGGATCTGGGGGCTACTCGGCGCTCGGCGCGCTCGGAGCATCACCCCCGGAGTCGCCGTCCGCACTCGACGGCCGCCGCCGTCCACCGCGGCCACGACCGCGCGAGCCGCGCTTTCGCCCGCGCTTGGCGGCACGCTTCTTACCCCGGGACTTGCGCGCCTTCTTCTTGGCCTTCTTCTTGCGCAGTGGTTCGAAGAAGCTGCCTGGGCGCTCTCCTGCCATGCGACAGACGTCGCAGGCCCCGCATTCCGGCCCGGGGTCGACTCCAAAGTAATCGCGCAGGAACTGGGCGCGACACTCCTCGAAAGTCGCGTACGCCTCGACAGAATCGAGGCGCGCGGTGTCGAGCTTGCGCAGTCGCGTGAATTGTTCGGTGAGTCGCCGTGCGCGGGAAACCAGCTCTTCGGGTGGGATCAGCGGGCGAACGAATTTCTCAGTGGTCAGCTCCACCAAGCCCGCGGACTCCAGCACCGCCACGACCGCCGACGTGACGCGCTGGGCAAGCTGGGAGGATGCCGCCAGATCCTGGATATCGGGGAAGCGGTCCTCCTCCACATAGGCGACCAGCGCCTTCACCAGCTGGAAGAGCTGGGCTGGCCGCACGCGGCTCTGCCCGAGCAGGAACTCGTGAATATCGCGATCATCGAAGTGATGCAGCAGGATGCAGTGTGAGGGGCGACCATCGCGGCCGGCGCGACCCGCCTCCTGGACATATTGTTCGAGCGACGCCGGCGTATGGAAGTGCACCACGTAGCGGATGTCCGGCTTGTCGATACCCAGCCCGAACGCGCTCGTCGCCACCATGACGAGCCGCCGCCCACGCTTCATGAAGAGCTCCTGCTCCGCCTTGCGCTCGCTGCCCTTCATGCCGCCGTGATAGCGATGTGCGGGCATCCCCATCGCCTTGAGGGCGCCGTGCACCGCATCGACATCCTTGGTTGTGGAGCAATAGATGATGCCGGGTCTGCGCAGCCGCAGAATCAGACGCGAGAGGGCGCGCAGGCGTGCCGTGCTGCCGCACTCGATCACCTCGAAGCAGAGGTTCGGCCGATGCGGCGAGGCGACGATCACGAGCGGGTCCTGCAGCTCGAGGATGCGGATCAGATCCTCGCGCACGGACTCCGTCGCAGTCGCCGTGAGCGCCAGGACGGGCGGCCGCCCGTAGCGTTCCAACATCTCGCGCAGCCGCAGATACGCGGGGCGGAAGTCGTGCCCCCACTCACTCGCGCAGTGGGCCTCGTCGACCGCGAAGAGCGAGATGCCCGTCTCGAGCAGAACCGGTTTCAGCTCCTCACCGGCCAGCGTCTCCGGCGTCGTCATGACGAGCAGGGGCCCGCCCGCGGCGATCCGCTCCATCGCCTCTCGCCGGGCCTTGCCGCGGATGGTTCCGTCGATGCGCACGACGGGCACGCCGCGCTTTTCCAGCATGCGGGTCTGGTCCTCGAGCAGGGCCAGGAGCGGCGAGACCACGACCACCGGCTCGGGGAGCAGCATCGAGGGGACCTGGTAGCAGGCCGACTTGCCGTAGCCCGTGGGCAGTACCACCAGGGCATCGCGCCCGGAAATGCCGTGCTGAATCGCCCGCAGCTGTTCGGGATGTAGCTCGGGAATGCCCAACCGCTCGCCGGCGGCACTGATCTCCTCGGGAGAGAAGCGGGCTGCCTCAGCCAGCCCCTCGGCGTCGACCGGCGTCTCCGGCTCGAAGATCGCCACCGCCTCGGCGATTTTTCCTGCGTGGGGCAGCGCCGGCCGGTGCGGGGTCGAGCGCCCACGCCGGCGTGAACGGTTTCCGCGCCCGCGGCGGCCCGAGCGCTTGGGGCGGGCACCGCCCTCGTTCCGGCGGTCCTCGGCGACCTCGGACTCGGCTCCCGCATCGACGTCCGTCGCGAAGTCGTCGCCGGAGCTGCGGAGCGCCCCATCCTTGCGGGCCGCGGCCTGCTTGCGAGCGCCGCCCTGCCGGCGGCCGCCGCGACGAGCCCCAGACTTGCGGGCACCGCTCCGGGCCGCCTTCGCACCGGCCTTGGCGCCGGTCTTCGCTTCACCCTTGCGGGCGATCGCCTCTTCGCTCTCTTCGGTCGTCACCCACCGCCTCGAGCCCGACCGCACATACGCTGCGCGAGTGACGGGGAGCGTACTCACGCCCGGCCCGCCGGTCGGAGATAAACTGCCTCCACTTTTGCCTTTGCCGTGGAGGCCCCTGCATGATCACTGCGCACAGAACTACTGCTCAAGCTCTCGAAGCTGTGTACGCAGATCATTTCGATCGAGCAGCCCCCACGCACACGTTCTGCGGATGCCACCCGATACACCTTGCGCCTCGACCTTCTTCGAGCGGGCGACCCGGCCCGGGTGGCCGATGTCGCGAGGAACTCGAAAGGTCATTCCCCCTGACGCGCCCTCATCATACCGACATTTCCAGTCCCCGTGCACCCATCGATTGCCGAGGCCGCGTCGATCTCGGCCGAAATCGTAAAAACCCCCACCAGCCAAGGAGATAAGCCGCTACCACGCGTGTCCGATCGGTCCCCTCCCACACGCTGGGCGCCGCGTGAAGGGCGGGCGACCCGGAGTCGCCCGCTTGGAATCCCGCGGCTAGACTGCGTCCTTTCCACCCTTCCCCGAACCTGGAGACACGATCGAGCCATGCACACCGAACTCTGCGACCGCCTCGGGATCGACATTCCCATCTTCGCCTTCACGCACTGCCGCGACGTGGTGGTCGAGGTCAGCAAGGCCGGCGGCATCGGCGTTCTGGGCGCAGTGGGCTTTTCACCGGCGCAGCTCGAGACCGAGCTGGCCTGGATCGACGAGCGCATTGGCGACAAGCCCTACGGCGTCGACACCGTCATCCCGGGCAAATACGAGGGCATGGGGGAGCTGGATCCAGAGAAGCTGCAGGAGCAGCTGCGCGCATCGGTCCCGCAGGAGCACAAGGATTTCGCGGCCAAGCTGCTGAAGGACGCCGGCGTGCCCGAGCTGCCCGAGGAGGATCGCAGCGACGGCCTCCTGGGCTGGACGCTCGCCACCGCGTTGCCCCAGGTCGAGGTTGCACTCTCCCACGACAAGGTGGTGCTGCTCGCCAACGCACTGGGCACACCGCCGCCGGACGTCATTCAATCGGTGCAGGGCACCGGTCGTCTGATCGCCGCACTCTGTGGCAACGCCTACCAAGCGATGAAGCACAAGGAAGCCGGCGTGGACATCATCATCGCCCAGGGTTACGAGGGCGGAGGGCACACCGGCGAGGTCGGCAGCGTCGTGCTCTGGCCCGAGGTGATCGACGCCGTCGCACCGACGCCGGTCCTGGCCGCGGGCGGCATTGGCAACGGCCGGCAGGTCGCCGCCGCGATGGCGATGGGCGCGGCCGGTGTCTGGTCCGGTTCCATCTGGCTGACCACCAAGGAGGCGATGGGTGCGATGGCGCAGAAGGAGTCGTACCTGAAGGCGACCAGCCGCGACACCGTGCGATCGCGCTCGGTCACCGGCAAGCCCGCGCGCATGCTGCGCAACGAATGGACCGAGGCCTGGGAGCGCGCCGACACGCCCGAGCCGCTCGGGATGCCGCTGCAGGGCATGGTGACCCGCGACATGATCGGCCGGACGCACCTCTACGCCGACAAGGCGCAGCCCGTCGCCTTCAATCCGGTCGGTCAGATCGTCGGTTCGATGAACCAGATCCAGCCCACCAAGGCGGTGGTCTCGGACCTGATCGACGGCTACTACGACGCCCTCGAGCGGCTCCAATCGCTGACGCCGACCGAGTAGAGGCGCTGCGTCGGCACCCTGCAGGCCATCGCCATCTGGGTCTGAGGCCTTCCTGCCGCTCGCCCGCTGCACGGACTGGATCGGCGAACGCGCGGTGGCCCGTGCCGGCGGCTCAGGCAGTGCGTTTGGCCAGCCGCCGGATCCCCTCTCCCAGACCGGCTGGAGCCATCTCGCTGCACTCGGCATCGGCAGCCATGCGCAGCCAGCCAGGAGCCTCTGCAACGGGAAGGTCCCGGGAGAGCAGCAGTCGGTTGCTGGCCTCTGCGAAGGGCTTCACGTAATCGAGCGGCCGCAGGTCCCGCTCGCAGCGGGACACGCCGCGGTCGGTGCCGGGGCGGTAGCGGCGTGCATCCGCCGAAACCTGTTCCTCCCATTCGTCGAAGCTGGGCATGTCGAGCTCGGAGAATTCGGGCGCATCACCGCCCCCCGCCAAGCCGCGCCCGGGCAGCAGAAGCGCGGCCGGGACGCGGTCGGGGCGGGCCCCCGCCAGGAGCAGGGCGACATACGCCCCGCCGCCCGCCCCCGCCACCGCGGCGCGGTCACCGATGGCCTCGAGAGCCAGGTCGGCGTCGGCCAGGTGGTACTCCGGGTAATAGCCGCCCCCGACCACGTGGGCGGATTCACCGTGGCCCGCGAAGTCGAGGGCATGGACGGGCCCCGGCCAGCCGAGCGACTCGTCGCGCTCGGGCCAGTCCGCCGAGCTGCCGCCGACTTGATGCAGCAGCAGCAGTGGCAGGCAATCCGATCGGCCCGCATCGCGCTCGTGGAGAACGATGTCCACGCGCCCGTGGCGAAGCTTCATGCACGCCCCAGAAATTCGAGCACGTGGTCGGCCAGGGACTCCGGCTCCTGCATGTGAATGAAGTGGCCCGCGCCCTCGATGGTGACGCGCTCGAGGTGCTGCACATACTTGAGCCTACGTTGCAGCAGCTTCTCGGGCAGGGGACCCCAGGTGTCTGGCTTCGATCCGATCACCGCCAGCATGGGCGAGCGGAGCTGCTGCCAGCTCGGCCCGATCCACTCCGGCTTGAATGGGCCGAAGCCGCCCGCCACCATCTGTGGGTCCGCCTTCCAGCGCCAGCCGTCGTCGTGCGCGCGTGCCGCGTGGTAGACGAAGTAGCGCAGCCACTCGGAATCCAGGCCCGGATTCTGCTCACCGCGCCGCGCCACGAGATCCTCGAAGGAGGGGTAGGCGGGCCAGACGGTGCGTTGATCGGCTTTGCGGCGCCGGTCGAGATACTCGCCGCAGCGCTGTGCAATCGTCATCTGGCTCTGGTCGGGCGCACCGGGTCGCTTGAAGCCCTGATCATCCGGAGGGCCGAAGCCGTCTAGATTGACGAGTCCGCGCACCCGATCCGGCTCGAGCGTGGCGGCGTCCGTGGCCTGTCCCCCGCCCTTGCTGTGGCCGATCAGGTGCGCCGGCCGCCCGAGATCACGCAGCACGCGCACGATGTCGAGCACGTCGACCGGCCACATATACGTATCGGCCCAGTCGGAGTCTCCATGCCCGCGCGCGTCCAGGGCCACCACCCGGTAGCGCGACGCCAGTCGCGGCGCGAGCCGGTCGAAGCCACGGGCGTGATCGAAGAAGCCATGGCAGAGTACGACGGGCGTGGCCTCGGGGTCACCCCACTCGTGCAGGCGCAGACGTACATCGCCCGCCGCCAGCCAGCGCTGGCGCAGGGGCGGGACTGCGTCGGAATGGATCGGCTCGACCATGAGACCCGGCAGCATACCGGGCAGCGATCCCCGGCGTCCAGCCGCTTCGCATTCGACGTCGTCCACGCCATGGCAAATTCGATGCGGGGCGCGGACGGCCGGTGACATCGACATGTCCAGGGCGGACGCAGCGCTCTACTGAGTGCCGCACCCGCAAGGCGATTCAGGCCAGGCGGGCCTGGACGATCGCCTTGTTGGCGTTGAAGAAGTTCGTGGAAATGAGCGGGGACAAGATCGGCACGAAGACCGGCGCCATGGCGGCTGGCAGCCCGATCTGGCGCATCATGTAGGTACGGATGTAGCGTTCGACTGGCCACGAGAGCTCGTTCTTCGTTTCGATTTCGATGTCCCGGAAGCCGGCCCGCTCCAAGATCAGCGTGAGCGATCCCGGGGTATAGTTCTCGAGATGGAAGATCGACGTGCGCCCGCGCTGCCACATGGCCCCGACTTTGCGCAGGCCCGGGAGCGCCTGCATATGATGCATCAGGCGGTCGATCCGGGTCACGACGGGCGTGTGGAAGTAGATCAATCCGTCTGGTTTGAGGACCCTCGCACAGGCGTCCACCAGCGACTGGGGCTCGATCACATGCTCGACGACATCGAGCAGCGTGACGACGTCGAAGGTATTCGACGGCAGGAGCGAGTAGTCGAAATCCTCGTAGACCTCGCACGCCACAGCGCCGATCTTCGAGAGATTGCCGCCCGGGATCTCGTGAGCGGACAGATCGCTATATCCCGCTTCGTCCAATAGCTCGATGAACTGACCGTTCCCGGCGCCCACGTCCAAGAGACGTGCCGACCGCGACACCAGCGCGTCGAGTCGCTCGATGGCGCCGCGCATCTTCCGCTTGTTCTCGATCTCTATCTCATCGAAGTAGCGGTCTGCGTCCATGCTTCCGTATGCGATACCGAGCTCATCGCTGTCCACGGGGTTGCCCACGAACACCGAGCCACAGCCCTGGCAGCGGTAGTTCTGCAGCGAGTTCGTCTCGCTGTGCTCGTTCTGGACATCGCAGAGGAAGCGGGTGCCGGCCGCATTGCATACGCGGCAGGAAGGCGTCGTCTCGGGCTGCTGTCGAATGCGCAGCGTCTTTCCCAGCTCTCGCAGCATGGTGTAATGATCCCAGCCCTTGTCAGAATCACCCTATCAGGAATTCGATGCGGCGATCAAGCGCGATGACACGCCCGTCTGCATGCGCTCGACGATCGGCAGCGAAAGGATCATGGCGAGGAGACCCAGCGTGAAGGCCGCCGCCTTCCAGGCACCCGAGGGCGCCGCCTGCAGGGCGAGCGCCACACCGGCCAGCACGGCTGCCGCCGAGATGCGTGCCCTCTGCCCCCGCCCTGCGTCGAGTGCGACGTGTGCGAGCAGTGTGGCGGGAAGCAGTGCGACAACCCCGTGGTGCGGCTCGGCCAGCGGTGAGAGCAGGACCATCGAGGAGAGCACCAGACCGGCGTCCGCCAGCAGACGCTCGCCGACTTGGCGACAGTCCCCGCGCCTGGACCCGAGCCAGAGATAGCCGACCAGCCAGAGCACGACACCCAGCTGAACTCCCCGAAGCGCCGCATACAGGCCCCCTGCCCCCTCGTCACCACCCCCCACGAAGCTGAGTAGCACCCACTCGAGAGAGACCTTGTAGGCGATCAGCTCCACGACGAACCCGGGCTGCATCGCCGCGACGACGTTGCGCAGCCAGAGTCCCGTCAGCATCCACGCATCGCTCGGGCCGAAGTAGACGATCGGAGCCAACGCGAAGAAGACACAACCGAATGCGCCGGCCCAGATCAGCCCGCGCCACCAACCCCGAAAGGCCAGATAGACGATCAGCGGTGCCGCATAGAGTTTGAGCGCCACGCTCGCGGCCAGCAGAGCGCCCGCCGAGACCAAATGCTGCCCCTGCGCCCGGATCAGACCCCACAAGGCCATCGCCAGGAAGACCAGATTGACGTTGACCGCCCGGAAATCCCACTGCACACACCAGACCCATACGAGACACGCCAGGGTCGGCGCCAGCAGTGCGCGCTCGTCAGCGAGGTCACCCAGCAGCTCGATCATTCCCACGATCAGGGCCGCGAATGCGATCAGCGAGCAGAGCGACCACAACACGCTCGAAAAGGCCATCCCGGGCCAGCCGAGAAGGAGCTTGAAGATCACAGCCGGCAATGGGTAGGTGAAGTCGCGAAAGTACTCGTGGCTCTCTGCCACTTGCCGACTGAGCGAATAGGTGATGACGTGGTCCTGGACGGCGCGCAGCGCACCGTCGTCGAAAAGTCCCTGGGCGACGAAGAGCAGGCTGCCTCCCGCCAGCACTGCCCCGCATGCGAGGTTCACGCCGGAGCGCGCCATCCGGCGATGCGACGCCGAGGATCCGGCCTCCGCTGGCTCGGGGTGGCCGGGCGGAAGCGGATCAGGAAGGTCTCGATCTCTCATTGGCTGCAGCGGATTCTACCCGATGCGGCTGGTCCGCATCTGCGCCGAGCCTGCGCTTGCGATCCTTCTCGTGGTCCTCGTAGTGGCCCTCGAACCACTCGACGTGACTATCGCCCTCGAAGGCCAGGATGTGGGTGGCGATGCGGTCGAGGAACCAGCGGTCATGGGAGATGGAGGCTTCCGTAACGCTGGCGGACGGTTGCAGGCTCGGCATGGGTTCCCTTTGCCTTGGATTCTCCGTGTTGTCGTTGATGGGCACCATAGCGAAGTTGGTGAGTAGACGGACCTCGAAACGGACCTCGCAACGGACCTCCCCAACTACGCGATCTACTCCTGCATTCCATCCTTCCCGATACCCACCACCCTCAGCCACCAGCGTGACGCCCTGGGCTTCTGCAAGCTGCTCTACAGCGACTTCCTTGTTCAGTTGGCCCAGTAGGCCATGCAGGGATTTCGATGCGCTCACAGGGGATTCTCGGGCGTCTGGGGGTTTGTGACTCTCTCCAGGGAAGCGCTTCTGGTCACTTTAGTAAAGATTTCTGTATGGTCTATATAGTTTACGATGGTTTACCGATATCTTTGCCTATGACGCTATCATGGAGGGGAAAATGGCAGGCAAATCGAGGAAGACGAAGCGACCGGAACCTCTGACGGCCAGCGGAATCGTGTCCCTGAACGTCCGTAGAATTCGCGAGGAGAAGGGCTGGACCCAGGCGCACGCTGGCGAGCGTCTGGAGAAGGTCACAGGTCGCCCCTTCTCGGTGGCCACTGTCTCGGCCCTAGAACGGGGCTGGGACCGGACAGGTCCCGAGCGTGCCTTCACCATCAACGAACTGGACGCGATCTCACTGGCGTTCGGGGTGGCCCTGCTGGAGTTGCTGTTGCCGCCCTCGAAGGCGGAGACCACCCGAAGGCTACCGTCACGCTGGGTGCAACGGCTCGTCTGGTCCGAGTCTCACGCTGTGGCTGCTAGGGCCGAAGCCCTGGCTCACGACAAACGCAGCACCGAGCTGGTGGAACGTCTGGCACGAGGCGAGCAGGCGTTCCGGCTGGGTGTACGGAAGGCCCACCAGTTTCGGCTGAAGAGGCTGGCAGACAAACTGCGGGACACAGCCTCGGAACTCGACAAAGCGAGCCGCCCGAGGGCCTAGCCGCGTGTCGATTTGCATTACGACCCCTCGGCGATGTCGCCTGCGCGCCGGACTCTCAATTGTCGATGCGCTCGACAATTGCCCCGCTCCCCGAGAACCCGAGCGATCACTCCGGCACGCGCCGGGATGCAGCGTCGGCGGTCGCGCCGGGCGTGACACCCGAGAGCCACACACCCCGAGCGTGACCACCACACGGCAGTATTTCGAATCCGAACACGCGAGGAGGCTGAAACGCACGTAGAGAGAAGGAGAGAGAGATTCTTCTTCTCTTTCTCTCTCTGTGCCCCCTTCCTCGTGGTCACGATGGTCACGTTTGGTCACGCCCCGTGTCACGCTTTGGTCACGGCGAGCGTGACCTCTCCCGTGACCGAACGTGACCGATGTGACGCCCAATTCCGCCCCCTTCGACGCTCCCGTGGTTCTCAGTGCCCTCTCGACACCCCGTTTGCGCCTGCACGGGTGGAGCGGTCACGTCTCGGTTCCGGGCACCGGTGGCCAGCACGGAAGGCCCGTGTGAACAGTTACGTTTGATTACACTCGACCAATTCTCCAAATAGCTGAATTTGCAGGGGAAAGTATTTTGACATAGCCCCGAGATTCCTGTTCCTCCCGATTATTTCAAGGCATCACCAAACGTTTCCTTGAAAGGAGGACAACATGAGTACGAATCCCCCCGAACACTTCTACACGGTCACCGAGGTCGCAGCACTGCTCGCCTGCTCGCGCGTGACCGTGTGGCGCAGCATCAACAACGGCTTTCTCCGTGCCATCCGCATCGGCCGCTCCTGGCGCATCCCGGCCAGCGCCATCGAGCCGAAGCTCCAGAATCGAGGTGAGCGATGAGCGCACCCGACTTCGACGCCATCGCCGCCGACGCCGGTGTGGACAAGGAAAATGAGCAGGAGCGTGCGGAGCTACCCCTTCGTATGCAGATCATGACGAAGCTGGAGAAGGCACGGGGCAAGAGGATGTCGCGTGAACTGCTCCTCGAAGAACTCGCCTGTGACCCGACGCACCTTCGCAAGGTCATCAGTCGAGAAGCAGGGAAGCAGTACCCCCGCTTCCGTCGAGACGGGCGCTACGACGTGGTGCTCGCCTCCGGGTTCTCGAAGCCCCGAGACATCGACTGGGACACCTTGAAGCTCCGCCTTGTCAACCGGGCGGCGCTGATGCCGAAGCCGATGCGCGGGCATCTAGGCCCCGAGGCAGGCATCGAGGACACGGGCTTCTTTGTCGTGGCCGCGCCCCCCGACTCCTACAAGACGGCACTCCTCGTCAACATCGCCGAGGAGAATGCTCGGGCCGGGGCCACGGTGCGCTTCATCAACCACGAGGCCAACGACCGGCGAATCGTTCGGTTGTTCGCGCAGCGTGAGATCGGAACGGTTCTCTCGTCCGGCCGAGGTCTTCGTGTGGGACTACCTGAGCCCCACATTCCTGCGCGCCGATGGCCTCGTCGCCCAGGGTTCCCACTTCTCGCAGTACGTCCAGATGCTCGGCGACCGAATCTGCGACAAGGGCGTGCCGCTCTTTACCGCCGTGCAGAAGCACTGGGGCGACAACGGCGGCGTCAAGACCACATGGTTCGAGCGGGCCACCATGTGCCTCGTGGTCGAGGACATGGAGCGGGACGACGACTACGACCTCGTGACCTACAACGTCCTGAAGAACAAAGAGACCGGCGTTCACGACTACCTCGACGTGATGTACGACAACACCATCGGCAGCATCCAGAGCGCCACGCCCCTCACCCGCCGAGCCTTCAAAGCCCGCGAGGACTTGAAGAAGAAACAGGCCAAAGAGGATGCGAAGGCGCAGATGGACATTCAGGAGTCT
>JAFDDH010000078.1 GCA_019310975.1 Deltaproteobacteria bacterium | reverse complement strand
ATGAGCGGATCCATCTCTTGGAACGAAGCGGTCGCCCAGGTCACGGGAAGGGGAAGCCCCTTCGAGCTCGTCGAAGGCGAGGTCGACGGACAGAAGCTGCTGGTCTTCAAGAACCTGTCGCCCTCGATACGGACGATCTTCGACAGCGCGCGTGCGAGGGGTGACGAGACCTTCCTGGTCTACGAAGACGAACGCCTGAGCTTCAGCGAGGTGATGGTGCGCGTCGACGCGCTCGCCGCCACTATGGTGGATCACTACGGCGTCTCGCCCGGAGACCGTGTCGCGATCGGAATGCGCAACTACCCCGAGTTCATCATCGGCTTCGCGGCGGCGACTTCGATCGGCGCCATCGCGGTATGTCTCAATGCCTGGTGGACGGCGGAGGAGATGGAGTATGGGCTGAAAGACTCGGGGACGAAGCTGCTTCTGGCCGATCGCGAGCGTGTCGATCGCGCGGTCTCGTTGCTCGCCCGATCCGACCTGCGCGCCATCGCGGTGCGCTCTGAGGGCGAGCTGCCCCGCGGCTCCGATCATTGGGTTGACGTAGTGCAGAAGGGCGCCGCGATGCCCGAGGTAGAGATCACGCCCGATATGGATGCCATGATCCTCTACACCTCGGGTACGACGGGCCATCCCAAGGGCGCCGTGTCTACGCATCGCGCGGTGCTCTCGGCGCTGATGTCCTTTGGCGCGCGCGCCATCGTGAGCCGCATCATGGAGCCGCCGACCGAGCAACAGGCCGATCCGACCAGCTTCATCCTCGTCGTTCCGCTCTTCCACGTGACCGGGCTGATCCCCGTCATGCTCTCCTGCTTCAGCGGTGGTTTCAAGCTCGTGATGATGTACAAGTGGAATCCCGATCGCGCCCTGGAGTTGATCGAGCGCGAGCGGATCACACAGTTCGTGGGTGTTCCCACCATGTCGTGGGATCTGCTCGAATCTCCGGATTTCGCGACTCGTGACACATCGAGCTTATTGAGTGTGGGTGGCGGTGGTGCACCCGCGCCGCCGGAGCTCGTCCGCCGCGTCGACGAGGGCTTTGCGAAGGGCAAGCCGGGCATCGGCTACGGAATGACGGAGACCTGCGCCTACGGCCCGCAGAACGCCGGCGCCGACTATATCCGCAAGCCGCGCAGCGCGGGCCGCAGCCTACCCAGTATGCAGGTGAAGGTGGCCGACGAGGATGGTCACGAGCTGCCGCGTGGCGAAGTGGGAGAGATCTCGTTTCGCGGTCCGAACCTGATTCGCGGCTACTGGAACAAGCCCGAGGCGACGGCGGAGACCATCGTGGACGGCTGGCTTCGCAGTGGCGACATCGGGCGTATGGACGAAGAGGGTTTCATTTTCGTTGAGGATCGCGCCAAGGACATGGTGTTGCGCGCTGGCGAGAACGTGTACTGCGCCGAGGTGGAGGCGGCGATCTATCAGCACTCCGCCGTCTACGAGGCGGCGGTCTTTGGTGTGCCGCATGACCGCCTCGGCGAGGAGGTCGCGGCGGCCATCCACCCGAAGCCGGGCACGAAGATCGATGTGGATGAGCTGCAAGAGTTTCTGCGCCAGCACATCGCGCCATTCAAGATCCCGCGGATTGTCGAGATCCACGCCGAGCAGCTGCCTCGCAACGCAGCGGGGAAGATCCTCAAACGCTTGCTGCGCGACGAGTGGGTCGCAAAGAGCGACCGATAGGCGATCAGATGGGCGCCTCGACGGTGGCGGTGGCGACGCAGACGAGGCGATCGTCCGCTCCGGCGTCGCGCACTTCAACGCGTACGAGCGCGCTATCCGGCAGAACGCGCAACAGGCGTGAGGTGGTGCGAATCGGCCCGAATCGGCCCAATGCGAGATAGTGGATGCTGAGGTCGGTGGTCACCCAATCAGAATGCCCGGCGCGATTCCCCCTCTCGTCGCGCTCGAGCCAGACGCCGAGATCGCGCAGCAGGTGGTATGTGGGCGGATAGTCGACCGCGAGCTTCAGCGGGGTCTTCGTCCTTTCTCCTTCACTCGCCACGCCGCAAGGGTCCTCTCAGTGCATCGCCCGTGGCGACACCCCGGTGAGCCCCAGCATGTCGATGCCCTCGACCCCGATCACGGCGCAGATCTCAGCGATCATCTCGAGCTCGGAGAGGGAGAACTCACTGTCGGCCTTTGCGATGGCGATGCCCACCTGAATGATCAGCTCCGCGGCCTCGATGTCCTCGCTGCACACACGAATCGCGCGCATTGCCTCCTCCTTGCCGGCCGCGAAGTCGCTACGGATTCGGTCGATGTGGCGGGTGTAGAGAGAGAGTGCCAGCTCGCGATCGTAGATCTTCAAGAGCTCGGCATTGGCAAGCACCGCCTGCAGGGCCAGGCTCTCCTCTACCGCAAGTCGTTTGTCGGCCAGTGCCACCAGGGCACCGGTCGCCATTGCGCCCTCCAGGAGCCGGCGATCCCGCAGCTTGAGGACCTGCTTGGAAATTCGTGGTCCCACGCTCTTCGCGTAGTCGGACATCGCGCCTCCGTGCTCGCGGCGCTGAGCGTAGGGCGCCGCCTGCATTCCAGGAAAGCCTACGCGAAGTCGGTGCACGTTCCCATGCCAGAGAATCGCGTTCGCTACGCGCTAGAGCGAGTGGCGTGATGCTGGCTGGCTTCGCGCGGGTCAGTCTGCGCGTGTCGTGTGCACGGACTTCGACACCCTCGTGCTCCTGCACGAGGCGCTGCCAGAGATCGCCGAGGGCGTCGTCGAAGATCTGATCCGGGTCGGCCCGGTCCACGTACCAATCGCCGCGCGCGACCTCGGCGTCGAGCTGCCCGGGCGCCCAGCCCGCATAGCCCACGTACGCGTGAAAGCGACTCTCGGGTGTGCCCTCGTTCACCACTTGACGCAACGCCTTGGTGCTGGCTGTGGCGTGCACGTCTGCGATCACGGGCTCCGATTCCGGCGGCGAGACGTCCGAGCGGATCAGGAAGACCACGAGCTCGGTATCCACGGGCCCACCCAGGAAGACACGGTCCTTGCGCTCGCCGAGCTCGCCGAGCGCGGGCAGCAACGTGGTGAGCTCGATCTGAGTGGGTCGATTGATGATGATTCCGAGCGCGCCCGTTGCACGGTACTCGAGCAACAGGATGACGGTTTCGGAGAAGAAGGGGCCCTTCAGCTGGCGGTTGGCGATCAGAAAGCGACCGCGGGCGAGCGCGCCAAGCGGCGCCGGCGACAAGCCCCGGCCGGGATTCGGAGTCGGGGGTGTGGCCACCCGGAGCACGCTTGCGTCGGCCGCCGTGCGCTGTCCGGCGCCCTGCGCGGAAGCGTAGGCGCGGGCATGGCCGAGCGCCGCTAGCAGGGTGAGGGCGAGAATCGTGGCTGCAATGCGAGGGGTCGGCCCCATACTGGCTGCCTCGAGCGGCACGGGGTGCGCCGCCTTGAGTGAAGAATATACAGCGATATCGTCCGGTTCTCGCCCGCCGGGAAGGGCCATGTCCCGGCGGGTGACCGAAGTCGCCATCCTGGCCGGATCGCGGCATTGGCGCGACATGGGCATGAGAAATGGGCATGAGAAATGGGCATGAGAAGGAGGAGGATGGGAATGCCTGGACCGCTCTCGGGCGTCAAGGTGGTGGAGCTGGCGGGCCTCGGTGCGTTGCCCTTTGGTTCGCTCAAGCTTGCGGACATGGGCGCGGACGTGGTGCGCGTCGATCGTGTCTCGGACGTACCCGATGACCCGCAGCCGCGGCCGCAGAACTTCTGGGATCGTGGTCGGCGGAGCATCGGCGTGGATCTCAAGCACCCGCGTGGTGTCGAGACCGTGCTGCGGCTTGCCGCAGACGCGGACGTCTTCCTCGAATCGTTTCGTCCGGGCGTGGTCGAGCGCCTCGGCCTCGGCCCAGATGTTCTGCTCGAGCGCAATCCGCGCATCGTGTACGGACGTCTGACGGGTTGGGGGCAGGACGGTCCGCTCGCGCAAGCTGCCGGGCACTCTCTGAACTACGAGGCCATCACGGGTGTGACCCGTGCGCTGGGGCCGCGCGGTGGGCCGCCCCTGCCCGTGCTGCAGATCCTGGGGGATTTCGCGGGTGGCGGGCTGCATCTCGCCTTCGGAGTCGTGTGCGCGCTCCACGAGGCACAGCGCAGCGGTCGGGGCCAGGTGGTGGATGCCGCCATGGTCGACGGCGTCATGTCACTGGCGAGTGTCTTCTACGCGATGCAGAAAATCGGAATGCACACCGACGAGCTGGGCACCAACCTATTTGATGGAGGTGCGCCCTTCTACAACGTCTACGAGACGAGCGATGGGAAGTATGTGAGCGTCGCGCCCATCGAGCCGCACTTCTATGCGTTGCTGCTCGAGAAGCTGGGCCTGAATCCCGCGGAGCTGCCGGACCAGAACGATCGCGCGGGCTGGCCCGAGCTGCGTGAGCGCTTCGCCGAGGTCTTCCGCACCAGAACGCGCGACCAGTGGACGGCGCTGCTCGAGGGTACGGACGCCTGTTATGCGCCGGTATTGACTTTCGGCGAGGCACGCGCCTACGACCACAATGTGGCTCGGGGCGCGTTCATCGGCGACGACCCGATGCCCGAGCTGTTGCCGACGCCGCGTCTCAGCCTCACGCCCGGCGAGGCCGGTCGGTCCCCGGATTGGATCGGCGCCGACACCGAGAGTGTGCTGGGCGAGGCCGGTCTCTCGATCGAGGAAGTGAAGGCCCTCCGCGAGGCCGGTGCAATCCGCTAGCGGAGCCTGCTGCCCTGTTGGAGCCAGCGGCCGGAGCCTGCGACTCCGGCTTTCGACGCGTGCAGTGCCGAAGGCAGTGCAGAGCTAGAAGCGAAACCAGCTGCGCTCCATCGCGCGCACCTCGAGTGCGACCAGCGACTGCACGTGGGAGCGTTGCGCGAATCCATCGCGTAGAGCGGCCCACACCGCAGCGAGCCCGCGCGGGCCGCGGTGAAGCGTGAGCCAGAAGGCGTGACTCAGCGATCTGGGCAACGACGTCAGCAGCATCGTGCAGCTCGCGTTCTTGGCCAGCGTGCGCAGTCGGTTCAGCCGGTACTGGAGCCCGACGAAGTCGATGCCACGGCCCGTGCTGCTGCCCTGCCAGGCGTGGGTGATCATGGCCTCGGGGATGTAGACGGCCCGCCAGCCCGCCAGACGGCTGCGCCAGCCGAGATCGATGTCCTCGAAATACATGAAGTAGGTGCGGTCGAAGATGCCCGTCTCGAGACGCACCTGGCGCAGCATCTCCTGGCGGTAGAGGGCGGCGCCGGCGGTCGGACAGAAAATCTCCTCGCGCGTGTCGTCGCTGCGCACCGGCACGTCGAAGTCTCGGTCGCGTGCACCGCCGTCGGATGCGATCAGCACACCGGTCGAGTTGGTGCGGTCCGGGCGATCGCGGAAGACGATGCGCGGCTGCAGCATCCCCACGTCCACGGCCACCTCGGCCGCCGCCTTGCGGGCCGCCTCGAGGCCGCCGGCTTCGATCGCAGCGTCGTTGTTGAGCGTGAATACCCAGTCGGCGTCCGCCAGCTCGAGCCCGCGGTTGCAGCCCTCCGCAAAGCCGAGGTTGGCGCCAGTCTCGATCAAGCGCACTACAGGGAACTCGTCGGACACCATGGCGACCGAGCCGTCCTCGGACCCATTGTCGACGACGATCACCTGGTCGCACTTGGAGATCTGCGAGACGACGGATTGCAGGCAAGTGCGCAGATCGTCTCGGGCGTTCCAGTTGACGATCAGGACGCAGAGACGCGGCATGCAGGCAGGCTAGCCCCGATGCCGGCCAACCCAAAGAGCTATCCAGAGGCCCATCCAAAGACCCATCCAAAGATCCATCGGCTAGAGGGCGGGAGCGATCAGACGCTCGAGCAGCATGGATTTGAACTCTGTGCTGGGGCGGTGACAGTAGATCGCCTTGCGGAGATCGTGGCTGCGGTCGGCATCGACCAGCAGATGGGGCTTGGCCGCGCCAGCGGCCTGCGCGTCTTCTGGCGCGGTATCGTCGGGAGCCTCCTCGATCCAGACCCCGCAGTGGAAGTGTTCGAGCCAGTGGGGATGCGTGAGCCAGGCGATCGCGAGGGTGTCGAAGGGATTGAAGCCCGGAGCCCGCAGCTGCTCCTGCCAGATCGCCAGCCAAGGTCGCGAATGCTCGGCGATGTAGGCGCCGGGGCCGCCTCCGGCCTCGAGCTGATCGAGATCCGCGGCCTCGATCCAGACGTGCGAGGAGACCTCCCAGGGTGCGAAGACCAGCGGCACGCCGCTGTTCAGCAGTACATGCATGCCGGTGGGATCGCAGTCGAAGTTGAGATCGGGAAAGGGGGTGGGCTGATCCGGGACGGACAGGAAGTGCTGGCCCGGTCGCCGGGCTGCCACCATCGTGAGGGAGAGCACGCGCCCGGCGAGCTCGTGGTCGAGCATGAAGGCGGAGGCCAGATTGGTGACGGGGCCAAGGGCGACGACGTGCAGCGGTCGCTCGCGCAGCGCGTCCGAGAGCGCCTCCGCGGCCGGGCTCGCCTGTCCGAGCTCCCCTGCGGAACTCGCTCCCCTGGCCACCTCGAGACCCGCCGGGCCGAATCGCTCGACGACTTCCGTTGCGATCGGATGCGTCTGCTCGAGTGGTGCGTTTCCGAACACGGAGCTGATGCCACGAACGATGAGCTCGGGCGAGTGAAAGGCCTGCACGAGGGCGAGGCCGTCGTCGACGTCGGCGCCGGGAATGCCGATGGCGGTGTCCGTGTCGATCCAGACATCGATGGGGGCGTCGCTCATGGCCACAGCGCCTCGTGGCGCGCGCCCAGCATGGCATTGCGCGCGCGCGCCAGGAGCGCGGCGCGCTCGCCCCGCGTCGCTGCAATCGGGAGCTGGGCGACGCCGATGAGCCTCCGCACCACCTCGATGGCCGCGTAGCGGGCGAGCCGGGCCGCGTCGAGCACGGGGGCCCCGGTGCCGGAAGCGTACACATCGATCAGCCGCTCGGCGTCTGCACGCGGCCGACCGGCCAGGGCGAGGTGTGCGGTCGCGCAGGCCACGTCGAGCTCAGGGTCGCCGAAGAAGGCGAACTCCGGATCGATGATGCGGATCCCGCCGGCCGTGCGCAGCCAGCTGCCCGGGAAGTAGTCGCCGTGGACGAGGTGACGGGCGTCCGCGAGGTAGCGCTCTCCGGTCGACGCGACTGCAGCACGAAACTCCTCGTCGGCCTGTAGCCGCCGCGCAGCGTCCTCTAGCCCGGGCTCGTAGCCATCCAGCTCGAGACCGTTCTCGGAATCGAGCGGAACGACATAGATGTGCTCGTGGTTGAGTGCACGCATCTCCCGGTTTTCGAGGGGCGGCGTGGGCGAATCTTCGGTCGCGACGTGCAGGGCGCGCAGATAGCTGGCCAGGATGTGCAGCTCCTCGTCGTCGAGGTGATCCCCCTTGTAGAGGGAAGTCAGATCGCGTGCGTCGACGAAATCCTCCATCACGATGATGCGCGCACTCTCGCTCTGCCCGAAGATGTGGGGCATCCTGTCCGCGACGGCCGGGAACTCGGCCACCCGAGCGTAGAAGGCCTGTTCGACGCACGAGCGCTCCCAGGGCGCGGCGATCTCGGGATATTTCTCCACCCACGGTCGCGCCTGCTTGAGGACGAAGCTGCGCTCGCTCGTGATGACCCGCAAGGTGAGGTTCATATTGCCCTCGCCGGCGCATTCAGCACTGCGGACGCGCTCGCCGGGCTTCAGCCAGCCGAGCTCTCCGAGCACCGATTCCAGGCCTGCAACGTCCCCCGCCTCGAGCCAGGGAAAGTCGGGCTCGCGCGCCATCCACTCCTTGCGCAGGAGGCTCATCGGGTGTCCCGTCCTCCGATACGGGCCAGGTGAAGGCAGAGTTGCCGGCTTCTTGCCACCATATGGCGCGACCGGCCGCTCCGCCACTCCAATAATCATTTCCTATTTCCTTCAGTGGATAGGGCGAAGAGCCGACTAGCTTGAATCGTGCAGGCTTTGCTCTCGGGCACGCAGAGCAGCTGTGGATGGGAGTGGGATGTCCGCTTCGAGTTCGGCTATGGGGGTGCGGGCCTGGATCGCCGATGACGGCGAGCTAGGTGCATTGCGCACGCTCCTGAAGGAAAGGCAGATTTCGTACGCGGACGTGGACGAGGAACCTCCGTGCGAAGTCGACCTGCTGGTGTCGAATCCACGCCGCGCTCTCGACGTCGAGCGATCTCGTAACCGGCTCGCCCCGCGAATGCATATCGTGATGGCGCACGAGCTGACCCGCACCATGCGGCAGCGCCTGCAGCGCTCCGCATGCGACTTCATCGTAGACGAGAACGTACATCCGAGTGCGTTGCGCCTGCTCCTCGAGTACGCGCTCTACCGCGGTCCCGAGCGGCGCGAGGGTACGCGCGTTCCGATGGGTACCGAGGTCAAGCTCAAGGTGGGGTGGCGTCAGCGCAAGGGGACGTTGGTCCAGCTCTCCGAGCGTGGCTGCGGCATCATGCTGGACGCCGAAATCAGCGGAGACGACATATCCTTGCGGCTGCCCGCCGCCTGGGGGGGCAAGCGCATCGAAGTGCCGGTTCGAGTCGTCGATCAGAGCGAGCAGAAGGGCGTGGGCCGGATTGTTTCATTCATCTTCCGACGTGTCGACATGCCGACCCGGCGAGCTCTTCGCAATGCGATGAAGCAGGCGGCGACGGAGTTTGGCCGGCTCGACCCATCGAAGGGTGGTGCCGAGTCAGTGCAGGCTCCGAAGAAGAAGGTGCCCGCCAAGAGCAAGGCGCGGAGCAAGGTGTCCACTGCGGACACCCCCCGCGCACAGCTGGCTCAAAAGAAGCCTGCTCGGCTGGCTCAAAAGAAGCCTGCTCGGCCCACACTCGCGCTGCCCGGCCGCCAGTCACCGACGAAGACTACCGCTGCCGAGTTGCCTGCCGACGATCGTCGCCACAACATGCGTGCCCACTATATGCGCCGGGTCATTGCAACGCATGAGGGACAGGCCCACGTCGTGATCGGCCAGGATATCTCGGTGGGTGGGATGCGGATCGGCAAGGAGCCGGGCATCATGGTGGGTGACGATCTCAAGCTCGCTCTCTACGGTGTCGGGAGCGAGGAGCGCGTGATCGTCTCGGCAAGCATCGTTCGCGATGACGGTCTGGCGGGTCTCGGCGTGAAGTTCGTGGACGTTTCGCCGGACACCCACGAGCGCCTCATCAAGCTCATCGACGCCATTCCGATTCTCGGTCGCAGCAAGAATGGGCAGAAGAGTCGCCCAAGCGTCGTCGTCTCCGAGGTCCTCGAGCACCAGGGCCCCGACGATTCGAACTGAGCGGCTCCGGCCGTCTCGCCACGGCCGACGGATGTCCTAATCTCTCGATTCGACTCGCACTCGGCGCGAGCTCGATCCATCGAGAGGACCCCCCGTGAGTGACGATATCCAGCCCTTCCGCATCCAGGCCACCGACGACGAGCTCGACGATCTGAAGCGCCGCCTGCGCGCGACCCGCTGGCCCGACGAGGAGCCCGTGGACGACTGGTCGCAGGGGATTCCGCTCGCCTACCTCCAAGAGGTCTGCAGCTACTGGTCCGAGAAATACGATTGGCGGGCGCGCGAGACGCGACTGAACGAGTTCCCTCAGTTCAAGACGCCCATTGATGGCCTCGGCATCCACTTCGTGCACGCCCGCTCAAAGGAGCCGGACGCGCTGCCACTCATCATTACCCACGGCTGGCCCGGCTCGATCGTCGAGTTCCAGAAGGTGATTGCGCCGCTCGTCGATCCCGTCGCTCACGGCGGTGACGCGAGCGATGCCTTCCACGTGATCTGCCCGTCGCTGCCCGGTTACGGGTTCAGTGAAAGGCCCACGCAGACTGGATACGGGGTGGAGAAGATCGCCGATACCTGGGCGGCCCTGATGGCGAAGCTCGGCTACGGCCGCTACGTCGCCCAGGGCGGTGACTGGGGGGCGATGGTGACGAATCAGATCGCGCTACGCGACACCGATCAGTGTGTCGGCATCCATCTGAATATGCCGATCGTTGCGCCCGATCCCGAGACGATGGCGGACCTCACGTCGGCCGAGCAGTCTGCACTCGCGGGTATGCAGCACTACCAGGATCACGATTCGGGTTACTCGAAGCAACAGAGCACGCGACCGCAGACCGTCGGCTACGGGCTGGTGGACTCGCCGGCCGGCCAGGCGGGCTGGATCATCGAGAAGTTCTGGTCATGGATGGACTGCGATGGCCATCCCGAGAATGTGCTCACGCGCGACGAGCTGCTCGACAATGTGATGCTCTACTGGCTGCCCGCGACGGCGGCGTCTTCGGCGCGACTCTACTGGCAGAGCTTCAATTCGCCCTCGTTCGATCCCGTCGAGGTGAAGACGGGCTGCAGCATCTTCCCCAAGGAGATCTTCCGTACCTCGCGCCGCTGGGCGGAAAAGAAGTTCAAGAATCTCGTGCACTGGAACGAGCTCGAAAAGGGGGGGCACTTTGCGGCTTTCGAGCAGCCTGAGATTTTTGTGGATGAGATTCGTACTTGCTTTCGGAGTATGCGCTAGCGGAACTGCAGCGGGAGATCGGGTGATCGGGTGTTGGGTGCCAGGGCCGGGGGGATGGACGCCTGGCGTGAATGGCTCGTCTGGGGGGCCACGTTGGTCTGGCGTGGGTGGCCGGTGGGTGTGCGGGGCTTCGACGGGGGTGGGCCTACTGCGCTTTATTTCACGCCAGGCGTCCATCCCCCCGGCCTCGGACGTCGGGACGTCGGTGGGGGCTGAGTTCTGGCCTAGGAATTGATCAGGACGACGGTTCGGCCCTGGGTGCGGCGATTTTCGTGATCCTCCAGCGCCGCGCCGGCCTCTAGGGGGGTGATGCGGCGTCCTACGACGGGGTGGATGTCGCCGCTTGCGATGAGTTCTAAAAGGTGGGCGTGGACGCGTTCGGCGGTGTCGTGGCCGAAGGGGTTGAGGCCCATGCGCCGGATCGGCGATGGAACGTCGCTCATATAGGCGCCGATCACGCCAACGACGGAGAAGTTGCCGTTGCAGATCGGTCGCAGGGCGCGGCCGCTCATTCCGCTCTTCGGGTCGTCGGCGAAGCCCACTACCAGGTAGCGCCCGCCGCGCGCCACGCATTTCCAGGATCCGTCGACGAAGCTCCCACCGACGAGATCACAGATGACGTCGGCACCGATGTCCTTCGTGTGGTCGAGGACGGCGATCGCGAAGTCGTCCTCGAAGTGGTCGATGACGAGCTCGGCACCGAGCTTCGCGCAGAGCTTGGCTTTCTCCGGACCCCCGGCGGTGGCGAAGACACGCGCGCCGGCCGCAACACCGAGCTGGATGGCCGCAGTGCCGAGGCCGCTCGCTCCGGCGTGGACGAGCAGGCTCTCGCCCTGCGTGAGCCCGCCCCGCTCGAAAAGCGCCAGGTGGACGGTGTGGTAGGGGATCACGAATGCGGTGGCCTCGGCGTCGTCGAGCTCCGGGGGCGCCTCGAAGACCGAGTCGAGCGGCGCCAGCGCCAGCTGGGCGAGTCCTCCCTTGGCCATCTGGGCGATCGCGACGACGCGCCGGCCGAGCCATTCCTCCGCACCCTCACCCGCGCTCTCGACCACGCCGCAGACGTCCATCCCCAGCACGAAGGGCGGGGGCATGGGAATGCTGGTGAGGCGGCCATAGCAGCGGTGGAGGTCGTTCCAATTCAGTGAGCCCGCGGAGACGCGGATTCGGACCTGGCCCGGGCCGGCCTCAGGTGCCTCGACGTCCACCCATTGCAGCACCTCGCTCGGCGGACCGTTTCGCATGACTTGCAGAGCCTTCACCGTCGCCTCCTGGTTGAGTGGACGAGCATCGGCTCGCATGCGGGGACGCGCAAGGACAACCGCACGCGGCCCTTCTCTCGATCCCGTATCGGGGCTAGGATGCGGCTCCTCCGCCGCTCTCCGAGCGGCATCCTGCCGCCGGGCTTTCCGTGATCTCGATCAAGCTCATCCTCATGCTTGCGGTCCTGGTCGCCGGCGCGCTCGGTGGCGCCCTGCCACTGCACGCGGCCGGCGAGGTGCGAACCGGCCGCTTTCTGGGCTGGGGGAACGCGCTGGCGGCGGGCGTCCTTCTCGGCGCCGGCTTGATCCACATGCTGCCCGACGCCGATTCGGCCTGGCGGGCACTCGGAATCGAGTACCCGATGGCCTTCCTGCTGGCCACCTGTGCGTTCGTCCTGATGCTGCTCTTCGAGCACGTTCTGCTACCCGACAGCGCCCATCAGGCCATGCACGCCCCGTCGGACGATCGCTTTGCGCACATGGATGCACACACACACGCGCACGGCGGATTCGAGGCCTACGCGGTGCTGACCGCGCTCTCCATCCACTCATTCCTGGCCGGCGCCGCGCTCGGCGCGCGGGCAGGGCTCGCCGGGACGCTGGTGATCTTCGCGGCCATCATGGCGCATAAGTCGACGGCCGGCTTCGCGCTCGGTGTGAGCCTCGTGCGCAGCGGCCTCTCGCGCCAGCGCGCGTGGGGGATGCTCACGATCTTCGCCGTGAGCACTCCCTTCGGCATCGTGGCGGGGACTGCGCTCGGCGAGACACTGCAGGGCGACGCGCAGCAGGTCGCCCAGGCGGTATTGCTCGCGCTGGGCGCCGGGACGTTCGCCTACGTGGCCACGTTGGACATTCTGCGCGATGAGCTCGTTGCGCCCGGAGGCCGCTGGTCGAAGTGGCTGATGGTATGTGCGGGCACGGGTCTGATGGCCTTGCTGGCGCTCTGGGTCTGAGCCGCCCCGCTCTCAACGGTCGCTCGCTGCGTCGTTCTTGTCGTCTTCCTAGTCGTCTTCCTAGTCGTCTTCGTAGTCAACGTAGATGGGCGACGACCAGGCCCGTGGCTCCTCGGGAGCCAGGCACTCGTCGCCGCGAGGGCAGGGATCCGTCCGGGTGCACGGGCCATCGATGCCTGACTCGCAGCGCAGCATGGCGCCGTTGACGGTGGGGGTGGGCTCCTCGAAGGCACGTACATAGTAGACGGTATCGCGCTTGGTGCGTTCGAAGTCCGGATCCTCGAAGCGGAACGTGCAGCCCGCCGGATCGCGTGGGCAGTCGAAGCGCAGCCAGGGGTCGTCGATCAGCTCACTCACAGGCTCGTTGGCTCGTGTCTGAGGGCGAATGCGGGCCACCTCGATGCGCGTGATGGGGCGGCGGATATCGGTCGGGTTGTAACACTCGCCTCGGCACATCCGTTCGAGTCGATCCGGGGCGAGTGCACCGATTACTTCATCCGGGCAGCCGGGAGCCTGCTCGAACGAGCCCACTGCGCGCACCTCGAAGTGTGGCGTGTCATTCGTTTCCAGCTCGCTGCCCATGGGTAGGCGCTCGTCCTCGTCGACCCAATCGAACCAGAGCAGTAGCCGGGGTCCGCTGGTTCCGTAGACCTCTTTGCGCTTGAGCGCCTGCCAGACGGAATCGCGATCGCGGCCGTCAGCGTGGACGGCGACGAGCCCACCCGTGTAGAGGAAGGACTGGCTGCGCTCGGTCTCGAAGAGCTGCAATCCACTGAGCTTCGTGCGCGCCTCCTCGATGCTGCGCGAGTGGGCGATGGGATCCTCGGATGGTCCCTGCAGGAAGGACGCCACGATGCCATTGGCCTCGACGTCGCGCCGGTTGCCTGCATCGGTCATGAAACGCAGCTCCTTCCAGCCGCTGCCGGCCCGCGCGTTGTGGATATCGCTCGAGGCGATGAAGCCCATTCGAAACCGCTGCGGCTCGTCCGCATTCTCCTCGAAGTTCCCGATTGCGGCGATGTACTGCGCCGAGCTGGCGGGCCGGTACTTGAACGCGGGCTGCTTGCAGTCGCGGCACTGTCCGGCGTCCAGCCATTCGTTGCCGCTCGCGCCTGGCACCGTGACGTGAGGCTGTGCACCAGCCGCCAGCGCATGCTGGCGCGCCTTTTCGGCGCGCGCCTCGCAATCCTGCCCGCCGGCGCCTTCGGCGAGACAGCGCATCATCACGAGCTGCCCGGCGCGACGGCACATCGGCAGATAGTCGGCGCGCTCGGGCGGGCAGGCGAGGGAGGCGTCTTCCGCTCGGTCGACGGCCCGCCAGTCTCGGTAGATTTCGCTCTCGCCGTGGCCGGAATAGACCTCGATCAGTGTCTGGCGATCGGGGTCATGCATCGCAGCCGAAAGCTGCTTGTCCCAGCTGGAGCCTGGCGGTGTGTAGATCCCCCACGCCATGCCGTGGGGGATCACGATCGAGTCGTGTCCCCAATCGTCGAGCTTGGCAAAGAGCTCGACCGGTGTGGGCGCGATCTCGCGGCAGTCATCCGGGAGCTCGCGCACCGGCCGGTCGCCGCAGACTTTCATCTCTGAAAGCGTGGTCCAGCGATGTGAGAGATCTCGAAAGCGCGCCCCCTGTAGAGCCAGCGCACCGCGCGCCCAGACCGAGGGCGTGAACTGTGCAGTCCCGCCCACGCTGGCCGCGATCGGGCGCGTCGGGATGCGCGCATCGTCGGTGTGGGCGAGGACGACGTTCTTGTGGCCGTAGTGGGTATCGGGGGTCTTTCCCGCTTGTGTCCACTCCCAACCGAGCAGCGCCACCATATCGGGCGCGTTCGAATCGCCGGCCAGGTCGTTGCATTGACGGATCGAGAGGGTGGTGTTGCGCCAGTCGACTGCGTCGATATTCGCTGCGTGATCGTTGATCGAGTAGAAGTCGAGGGCCGCGCAGTGGCGCGCGAAGTCGCAGGCATCGGCCGGCGTATGCGCGCCTTCGCCCCCCATCATCGGCAGGTTCAACATGAAGGCGTCGAACGAGATCGTGGTATGCACGTGGAGATCGCCGAAGAGGATCTGACGCCGGGGATCGCTCGCAGCGATCGTCGTGGCCGCGAGGCGTTGATCGACGATCGCGGCCTCGACACGCTCGGTACTTCGCGCTGGCGCCTCGGCCCGATTCAGCGCACTGTCGGCCCGGCCGAATGCCCCGCGCCCGAGTGCGTACACGACGCCCGCCAGGACGACGAGCAAGAGCATGAGAACGATGAGGGCTCTCTGCAGGGCACGCATTCACGGGGAGCATAGCGGCGCGATGAGTCTCCTCGCCCCGCGGTGCCCGATTCGGGGGCGCACGGCCACTGGAAATATTCGTGCAGGCGCTGCATTGCCAGATCTGGTGCCTAGACTCCTGGTGGAAGCGGCAATGCATGAACGAGGAGAAGCACGGTGGCCAAGAACGATTCCAATATCGACCAGCTGATCGACGATCTCAAGCAGGTGCGGGACGAGGTCGAGCTGAGGATCCATCTCGCCGCCGCAGACGTCCGTGACGAGTGGGACGTCGTCGAGCGGAAGTGGGCGCATCTGCGTGGTCGCGCGAAGCGGGTGGGTGAGGCGGTCGAGGAGGCGGCGGATGACGTGGGCGAGGCGCTCGATGTAGTCGCGGATGAGGTGAAGCGGGGCTACGAGCGGATCCGCAATCTGCTCTGAGGCCAGACGCAGATGCGCGCTCAGCGGCCGTGCCACTTCACTCGGCGGCCGTGTGGGTGTCCCATTCCGAGCAGGCGCTCCTCGCCGCCAGGCCAGCGTGTGAGACGAATCTCCACCGTGCCGGCCACCGCGCCGTCCTCGTGACGTAGCCACGCCAGCGGTTGATCCCGCGTGGCGCGGGCGCCCTGCTGGGTCAGCATGTCTCGGATTTCATTCTGCTCGTCCCTTTCGAGGTAGAGCCACAGCGAGGAGTGGAAGACGACACGACACAGGCCCTTTGCCGGGGCGGCCAGCTCGGCCGGTAGCCAGTCGCGGGCCCGCGCCTCCTCGACCCGGGGCGGGTCCTGCTTTGCGAGCTCGATGGCGGCCCGCAGCTCTTCGAGCCTGTCCGGTTGGTCGGCCCAGACGAACGACTCGAGCACCCTCGCATCGTCGTGGTCGTCGATGCGTCGAGGGGCGAGGTCGCAGCCTGCGCGGCTCTCGATCTCGATACGGGCGCTCATACACGGCTCGGCTCCGCTCCAGTCCGTGCTGATCCCAACTGGAGACGAACGATCGCCCCACGTATGAGGACCGAGCGCGTAGTGACGCAGGGGAAGCGCTGTGCGTTCGGCGATCTCGAGAAAACCTCCAAGCAGGCCGGCACAGCGTCGAACTTCGTTCGTCTGCGGGAAGTGTTCGAGGCGCGGAGCGATGTCCGCCGCATACTGGGCCACCACGGCCTCGAATGCCGGCCAAGCAGCGTCCGCGTCTGCGCGGCCGCCGGCCGTCGGGTAGTAGCGAGCCAGCTCGGGTGCGTGGCCGGCCAGCACATGGTCGTGGACCGCGCCAAAGAGACGAAGCGGCAGAAAGCCACGGACCGGATCGCCCTGCCACGTGGCGAGTAGCTCGCCGACCCGGCCGCCGGCCTCCACATCGTCGTACGCCTTCTGCATCAGCTCTGAATAGAAGGGCGAGCCGAAGAGGCTGCAGCCGCCAACCTGCAGACGAAACGCGATCAGGAGGCTCTCGCGATCGGCCACACCGCTCACCTCCGGAAGTTCAGGGGACGGGCCGCGCCGTGGTTGTGCGTCGCACCCATCGGGCGCGACGCACAACATCGACTCTTACTCCGTACTGGCCTCTACTCCGTACTGGCCTCGCTGGAGTCCGTATCCGTGGCCCCGGTCTCCGGTGCGGCGTCGTCGGTCTCGGCTGCCGCGGGCTCGGTCTCACTCGTCGCCGCCGGCTCCGCAGTCGAGGGCATTGCAGCCGGCGGTGCGGCGGCGGGAGGAGCCGCGACGTTCGGGCTCACGCATTGGTACTTGGCTACGCGACTACTCGGTGTCGCTGTCTTCTCGACGACATCGAACCTGGGGATCAAGCCGTACTTCGCGCATTCCTCGATGGCGAGATCTCTGGTGCCTGTAAGGCTGCCGTCGGTACTGAACTCGATCGCGACGGTTGCGGGTGTGCTGGTCAGGACAGCCGGCAGGCTGGAACCGCATGCGGTCGCGAGTCCGGCAATCAGCGCCGAGCAAGCGAGCCACGCGTACGTCGAAGGGATTGAGTGGGTCATGGGGCTCCTCCTTGAGGTTTCCAGACCCATAGCCAGAACACGCGGGCGTGTCGACCATCCCGAATTCGGCCCAGCCGGCCGGGTTCTGGGCGTTGGCGATCGCAGCGGCAGGGTGCGATGCTTATCCTTCCGTGCCCAACGACGTGACGAATCGCCTTGCGAGAGGAGCCAGGTGATGGCCGCCCCCGATCGGATCTATGGTGGCGAGATGTCTCCCTATTCAGTCAAGGTCCGCTCCTATTATCGCTACAAAGACATTGCCCACCATTGGATCGTCCGAAACTCCGACACCCAGGCCGACTATCAAAAATACGCGAAGCTCCCGATCATTCCGCTCGTCGTCACATCCGACGACGAGGGTATCCAGGATTCGACGCCGATCATCGAGCGGCTCGAAGCCGCATTTCCGAAGCCGTCGATTTATCCCGACGATCCCATCTCCGCCTTCATATCCACGCTCGTCGAGGAGTTCGGTGACGAGTGGGGGAATAAGTGGATGTTCCACTTCCGCTGGGCGCGCGAGGTCGACCAGGCAGCTTGTGCAGGGCGCATTGCGCGCACCATGATGCCCGCGGTCGACGAGGAGCAGCACGCGGGCATCGCCGCGCAGGTGCGCGAGCGCATGGTCGGACGCGTGTGGTTCGTGGGATCGAATGAGCAGAATGCGCCGCAGATCGAAGAGTCCTTCCTCGAGGCGCTCGAGCAGCTCGAAACACACCTCGACGAGCGCGCGTATCTATTCGGCGACCGGCCCGCCTTCGGCGACTTCGGTCTCGGCCCGCAGATCTACGAAGCGTGGACGGATCCCACGGTCGGCGCCATCATCGAGGGCCGTCATCCCAATGTGCTCGCCTGGATTCAGCGCATGTGCTGGCCCCGCGTCGACGGGAATTTCGAGCCCTGGTCGAGTCTCGAGCCGACTCTGCTGCCCTTCCTCGAGCGTCACGTGGGCGGACTCTTCATGCCCTGGACCCTCGCGAATGCCGCTGCCCTCGCGGCCGGAGACGAGGACTTCAGCGTCGAGCTGCTGGGCCGGACCTGGACCCAGAAGCCGCAGAAGTACCATGCGAAGTCGCTCAAGGCGTTGCGCGAGAAGTACGCTGCGGTCGCCGGCAACCGGGCGCTCGACTCAGTGCTCGCCCGAGTAGGATGCCTGGACGGGCTGAAGGGCTGAGAGCAGCCCACACAAAGAGCCAGATTCGCGAATCTGCAGAAAGGAAGGCCCAGAATGAAGCTCGGAATCGGTGCGGTCGGATTCGGCCCCAAGGTCACCATCAATCTCGATCTTATCCGCCGCGCCGAGGAGCTCGGCTTCGACTCCGCGTGGACCGCCGAGGCGTACGGCAATGATGCCGTGACCACGGCGACGTGGGTGGCCGCACATACGACGAAGATCAAGGTCGGCACTTCGATCATGCAGATGCCCGCTCGTCAGCCCGCGATGACGGCGATGACGGCCATGACGCTCGACCAGCTCACGGGTGGCCGCTTCATCCTGGGTCTCGGGCCCTCGGGTCCGCAGGTCGTCGAGGGCTGGTATGGCGTCCCCTACGGCAAGCCGCTCACGCGCACGCGCGAGTACATCGAGATCATCCGCCAGATCTGGGCGCGCGAGAAGCCGCTCGAGTTTCACGGTGAGATTTACGACATCCCGACTGGGGGTGCGGGCACGACGGGCCTGGGCAAGCCGCTCAAGAGCATCCTGCACGGGAACCCAGAAATTCCGATCTACACCGCGTCCATCAGCCCAAATGGGCTGCGCTGCTCGGCCGAGGTGGCGGACGGCGTCTTTCCAATGATGCTCAATCCGGAGAACGTGGATTCCGCATACCTCCCCTACCTGGAGGAGGGCTTCAAGAAGGCCGGCGGTGGCAAGTCGCTCGAGAACTTCAATGTCGTGCCGGGATGCACGGTGATCATCAGCGACGACCTCGAGAAGGTACGCATGCCCGTCAAGGGCCAGATGGCGCTCTACATCGGCGGCATGGGGGCGCGCAACAAGAACTTCTACAACGATCTCGCCAAGCGTCTCGGCTACGAGGAGGCGGCGGTCAAGATCCAGGACCTCTACCTCGACGGCAAGAAGGCCGAGGCCATGGCGGCGGTGCCCGACGAGCTGGTCGATGCCGTCCATCTCGTGGGCCCGGCCGACCGAATCCGCGATCGCCTGCAGGCCTGGAAGGAGGCCGGTAAGAAGCGCTGGGTCGACACCATGAACATCGGGACGCCGCAGGTCGAGGCGCTCGAGCTCCTGGCCGAGGAGCTGCTCTAGAATCCGAAACGCCTACACGGCCTCGCCGATTTCGAGCTCGTCACGCAGCTGGCGCTTGAGGAATTTCCCGCTGGCGTTGCGAGGTAGGAGTTCGCTCTGCAGCCAGATGTAGCGGGGGATCTTGTACTTCGCGATCCGCGCGGCACAGTGCTCGCGTAGTTGGTCGCCGGTGACAGTCGCATCCTTGCGCACTGCCACCGCCGCCGCGACCTCCTCGCCAAAGCGATCGTCGGGGACGCCGAAGACCGCGCACTCGGCGACGTCGTCGTGCTCGAAGATCGCACTCTCGACTTCGGCGCAATACACATTCTCGCCACCGCGCAGCACCATGTCCTTGGCGCGGTCGACGATGAAAATGAAGCCGTCCGCGTCGATGCGGGCGATGTCGCCGGTATGGAGCCAGCCGTCGGTGATGCCCTCCGTGGTGGCCTCCGGTCGATTCAGATAGCCACGGATCACCTGTGCGCCGCGCACCCAGAGCTCACCCACCTGATTCGGATCCACGGTCTCGCCCGAGTCGTCGACACACTTCGCCTCGAAGACGGGCGAGGCCGGCCCCACGCTCTCGGGCTTGTCGACAAAGAAGTCGGCGGAGATGGCGGTGATGATCCCGCAGGTCTCCGTCATTCCATAGCCGGTGGATGGACGCGCGGTCTCCACCGTCTCGTCGAGCTTGGTGACGAGGTCGGGCTGGAGCTGGGCGCCGCCGCCCCCGATGGCCTTGAGACTCGAGGTATCGGTCTCTGCGAAGTCGGGGTGGGCGATGAGCTCGCGCGACATCATCGGGACACCGCTCATATGCGTCACGCGCTCGCGCTCGATCAGCCGCAGAGCCTCGGCCGGATCCCATTTGTACATGTGAACGAGCTTGCCACCCGCCATGGCGGCCGACTGGGCGACGCAGTTGTTGGCGGTGACGTGGAAGAGCGGCGTGGTGACGAGCTGCGCCAGGCGTGGTGCGGCCTTCGCGTCTGCATCTCCGGCATCACCCTTCGCTTTGCGGCCCGCCAGACCCGCGGCGAGGTTCCAGAAAGCCAGACTGAGCAGGTTGGCGACGCAGCCGCGATGTGTGAGCTGTGCGCCCTTGGGGCGTCCTGTCGTTCCGGATGTATAGAACACGCAGGCGTCGGAGTCGGGATCGATCTGGACGTCGGGCATCTCCCCGCCATGTCTCCGCAGCGCCGACCACGGCACGAA
Source organism: Deltaproteobacteria bacterium (assembly GCA_019310975.1). GTDB lineage: Bacteria > Myxococcota_A > UBA9160 > UBA9160 > UBA4427 > JAFDDH01. The sequence goes on along the minus strand of JAFDDH010000078.1, from coordinate 670 downwards.
GTCCTCGCTGGCTGCGCCCCTGCAGCGGACGCCGACGAGCGTGCAATCCGGCGCCTGGCTGCGGTGCGGTGCGAAGCGCTCGAGGCGTTCGGTGTCGCAGATCATCACCTTGGGCTCGGCGTCCTGCACGCCGTAGAGCAGCTCGGGGCCCGTCCACCAGGCGTTCATCCCGACGACCGTCGCCCCCATCGAGACCGTCGCCCAGTAGGCGAGCATCCACTCGGGGTAGTTGCGCATCGCGATGGCCACGTGATCGCCCGGACCGACACCCTGCTCGGCGAGCCACGCAGCCACGCTGGCAGCCTCGCGGTGGGCCTCGTTGAACGTCCAGCGATCGTCCTCGTAGACCAGGTGATCCAGCTCGCCGTGGATGGTGGACGAGAGCCAGACCTCGCGGAGCGAGGGCGCAGCCGTTTTCCAGGTTCGCATCGGCGCGCCGCGGACCACCAACTCGGCTACCTCGAAGGGGGCGCCCGGCGCAGTCAGCTCCGCCCACGCCGCTCGCAGATGCTCGTACATGGCTCGCTCTCCCCCGGCGCTCTGCGCCCGATTCCAGCCACTCGGCCGAAGTCCCGGTCGGATGATATTAGTCAGTGGTGGCCCGGGTGGCACGGTCTTCGCTCAGCGCCGCCAGCCGCGCGCATCGGTGGCGATCTCGGCCTCGTGGGCG
>JAFDDH010000249.1 GCA_019310975.1 Deltaproteobacteria bacterium | reverse complement strand
GAAGATCGAGACGCTCTCCAGCAGCTCTCTCGGGTCCATGGCGCCAGGGTAGCCCGTCGTCCGGTCGTCGGTTGGAATGCCGCGCGCCGGCGAGGCGCACATCGGCTGCCACCAGCGAGCGCCGAGGTGCCGCCCACCCGGCGGAAAAATCCGCTCTGCGTGAAGCCATTCAAGTGACGAGCCGCAAGCTGGACGGACACCGAGCTCCCCTCCACCGCACCCTTCAAGCGCTCTCGCCGATCAACCGATTCGCCGCATCGATGACGCTCGCATTCGTCCTGGCCTTGATCGCTGCCGTGGTCGCCGTCTGCGTCACGATCCTGCACGGCTGGATCTTCGCGCTGCGCCGATCCGATCGGACCCACCTCTGGCTAGCGGTAACAGGGCTCGGCGTCGCGGGCATGGGCGTCGGGACGGCCCACTATTGCTCGCTCTGGGGTACACCGGATTCCTCAGTGCCTTCACTGGCGTCCTGGTGCGCCGAATGGCGAACTCGATGGACTTGATCGAGCAGAGTGCAGAGCACCTGCAGCACCTGGTCGATGGATGAGCGAACCGATGAGCTGCGCGATCGGGAGCTGCAGCTCGCACACGGCCAGACACAATTGAGGAGAAGCTTGTGGACCTGCGTCAGGTCGTAGCCTCGGCGCTCCCCATGGTGAGCGCCGAAGCGCGCGATCGGGCGAATCTCGTCAGCGAACTCGGCGAAGTACCCCCCGTGCTGGGCGATGAGCGACAGCTTGGACAGATTGTCATCAACCTGGTGATGAACGCTCTGCAGGCGATCCCACGCGGTGCGCCGCTTGCGAATCGAGTGACTGTCACGACGCGAACGCAGGGTGACGACGTTGCTCTGATCGTGAGTGACACCGGACCGGGCATCCCGGAGGACATCCTGCCGCGCGTGTTCGATCCCTTCTTCACCACCAAAGCCGGCGAGGGCACCGGGCTCGGCCGCGCTGTCACCCAGCAGCTCGTGAGTCGGCATCGCGGCCAGATCCAGCTCGACAATACGCCGAACGGGACCACCGCCCTCGTCACGCTGCCCGCCCATATCGACTGAGGGCACTCGGCCGCGCGCCACGAATCAGTATCCTTCCTGGCCTGTAGAGGGGGACTCATGGCAGGCCTGGTCGAGGGCAAGGTGGCGCTGGTCACGGGTGGTGGCAGCGGGATCGGACGTTCGACGGCGAGTCTCTTCGCGCGCGAGGGCGCGCGGGTGCTGGTCGCCGACATCTTGGAAGAAGGAGCCCAGGAAAGCGTCGACTCGATCCGGGCATCCGGCGGCGAAGCCGAGCTCTTCGTAGTCGACGTTTCCGACGAGCATCAGGTGGTCGCCCTGCTGGATCGCTGCGTCGAGCAATTCGGGCGGATCGACTGCGCGCTCAACAACGCGGGCATTTCGGGGCCGCAGGGCCTCCTGCATCAGATCGACTTTGCGGAGTGGAGTCGCACACTGGCAATCAACCTCGGGGGCGTCTTTCTTTGCATGAAGCACGAGATCCCCCTCATGCAGAAGCAGGGTGCGGGCGCCATCGTCAACATGGCATCGGGCGCGGGGATGATTGCCACGCCCGGCATGTCACCCTACTGCGCGGCCAAGCACGGCGTGCTCGGCATCACCCGCACAGCAGCGGTAGAGAATGCTCAGACCGGAGTCCGCATCAACGCCGTCTGCCCGGGTAGCATCGACACCCCGATGCTGCGTAGTGCCATGCAGGTCGACCCGATGGTCGAGAAGATGATTCGCGCCAACATGCCAATCGGGCGGCTCGGCGAGCCACACGAGATCGCCGAGGCAGTAGTCTGGCTCTGCTCCGAGCGCGCCTCACTGGTCTCGGGCCACTCGATGCTGGTGGACGGTGCCGCCCTGGCGCGCTGAGCCCGGTCGCTCAACTCGCCGCACGCGAGCGCGTGCCCGGCCTCGCACCCGCCTCGGAAGTGTCCTCTGCCTCCAGCATCTGCGGCACCTCGAACCAACCCATGGTCTCGAGCACCCGATGGGCCTCGTCACGTTCGGGCACATGGATGGCGACCACCGCCTCGTCGCCCTTCTGCGGCCGGAAGCTCATCGACATCGGGCTGACGTGACCCGCGCGGTCGACAGCCAGGATCACGAAGCGCTCGCCGACCGCCGGCGGCTCCGGCTCGCTTTCGGCCTCATCGCTCTCCGGCCTGGGGATGGTGCGAAAGCGCCGGCGCGCCATCTCCACTTCGCCGCGCCGCCAGCGCACGTCCCAGCGCTGCATATCGTGGTGGCCGTCAAATACGACATCGGCCTCCTCGCGTTCGACCATCTCGGCCACCAGTCCGCCGTCGGTCTGGGTGGCCGCCACCAGACCCATTGGCACGCCGAAGTTCTCCTTGGCACGGCTCACGAAGACACCGTTGAGTGTCTTGTTGCCGGTGAGCGCCACGACGATCTCAACCCTCTCGAAGCGCGCCCGCTGCATCGTGCGCTCCTGGATCGCATTGCCGAAGACGACGCTGAAGCCGGCCTCCTCGACGCCCCGACTCTTCTGCGGATTCGAGTCGAGGAAGACCACGGAGCGCCCACCATCGCGCAGCGCCTTGGCCAGCGCGATGCCGAGCGCATTGGCCGAGAGGATCGCAACACCGTCTCGGCTCGGAAGCCGCACGTCCAGCCAGCGCGCCACAGGCCCCGCAGTGAGTCCGGCTTGCACGACCGTCAACCCGATCGTGAGAAAGACCAGAGCGCGCAGCTCCAAACCGCCCGGGATGCCGGCGCGCTCGATTCCAACCACCACGATGGACGCGACCGCCGCGGCCACGATGCCGCGCGGCGCCACCCAGCCGACGAACACGCGCTCGCGCCATGAGAGCTCGCTCCCCAAGGTGGCCAGCCACACGCCGAGCGGACGCACCACGAAGACCAGCGTGATCACCACGGCGAGACCCGGCCAGCCCAGCATGCGCACTTGCTCGTAACGAACGTCCGCGGCAAGCATGACGAAGAGCAGGCCGATCAGCATGACGCTCAGCTGATCCTTGAACTCACGCAGATCGCGATCCACGAGGGTCCCGATGTTGCCCACCACCACACCGGCCATCGTGACGGCCAGGATGCCGCTGTGCGTGACGAGCACCTCGCAGCCCTCGAAGAGCAGGAGCACACCAGCCAGCACCATGATGTTCTCGTGACCCTCGGGAACCAGCCTGCGCACACGCAGCAGCCGCGCCAGAAGCCAGCCCGCCGCCACACCCGCCACCGCACCGAAGGCGAGCCGTTGCACCAGTCCCACACCACCCGCCGTCATCGAGTCGACGTTTGGCGCGATCGCGATCTCGAGCACGAGAACCGCCAGGATGGCACCGATCGGATCGATCAGGACGCCCTCGGCCTCCAGCACGGTCGCCACGCGGGGTCGCAGGCGGAGCTCGGTGACCAGGGGTCCGATGACAGTGGGCCCGGTCACGACAATCAGGCTCCCGAAGAGCACGGATGTACGCCACGACCAGCCGAGCAGATAGTGGCAGGCCAGCATGCCACCGAAGAGCGTCACGAGTGCGCCCCAGGTGATCAGACGTCGGATGGCCGCCTGCTCGCGGCGCAGTCGCGAGATCTGCAGATTGAGACCACCCTCGAAGAGGATTACCGCCACCGCGATGTCCACGATCGCCAGCAGCCCGTCGCCCAGAAGGCGGGGCTGCACCCAGCCGAGCCCGTCGGGCCCGAGCCCGATACCCGCCAGCAGGAGAAGCACGATCCCGGGCACACGCAGGTGCCTCGCCGCGGATTGAGCGAGCACACCGGCCGCGAGCGCCAGGGCGATCGTGAATGTGGGATGCACAGCTTCCACTGGACTCAGGTGCCCGACCCCGTTTTCTCGGCGCGCCGTTCGCCCTCGGCTGCCCTCTCGTGTTGGCTCATCGGCTCGAGTAGGCCCTGCGCTGAGGGGGCGCGTCGGCTTTTCGCATCGGTTGGAAGGATCGCGTCGTGCGTGCAGGCCGCAATGGCGCCCGCAGGACCAGCGCGCGTCCCATCCGGCTCGGCTCGGTCCCGGCGAAGAGGCGGCTGATTCGAGGTGAGGGACCCGCACCGCAGCGGTGTGGAGACAACACTACACCGGGCCACCGCGAGCCGGAGAGTGGGCGCGGCTTCCGGATCCCCCAACAAGGCGACCCGGCCCCTCTGGGAGCAGGCCGTCAATCAGCCGGGGGGGCGGGTAGAGCTGCGTGCCCCTAGCGCTCGCGGTCGGCCGAGATGAACTCCCGGGTACGCGTATACGCCTCGTCGTCGGTGATCTGCTCGGGCGGGTGCTTCATGAAGTACGCCGACGGTGACAAGAGGACACCCCCGACGCCGCGATCGAGCGCCACCTTTGCGCAGCGGATCGCATCGATGGACACGCCCGCCGAGTTCGGCGAGTCCTCGACCGAGAGGCGCAGCTCGATGTTCATCGGTACGTCGCCAAAGAGCTTCCCCTCCATGCGCAGGAAGCAGACCTTGTTGTCGTTCTGCCACGCCACGTAGTCGCTGGGACCGACGTGGATGTCATCGTCGTGCATACGAACCGCTGCCACCGACTGCACGGCCTCGGTCTTCGATTTCTTCTTCGAGACCAGCCGATCGCGATTCAACATGTTGAGGAAGTCGGTATTGCCACCCGTGTTCAGCTGGTAGGTGCGCTCGAGCTTCACACCGCGCTTGGCGAAGAGGTCCGTCAGCGTGCGGTGTGTGATCGTTGCCCCAAGCTGGGCCTTGATGTCATCGCCCACCATCGGAAGCCCGCGGTCCTCGAAGCGCTTCGAGAATGCGGGGTCACTCACAATGAAGACCGGCATGCAGTTGACGAGGGCTACGCCCGCCTCGAGCGCGCACTCGGCGTAGAAGCGAGCAGCCTCCTCGGAGCCCACGGGGAGATAGTTGATCAGCACGTCGGTGCCGGACTTCTTCAGAATCTCCACGATCTCGCGCTGGGTCGGCTCGGCGTCATCGGAGGGCAGGAAGCTGCGCTCATCCGAGTAGTCGGTCATATGGCTCGCCACACCATCGAGCACACAGCCCATGCTGACGTGCACACCCGCCTTGGGGACGTTGCTACAGAACACCGTTGTGCAGTTCGGCTTCTCGAAGATCGCCTCGGCGATGTCCTTGCCGACCTTGCGCACGTCTACGTCGAACGCAGCCACCACCTCGATGTCGGAGGGCAAGTAGCCGCCGAGCTCCCAGTTCATCAGGCCGATGGCTTCTTCGGGACTCTTGTCCTTGTAGTACTCGATCCCCTGCACGAGCGAGCTGGCGCAGTTCCCGACGCCAACGAGCGCAATCCTGATCTTGCCCATCGTCCCCCCGCTGATCTCAGCTTTCCTCGGATAGCCCTGCCGCGGCCACACGTGTCCCCCCGCGGCCGGCTTTGGGCGACCCGGAGCTTATCGCAGCCGCGACCAGCAGGCCCCCAAGTTGGACTCTTCGGGCACCCGGTGGCAGGTCCAGGTTTGTTCGTCTGAACGCAGGTTTAGCTGAATTCCGCGGAACTCTGGCAGCGCCCACGGGGAGCAAAACCGGAGCGATATCCGTGAACTGCGAAGATGCAAACCCCGACATGGAGAAAGCTCGTCCAGACGACACCGATGGGCGCACTCTGCCAGTGCGAAGCAGCCCCGGACTGGAGGCAATCGACCCCACCTCGATGTACTTGTCGATCAGGCTGTCCACGTC
>JAFDDH010000248.1 GCA_019310975.1 Deltaproteobacteria bacterium | reverse complement strand
TGGCTCCGGGCACCTGGGTTGCCCGCCGCGTGCGCGACGTGGGCCTCGCACTGCTGGCGGCCGACTCATTTGGAGCGGCCACGAAGCTGATCGACGTCAGCGTCGAGTACGCCAAGACGCGCGAGCAGTTCGGCATGAAGATCGGCCAGTTCCAGGCCATCAAGCATCAGATCGCAAGGCTCGGCACCGCGATCGAGCCGACTCGTGCACTCGTCTGGCACGCCGCCTACGCGATCGACCACTTGCCGGAGGAGAGCGAGCGCGCTGCCGCATTGGCCAAGTCCCACATCACGGATCGCGCCATGCACACGGCTCGCATGGCGGTCGAGCTCCACGGCGGCCTCGGTTTCACGTGGGATTGCGACGTCCAGATGTGGTTCAAGCGCTGCATGTTCAACCGGACCTTCCTGGGCACGCCGGAGGTCCTGCGTGAGCGCTGCGCAGCATTGGCGGGCTGGTAGGACGAATATGGATCTCGAATACAGCGAAGAGTACAAGGCGTATCGCGACGAGGTGCGCGAGTTTCTGAGGGGCTGGCCGCTCGCCGGCGACGACGCAAACCTACCGCTGGTCGAGCAGGAGGCGCTCTTCCGTCGCCTCAGCATCGAGGCGGGCTACGTGTACCGCAACGTCCCCGGGCAGTACGGCGGAGCGGGCCAGGAGCCGGACGCACTGAAGGACAGCATCGTACGCGATGAGTTCTACGCCGCGGGCGCACCGGGTGATCTCAAGACTCAGGGCGCGGGCCTGCTGGTGCCGACGCTGCTCGAGTTCGGTACCGAGGTGCAGAAGCGGCGTTTCATCCCCGCGGCGCTCACGGGCGAGGAAGCCTGGTGTCAGGGCTACAGCGAGCCGGGCTCGGGCAGTGATCTGGCCTCTCTGCAATGTCAGGCGACGCTCGATGGCGACCACTTCGTCGTGAACGGTCAGAAGATCTGGACCTCCATGGCCCAACGGGCCGATTGGATGTTCGGCCTCTTTCGTACCGATCCCGACCTGTCCAAACACGCTGGGATCTCGTACCTGCTCGTCGATATGAAGAGCCCGGGAATCGACGTGCGGCCGCTCAAGGAGATGACAGGCGGCACCGAGTTCAACGAAGTCTTCTTCGACGACGTGTGCGTCCCGGTCGAGAACCTGGTTGGCCAGCGTGGCGAGGGCTGGGCCGTGTCACGGGCGACGCTGATCCACGAGCGCAATCTGATCGGCAATCCGAATATGATGCGCGACAGCTTCAACGATCTACTCGATCTGGCACGTCGGACGCTTCGCAGGGGCAGGCCGGCCATCGAAGATCCCCACCTGCGCCAGCGCCTGGTCGAGATCGAGGGCTACGTGCGCACGCAGGAGACCTCGAACATGCTGCAGTTCACCGCGCAGCTGCGCGGCGAGGCGCAGAAGGCCATGCGGCCAATGATGATGAACAAGCTCTTCAGCACGGACACGGCACAGATGATTCAGCGCTGCGCCTACGATCTGCTCGGTGCCGACGGCATGCTCGCACCCGCCGAGGAGGACGTGGCCGGCTGGAAGCGCAACACCACATCCACCGGCTGGGTCGAGGCCTATATCTTCTCACTCGGGCCAGCGATTGCGGGCGGTGCGAGCAACATCCAGCTGAACATCATAGGAGAACGCGGTTACGGTCTGCCGCGTGATATCCGCAAGCCCACCTAGCCCACCTAGCCATCCTTGGGGGGTTCCTGGATCAGGATCGAGTCGAAGAAGCGCTGCACGTCGCCAGCGGGAATGGCCTGGGTCACCTCGGCGTAGAAGATGTAGAGGCGATTGCCTTGGAAGAACATCTTCGCGGTTCCGCGCTGGGCTGGCCGCCCGCCCAGGGGCGGAATGTCGTAGATGAGCTCGCGGCCGGGCCGGCCGAGAAGCTCGATTTCCCGGTACGAGACCTCGGTCGCCTGCGAGTCCTCGAGGAAGCCCTTGCGCGAGGACTGAAAGACGCGGTCGTTCGATGCGAAGGCCATCGCAAAGCCCGGAATGTCGGTGTGGTTCACGCCGAAGACTTCGTGGCCCACGATCGATTTGTAGATCGTGCTGACGAAGCTCGAGATCGGGAACCACTTCTCCTTGTGCTGCTGCGAGGGCTGCGTGGGGAGTGCGACGCTGAAGTGGCCATTCTCGGAGACGAAGGTTTCCCACGCGTCTTCCGCTACGGCCGTTGATACGAGTATCAGCAGTGCGAGTGCAGTCAGGCCGCAGAGCGCCGTGACGGAGCCGAGGGCTGTCGTGGAATGGCGTCGAGGCATGGCTTAGAAGCTGGCTGGTGGCGGCGTTGTGTCGCCGCAAAGGCTCGCGCGCAACATAGCGGCCGGGCTGAGTGCCGGGAAGCGTGTCCCCTGGGGCTTACTCTGCTTCAGCTAGTCTTCGGAGCACGCTCGGCAAAGCCAGCGCCGGACGCGCGCGGAAGCCCCAAGAGCCCGCGATCGACGCGCGGCTTCCGTGCACGATCTGGACGGCAATGGGGAGCGGCATGCAGGATCTCGAAAGGCAGCTGGCCGAGGAGCGTCGCGTCGCGGAGCTCGCGCGCGAGTTCCTGGCGCTCGAGCAGACAGATATCGAGGCCGGCATCGAGCGCGGGCTCGGCGAGGCGGGGCATATCGCCGGCGTCGATCGCTGCTATCTGGTGGCGGTCCCCGGCTCGCAGGGTCGCGATGCCGATCGCTACGAGTGGGTCGATGCGGGCGTGGCCTCGCGGCGTCCGCACTACGAGGGTGACACGACGCTGGGCCAGTTCCAGTGGGTGTCGGATCGGCTGCGGCGCGGCGAGGCCGTGAAGCTCGCCCGGCTCGACGATCTCCCGCCGGAGGCCGCGGCCGAGCACGAGGTGCTCGGCCGCCATGGTGTGCGTTCGTGCCTCTTCTTTCCGCTTCGCTCGGGTGCGGCGACGATGGGCGTGCTCGGCTTCGAGTGTCACCGGCAGGAACGCGACTGGACACAACGCCAGATCGCGATCCTCGAGCTGGTCGTCGAGGTATTCGCCAGTGTGCTGCGGCGCAAACGCGACGAGGATGCACGCGTCGAGTCGCAGCGCGCCCTGCAGCGCCAGCTCGCGCTGGCGAAGCAGCTGGCCGACCTGTCGCGCCACTTGGTCGGGTTTCGGCCCGAGCAGCTGGCTGCCGGAATCCGCGAGAAGCTGCCCGAGCTCGCGGGGCTGGCTCGAGCCGACCACATCGCGCTCACCTCCTTCGAACCGCGCAGCCTCAAAGCCGAGGAGGTCTACGAGTGGTGGCAGGAGGGCGTGCCCGCCGAGAGCCGTCGAGGGGCTCCTCGGCACGGAGACTTTCCGTACGCCACCGAGATCCTGGGGCAGGGCAGGGTCTACCACGTGCCCAGCGTGGCTGGGTTGCCAGCCGAAGCGATCGCCGAACGCGTGGATCTCGAAGTGCGCGGCGTCCGTTCGCAGCTCACGATCCCGTTCTTCTCCACCCGCCGCTTCTCGGGCTTGCTGACGGTGGAGTGCCTGAGCCGGGAGCACACGTGGTTCGAGGAAGACATCACATTGCTGCGCCTCGCCGGCGAAATCCTGGCCGGGGCGCTCTTCCGCATGCACGCCGCCGAGGAGCTGCTCGAGAGCCAGACGCTGCTGCTCCAGAGCCAGAAGATGGAGGCCGTAGGCACGCTGGCCGGCGGGATCGCCCACGACTTCAACAACCAGCTGGCCGTCATGTTGGGCAATGCGCGCTTCGTGCTCGAGGGGCTGAAGGACCAGCCCGACATCGCCTCAGCGCTCGGGGATATCGAGCGGGCCGCCGAGCACTGCGCCCGCCTGACCGAGGGCCTGCTCGCATTCTCTCGTCGCCAGCCCGTCGAGGACCGCCCCCTCGAGGTGGCGCGGCTGCTGCATGAGGTCCAGGGGCTCGTCAGTCCGCTCTTGCCAGCGAGCATTCACCTCAAGCTCTTGGTCAGCGAAACCGTCGACTGGATCCGGGCCGATGCGATCCAGCTGCAGCAGGTGCTGATCAATCTGATCGTCAACGCGCGCGATGCCATGCCCGAAGGCGGGAACATCACGCTCTGCAGCCGACGCCGCCAGGTCGGTCACCAGGAGGCGGCCGGGTTGGCGCTACCCGAGGCCGGCCTCTTCATCGATCTGATGGTGGCGGATGACGGCCTCGGGATGTCGCCCGAGGTGGCGAGGCGGGTCTTCGAGCCCTTCTTCACCACGAAGGAAGTCGGTGCGGGCACCGGGCTCGGTCTGGCCACCGCTTACGGGATCGTGCAGCAGAGCCGTGGCAGGATCAGCGTGGAGAGCGAGCTCGGCTGCGGCGCCACGTTCCACGTATTGCTGCCGTCCGCGCCTCCCGAGAGAGCGGCCGCTCCCCGCGCATCCGTCGTCGACGAGCTCGAGGCGCGCGGCAGAGTGCTCCTGGTTGAGGACGAGCCCGCGGTACGCCGCGTCGTGCAACGCATGCTGTCCGATATGGGCTTCTTCGTGATCGAAGCTCAGGATGGAGCGACGGGGCTGCGCATCGGGCGTGAACGCCTGGCGACGCTGGACCTGCTGATTACCGATCTCACGATGCCCCACGCCAGCGGAATCGAGCTGGCGCGTGGCCTGCTGATCGAACGGCCCGACCTGCCGGTGCTCTTTCTCTCCGGGCACTCGGATGGGCGCGTGGAGCGGGTCTCCGGCGAGCTCGAACGCGCCGGCTTTCTGCAGAAGCCGTTCGACGTGAGTGACCTGACCGCGGCGCTGCGGATGCTGATTCAGTCCGACTCGCCCTGAGCGCCTCGGATAAAGCTCCCAGAGCGGGTTCGTGTCAGCGGTCGAGCAGCGGCATGGAATTGGCAGGGGCGTGGCAGAGGCGTGGCAGAAGCGGGGCAGGGGCGTGGCAGAGGCGGGGCAGTCTGACCCCCCGAGGGTGCCCGGGTGCGGAATCACCGAAAGAGCGCGCCACATCCTCCCCGATTCGGCCACATAAGACAGAGCGGGCGGGCCCGGTCCCGCCTCCTGGGAAGGGACAGCGCGAGGAGATCTCCGCGTTGCCCCGACAAGCCGAAGACACGCGAGCCAAAGGCATCGAGCCGATGGGCTCTCTCTGCGAGCTCTCCGACCAGGAGCTGCTCGAGGGGATTCGCAAGGCGAGCGAGCGGCACTTCAATGAACTCTACAATCGCTACTTCAAGCGAATCTATGCATTCGTGCACGGCCGCCTACGCAATCATGCCGATGCCGAGGAGATCACTCAGGAGACCTTCGTCTCGGTCTTTCGCTCGATCGAGAACTATCGCGGGCAGGCGTCACTGCTCTCGTGGATCTTCGGTATCGCCAAGAACCTCTCGAACAACTCGATCCGGCGGGCCCAGAACCAGCGGCAGAAGTTCGACAGCGTCGAGCCCGAGCACTTCGTTCCCAATCCTTCGCTGGGCGCCTGCGCACCCGACGATGAGCTGCACATGCAGCGCTACGTGCAGACCATTCGCGAGCAGCTCGAGTCCCTGGCGGAGTGGCAGCGCGGCGTCTTCGAGATGCGCCATTTCGAGAACCTCTCCATCCCCGAGATTGCGCGTCGCACCGATCGCTCCAACGACGCCATCCGATCCAGCCTCTATCGCATCAAGCGCATGATGATCGAGTCGGCCGAGCTCGACGGAGGTGGTCGGAATCTGTGAAGTTCAGGTTTCCGTACCCCAGGCGGCCCCGCTCCGGCAGGTCCGAGGTCCG
>JAFDDH010000247.1 GCA_019310975.1 Deltaproteobacteria bacterium | reverse complement strand
TGGATCCGATCAAGGTTGGCTATCTGCACCGCGAGAAGATCGAATCACTGAGTGATGTGCACTTCAACTTCGTCTACGACGACAACTCTCCCCTGGAGCCCGTGTCGGGAGATCTTCGCTTCGAAACCGAGGCCGGGGAGCGGTCCGCGTTTCGCATCGAAGTGATCTCGGGGGCTGAGATCGATCTGACCCACAGCCTGATCCCTCCACGTCGGACCACCTATCGCAGGGCATTGGTCCGCGTGCATCCCGAGGATGGGGGCGATGCCCTATTGGGCTGGTGTGAGTTTCATCGCCCTGCCTGATGGCCTTCGGAAGAGGGGAAAGAGAGACACTCGCTCGAGAATCATCCCGATGTGCCCGCCCTCTCCAACAACTTCACCAGCGCCTGTGACGCCAGGTTGTCTACGTCATAGGAGCTTTCCGCAGGCATCGTGCCCCTTTTTTTCTCGCGGGTCATCACCCGCGCCATCACGAAGGTGAAGCAGAAAGCGCTGAAGATCTTGTAGAAGAGCAGCTCTCTGGCCTCCGCCCGGTGCCCGGAAATGCGCTCCCAATGGCTCAGGGTCTCCGATTCGTCCGGCAGTCCCTCCAGCCTTGCAACGCCGATCCCCTCGCTCAGGCAGCGGTCCATTACCAGCCAGAGAGCGATGTCTTGCACTGGGTTGCCCAGCCGGGCCATCTCCCAGTCCAGTACCGCGACACAGTCGCCGCCCTGGAAGATCAGGTTCGAGATTCGAGCATCACCCCAGGTCAACGCCGTGGGCTCATTCGCGGGAAGATTGTCACGCAGCCAGCTGAGAGCGACGTCGAGCAAGGGAAAGCGCTGCCGCTCCAGCCCCCAATCGATGTGTTGCTCGTAGAGATTGATGTGCTGCTCGATGGGGGTGGGGCCCAGGTCGGGCTCGTCGAGAAAGGCAAGATCGAAATCGCGATAGTTGAGGCGATGGATCTTGGCCATGGCCGCCACTCCACCCAGCCAGATGGCGCGGCGTAGCTCGGGCTCCTGGTCCATCAACCACCCTTCGACATGGTAGGGGGGGTTGTCGGTCGGAACGTGACCTGCCACCTGATCCATGATGTAGAACGGACTTCCCAAGACCGAGCGGTCGTCCTCGAACCAGCGCACGCGGGGCACGGGAACGTCGGAGCCAGCCAGCGTCTTCATGATCCGATACTGCGGTCGCAGATCATAGTGAGAGAAGAGCGGGATTCCCTGGGGCTCCATGCGCAGTACAAGTGGCTCAGTAGTGGTCTTGCCTCTACGTCGATACCGCAGATCGAAGAGCAGAGTCGTACTCGAGTAGCCGATCTTCGGACTCTCGAAATCGGTGAGCTCGAGCTCTTGAACATCATGCAGTCGTTTCTGCAGCCAGCCTCGTAGCTTGTCGTTGATCTCGGCGACTTCTTCACGTCCAGACATGGGCTAGAGCTTCTCCTGATCTATATCCGGACTACCCAGCGGGTGCCATTTCAATCGACCTCGTAGACGCGGTAGGTGATGCCCTCCGCCGTTCGCCGACCCGTGCCGATGGCGATGATGTGGTTGATCCAGTCGTACTTCTCCGCCGCTGCTTCGAACTCGAAGTGGATGCGAAGACAGTACTCTGAGGGGTCCACTGACTCGATCTGCGCGGGATCGCCGAGCCTGAACTCGACGTCGAAGAGGTGCGTGGTCTCGATGCTCGACATGAGTAGAATAGACCCTTCATCCGTGAACGCAGGAAGGAGGGAGGATCGAATCCGATGAGTAGCCTTTTCGGACCTATCGCTCAAGCGGGCTATGTTGTGCGCGACGTCGAGCAAGCCATCGAGCACTGGGCCAGCGAGCTCGGTATCGGTCCCTTCTTTCGGCTCGACCACGCCCGCCCGGACAACTACCGCTATGCGGGTGTGCTGCAGGAAGAGGGGCCCGACCTCACGATTGCTCTCGCCTATTCCGGAGATCTACAGATCGAGCTGATCCAGCAGAACGACGATACGCCCAGCCTCTACAAGGAGTTCCTCACCGAGGCCGACGCGGGCCTGCACCATTGGTGCTTCTTCACGAATTCCTATTCTGCCGACTACCAATGTGCCATCGATCGCGGCCTCTCCATCGGCCACGAGGGCAGCTTTGGAGACGACACCCGCTTCGCCTACTTCCGCACCGACCCACGCGTGGGCACGATGTGCGAGCTTGCAGAGCTTGCCCCAGCCACCTCGGGTCTCTTTGATGCGCTGCGAACCGCCGCGCGCGACTGGGATGGCAAGAATGCCTTGTTCGGAAGCGCCGACGGCTCCGGCCCCGACGGGGGTCTCTAGGTGGGAAGCTCAACGGGCGGCGTCAGAACCTCACAACGATTCAGAGACGAGAGTCTCGTGGCCAGTCGGCATCCATCGGATGATCGCAGCCCGCCAGAGGGAGATTGCGGGGAAGAGTACCGACATCCTACATCCTGGCGAGCGGGCGACGGAGCCGGCATGGCGTGTACCTCGGCGATACATCTCGCCGATCGCCAACGCCTGGCTTCACGGTGCGGGCTTCGTCGATCCGATTCCGTCCAGCACTTCGACCCGCCCCAGATCTCCGTCCAGGCGTATCCGATCGCCGGTCTTCAGGGTGCGGGTTGCGTGTCGGGTATTGAGTACGGCGGGCAAGCCGTACTCGCGGGCCACGACCGCACCGTGGGAGACCGCGCTGCCAACGTCGGTGACGAGACCGGAGATGATGGCGAAGTAGGGCGTCCAACCAACGTCGGTGACGGGAGCCACGAGGATCTCGCCCGGCTCGAGAGCCTCGGCCTCTTCGAGTGTCCGGACGACGCGTGCTCGTCCCTCTGCACGGCCTCGGCTGACGGGCTTGCCCCAGATCACGCTCTCCGTCTCGCCGGCTGCCTCGGGCTGCTCGGGCTCGGGCATGCCGACCGAGACCTCGGGAAACTGGAGCGACTCCTGCCATGAGAGCGCAGTCCGCCGCGCCACCGCCTCCTCCGCGAAGCGCGAGCCCGGCGCATCGGCGGTGAGCTCGCCGAGCTCCTCGTGGAGCAGGAAGAAGACGGCGTCCTCGTCCGGAAGCCTTCCCTCGGCGACCAGCTGCGAGGCGAGCGCGCGGTAGGCACGCTTCACGTGCACCGTGGTGGCGACGAGCAGGGATTTGGATCGCTCACGATTTCGCACGGCCGCATGGGCGATCCGCGTGAGCCATTGGAGGCGGCGTGCATCGACGGGCGCGGCCTGCGCGGGAGAGCCGGGACCGCCCACTCCCGCGATCGCGCTGCGCCCGAATCTCAGCTGCGCCTGCAAGGAACGGATGAGTGGACTCGGATCGTGGGCCCACTCGGGCTGACGCACGTCGAGCTCGCGAAGACTGCGGTGTCCGTGACGATCCAGATAGGCGGCGAACTCACGACCGACACGGCCGGAGGCATCAGCGCGGAGCCATCTCAGCGCGTCTTCCACCGCGAGCTCGGAGAACGCTCGTGCCGCCGCCGCGTCACCCGCGAACGTTTCGAGGATGCGCTGCACGCCCTGCACGATGTCGGCACTCTCGACATCGCGGGCACCGGAGAGGAGGTGAGCGACCGCGGCGTGATGGGCTTGGGTGGGCTCTTCATCGCCCGCCAGGATCTGCAAAAGGATGGGTGCGAGCGCGCCGGCGCCCGACGAAACCGTGAGGTGTCGTGCGTAGGATTCGAAGAGGTCCTCGCGCCTTGCGTCGATGCTCTGCCACGTTGCGCGTGCATCGTCTCCCGGCCGGATCTCGCCGCACGCCACGAGGCCCTCCATCGCGCGGATGTGATGCCGTGCACGCAGGATCGACAAAACCTGACGCACGATCCGTGGCAGTCGAATGCGCAATGGCGGAGGATCGGGCGCCACCACCTCTGGCACGATGCGGCCGCAGATCGCGAGGCTCTGCTGATCGGGACTCGAGCCCACGACGGCCGAGTTGAAGCGTGCGCCTTCGCTGAGGTTGATGAAGAGGTGCCCGTGGCTCATGGCGACGTAGACGTTCTCGGGTACGCGCCCGGGCGCCAGCCCGAGTGCGATCATATTGTCCTGCCACCCCACGTCGATCCCGCGCGCACAGACTGAAAACGTGAGCGGGGAGATCGCACCGGGCATCATCTCACCGACGTTGCACCGCGTATAGACGTCGCCCCTCTTCAAGGGACGGGTGTCGAGCGCCTGTGGGTCGGCACCGAGCGCCGTGATCGGTCGCGCCTGCAGCCAGAAGAGATCGCCGTGGACATCGATCGCCCACTCCAGGTCGAGTGGCTCGCCCAGACACCGCTCGGCCTCGAGGGCCTCGCTCGCCACACGATCGCGCTCTTCGATCGAGATCGCAGGAACCACACCCTCGAGTCTTCTCGGCTCCCAACGCATGCGAGCACGCTGCAGCTGGTCCTGGTCCGGGCTCACGTGCCCCGAGACCAGCGCTTCGCCGAGTCCCGGAACGGAGTCAATGACGAGCCGGCCGCGCCGACTCGTCACGGGATCCGCGGTGAAGCAGACCCCCGATGCACGGGCCGTCACCATTCGCTGAACGACGATCGACATCCTGGAGCCGCCGCCATCCCCCTCGTGGCGTGACTCGCGGTAGGCGTTCGCCCGATCGCCCCTGGCAGAGCGCAGACAGTGCCCGATCGCCGCACGCACGGCGTCCGCACCGCACACCTCCAGCACCGTTTCGTACTGACCGGCGAACGACGCATCGTCACCGTCCTCATCGATGGCTGACGAACGCACGGCGACCGCCGGCGCATCCAGCTCCGCGAGCCGTTCATCCAGATCTGCCGGGAGCCGTCCTGGCGAGGCCCCGACCACCACGAATGCATCGGGGACGCGAAGGCCCGCCCCTCGCAAGCGAGCAAGGCCGCGCGCCTTGCCGCCAACGGGGTGGTCATCGATGTGGTCGAGTGTCAGGGCTTGCGGGGACAGGAGCCGGCTCCGGCGCATCGAAATCTGAGGCCTGCGAGCGTAGTCGCCGCCAGGCCGGCTCGAAAGGTCAGCGCCCACCCAATGCGGCCGCGCTCGCCTGGACGGCACCATGGATGACGCTTCGCCCAATCGTGACGTCCGCTCCGACCGCTGTGGACCGAACCTCTGGGACGTCGGAGCTGCTTGGAGATGCGATTTCCGAGCTGCAATCTTGCCAGGACCGATCTCGAACGCGAGCCCGACCTTCTGATCTTCCCAACGGCAGAGCGTGTTGTTCGGCGAGCGTTCACTGCCTTCGATAACTTCGGAAATCAAGGTGCCCGTAGTGCTCGCGGCCTCGATCGAGCAGTGCCTCCAGGTACCCCATCAACGCGCGGTTGCCCCTCCAGAGGTAGCGCTCGGGCTCGACCTCCTCCAGATCACCGATCGCCACCAGATCGTGCACGTAGGCGGCTGCTTCGTCGTGTGCCATGAGTAGCCGATAGAGGCTCGACTCGAGCTTCCAGATCGGAAGGCCCTGCTCGCCCCCCCAAGCGAGGTCCAACACGCGCATGGGCTCGCGGCCATGCTCCGCGAGAACGGCGTACACGAGCTGAAAGCGTTCTTGGAAGATCTCCAGGTCGCGCATCGCCATGCGCTTCGGGTTCTGAAAAATGGCTTCGTGGCTCGGGTACGACACACAATCGTCGACACCAAGCCCGGTGGCTTGACGATCGAAGTCGTCGCGGGAAGCCACATATCGCCCGTAATCAAGTGGCTCCCAGCCACACGAACACATAGATGACCCGGGACGTGGCCCTCGAAGCACAGGGCCTCGACGCGCCCGTCCAGTAGCGGTTGGGCATCGCCTCCGGGCTCGATCGCGAGATCCACTCGAAGCGGTGCGTCGGATGCCGAGCCGAATGGATTGCGAGGGCTTTCCTCGGGCATCTCGCCCCCCGCCGCCTCGACGTAGAGCTCGCGTAAGCTGAGCAAGAGGGTTTCGACGTCCTCTCGGATCCCGCAGTCGCGAAAGAAGTGTCCCTTGGTGACGAAGAACATCTCGCGCTTCGATGATTGCTCGAACAACGCCTGGGTGGAGGGGTGGGCGATCGTGCGAACATCGCCGGCAAGCTCCTCGACGGCATCGCGGCCCCCGGAGTGATCGAAGTGGCAGTGGGTGTACAGAACATCGAGTGGACGATCCGCGAACGAGCGGCCCTCGTGGCGCGAAATGTCGCTGAGCGTTCCAGGGAAGATCTCTGCCCCGGTAGCGGGAAAGGTGGCGTCGACGATCATCAGCCGATCCGGGTAGGAGATGAGATGGGATGCGACCCGCATCGAGCTCGCACCGACCGGGGCGCCCGACTCGGCGAATTCTTGCTCGAAACGTTGAGTGGTAGACGGCGCGTGGCGCGAGAGGATTCCGCGTATCGGGTCGAAGCGACCGTTGCCCGGCACCATCGGCTGGTCCATCGCCGCTTCGATTCGGTACAAGATGAGGCCTCTTGGGCCCCGCGCCACCTCCCTCCACTCGATCATATCCGCCTCCGCTCCAAGGCCCGCCAATGCAGCCCTTCCCCGCTCCGATCGACCCAGCTCACCATAGCCTCTTCGGCCCGGGTCGTGCCGCATACCCGGCTTCGAGTCAGCGGCGCGGCGCGTCTCCAGCGCCCTCGATGGCAAGCAGAGCCTGGCCCAGTTACCGATCCCGCTTCTGATACGCGGCCAGATATCGCAGGTAGCGATTCTCCGGATCGAGTGCGAGGCCCTGATCGACGTGTCGCTTGGCCGCCTCGTGATCACCGAGCACCATCGCCTCGTGCTCGAGCCAGATGCTGCGGGCCACAGCCCGAGCGGTGTCGAGCGACTCCGGGCGCCGGGGGGGGCTCACCAGATAGCGCTCGATCGGCTCGGCACGAGCCAGGATCCAGTCGTAGCGCATCGATTCGTAGGGGTAGAAGCTGAAGTACTCGATGCGTGGATGGTTGTCGCTCACCTCGGGCACCTCACCGACCAGCCTTTCGAGCGCGGCGTCGGCCGCGATGAAGGTCGCCGCCAGGTCCTCCGGTGAATCGATGCCGACCGCCAGTAGATCGGCCGCTACGCCCGGCTCCGCCATGCGAGTGCGCCAGACCTCCAAATCGATCTGAAGCGGCTGCTCGGAGCCGACCACGATGCCCTCCATACGGTTCGAGATCCAGAGCGACACGTGCGGGAAGACGGAGCGCATGGACTGGATCATCATCAGGGGAAGGATGCGACGCTCCAGGTCCAGCGGGATCCACTGCGCGACGACGCCCCCGGTCTCGAGACGCTCACTCGCGAGCTCATAGAACTCGCGGCTGTACAGATTGACCACGCCCGCATCCTGGGGTGGCGGGGGCTCGAAGGTAATGACGTCGAAGCGCCGATCGCTCCCCAGCAGGTAGTGGCGTGCATCCGCCACCACCTGCTTGACGCGCGGCTCCTGATGGAAGCTGTGGTTGATGGGGACGAAGAAGGGCGCGAACTCGAAGACATCCGGGGAGAGATCTACCGCATCGATGGTCTGGAGCGATGCGTGGGTCGTCAGCGAACCGACCGTGGTCCCCGTCCCCACGCAGGCGATCAGCGCGCTCTTCGGTGAAGCGTGAATGAACGTGGGCAGATGGGCAAGCAGCGCCATGTAGCGGCGACCCGGCGGCGCGTTGTTGGCGTAGCTGCGGCCGTTCACGAGCAGCTGCTGGAACGCCCCCGCTTCGGGTGACTCGTAGCCCATGACGACAAAGGTCGCGTCGCGCGCTTCGTGGAACGCGAGCACTTCGCCGCCGAGAAAGTTGCTCTGTGCCCCGGCAAGATAGTTGGGCCCGATGATCGCCAGACACACCCCCACCACGAGCAGCACCTCCGCGCCGAGGCGCCACAAACGTCTCGTGCCGCGCAGTGTCGGCTGGGTGACCATGATGGTCACGAAGAGCAGCCCGTTCAGTGCGATGATCAGCGTCAGGCTCCACTGGCTGCCGAGGAGAGGCAGCAGCACGAAGCCGGCGGCCAGTGAACCGAGGGTCCCACCAGCGGTATTGAGCGCGTAGAGTCTACCGATCCGCTTGCCCAGACCCGATAGATGCTGGATGGTGAGCTCGCTCGCCAGCGGAAAGCCCACGCCGATCAGCGTGGTGGGGACGAGTAGTATGATCAGACAGATGGCTGCGATCTCGAGACTGCTGCCCAGGGCCGCCAGTCCTGTCTCGGAGATCCCGGCCCATTCTTTGAGCCCCGCCAGCGCTTCGAAGAAGTTGCGCGAGCGGCCGAGCATCACCAGGGTGATCGTGCCCGCCAGCGCGATCAGCAGCTGCAGAGTCGCGAAGTACTCGAGCAGCTTCTCCTTGTTGCGTGCGAGGTAGCGCGCACAGATGAGCGCGCCCAGAACGAGGCCGAGCAGATAGGTGGACAGCATCGCCGAGAAGGCGTAGACGGTGTGCAGATTGAAGTTCGCCAGCACCCGGAACCACAGCACCTCGTAAGCGATCGCGATGAAGCCGGACACGGCGAACACCATCACGAGCACGAGCACGCGGCGCGCTCCCTCCGAATCGCCTGGAGAGGACTCGAGCTCCGCGTCGCCTGCGAGCTCGGCACTCCGATGCAATGCGGCAGCAGACCCTGTCCGCGTGACGAGCCACGCCGCCAGGCCGGCAATGACTAGATAGATCACCGAGGCCACCCCGGACGATTGGATCACACCCAGGGTGCCGATCAGGATCAGGCCGACCGTCGCACAACCAAACACCGCACCCAGGGTGTTGATGCCGTAGAGCAATCCAATGCGCTCAGCGAGGTCGGCCTGCTCTCGCACCAGATACTTGACCAGCAGCGGTAGGGTGGCGCCCATCAAGGCGGTGGGTGGCAGCAGGACCGCCACCGAAACCGCCACCGTCGCGATCCCGGCCGCGGGCGTATCCCGACCGAAGAGGGGAGCCACCATCGGCACCCAGCTGGCCCAGCGTGAGAGCAGTAGGGTGATCGCCAAGGACACCACACTGAGGCCCAGCTCGAGCAGACCATAGGCGACCAGTGGCCTGGCCACGCGGTCGGCCAGCCTTCCGCCCTGCCAACTGCCCAGCGAGAGTCCGAGGAAGAAG
>JAFDDH010000077.1 GCA_019310975.1 Deltaproteobacteria bacterium | reverse complement strand
GAATCCAGGCCAGCGAACCAATGCGGATGGCTTCGCCGGCCGGATCCACAGGCAGGTCGTCGACGCACGTGACCCCCGTGGCGTCCTTCACCGTTGCGACGAAGAATGTCGCCTCCAAGCGATCAGATCCCGATCTGGTCGGCCACGATCTCGCGCTGCAGGGCGGCGTCGCCGAAGAAGAGCTCGCTGGCCTTGGCCCGCTTGAAGTAGAGGTGGATGGGCAGCTCCCAGGTGAAGCCCATTCCGCCGTGGATCTGGATGCATTCGGCGGCGGCGAGAAAATACGCCTCGGAACAGTGCGCCTTGGCGAGCGCCGCGGCCTCGAGCAGATCGTCCTCCTCGCCGGCTGCCACGAAGCAGGCGTTGTAGGCGGCGGACTTGGCGAGCTCCACTTGCACCAGCATGTCGGCACATTTGTGCTTGATGGCCTGGTAGGAGCCGATCGGGCGCCCGAACTGCAGTCGCGTCTTGGCATACTCGACCGCCATCTCGAGACATTTCTCGGCGCCGCCCACCTGCTCGGCCGCCAATGCCGCCTTGGTGAGCGCCAGCACCTGCTCGAGCGCGGCCGTCTGATCGCCCCGACTCACCCTGCTGGCCGGTGTCGCGGCCAGGTCGATCTGCGCCAGCTTGCGCGTCAGATCGAGCGAGGGGACGAGCTCGCGAGAGAGGCCCTCGGCGCCCGCATCGACGCGAAAGAGCTCGAGGCCTTCGTCGGTCCGGGCGACGACCAATAGAGTGTCCGCGCTGTGCCCGTCGAGCACCCACGACTTGGCGCCATCGAGCTCCCAAAGGTCGTCCTTGGCGCGCGCCTGCAGCTCGATGCCGGCGAGGTCCCAGCGCCCGTTCGGCTCGACCCACGCCACGGAGACGATCTTCTCACCGGACGCGATGCCAGCGAGCAGCTCCTTCTGGGTCGCCTCGTCGGCACAGGCCAGCAGGGCGCTGGCGGCAAAGACCGATGTGCCGAGGTAGGGGGAGCAGAGGAGCGCACGGCCCATCTCCTCCATGGCGATCAGCAGCTCGACGAAGCTTGCGCCGGCGCCGCCGTGCTCTTCGGGAATGATCAGACCGGCGAGGCCGAGCTGCTCGGCGAGCCGCCGCCAAATGTCGCGGTCATAGCCGCGCTCGCTACTCATATGCTCGCGCACCGCCTGCTCGTCGGAGACTTCCACCAGGAAGGCACGGACGGTGGCCCGCAGCTCCTCGTGCTCCTCGGTGAAGCTCATGTCGATGGGCATCGTTCTCTCTCCTGTCTCCGCTCTCTCTTGCGCTCTGTGCTCTGCTCTCTCGCGCGTCGTCAGAGGTACCCTTTCGCAGCCGCCACTACGAGCGAGGCACGTCCTTCCAGGGAACGGTCTTGTCGACGCGCGGCTCCCCCGGCAACCCCAGCACGCGTTCGCCGAGGATGTTGCGCATGATCTCCGAGGTGCCACCCTCGATGGAGTTCGCTCGCGAGCGCAGGAATTGGTACTTCGCGAGCCCGCGCGGCGTATCGATGCCGGGTGTGCTGCGACGCAGCTCGTAGCCGTGCTCGAAGGCGAGGGCATCGCTGCCCATGACATCCATCGCCACCTCCCACATCCGCTTCAGGGATTCGGCATGAGCAAGCTTGGAGACGGATCCCTCGGGCCCGGGGTTGCCGGATTTCTGGGCGGCGCGAGCGCGCTGGGAGGTCATGCGCAGCAGCTCGTTCTCGATATAGCAGCGCGTGACCTTGTCGCGCAGGATCGCTTCCTGGGCGGCCGATCGAGCGCCGGGCTTGCGATCCTTCCACAGCTTGATGAGCGGCGCGCTGCCGCCGCCCTTCTTCTTCGAGCCACCGCCGCCGATCGCCACGCGCTCGTTCATCAAGGTCGTGATGGCGACGCGCCAGCCCTGCCCCTCCTTGCCCAGCATGTGACTGTTGGGAATCCGCACGTCGGTCATGAAGACTTCGTTGAACTCCGCTTCGCCCGTGATCTGGTAGAGCGGGCGGATCTCGACACCCGGCGCCCGCATGTCGAGAATGAAGTACGAGAGGCCGTCGTGCTTGGGCACGTCGGGATCGGTGCGAGCGATCAGCATCCCCCAGCGCGAGATGTGAGCCAGGGTGGTCCAGACCTTCTGACCGTTGAGGATCCAGTCGTCGCCGTCGCGCACGGCGGAGGTGGCGAGACCAGCCACATCGGAGCCCGCGCCGGGCTCACTGAAGAGCTGACACCAGATCTCTTCGCCCGAGAAGATCTTGGGAAGCAGCCGTTTCTTCATCTCGTCGGTCCCGTAGGTGAGGACCACGGGCGCACCCATCCCGATACCGATGATCGCCTCGCCCGGATCGTGATGAACCACCTTCGAGTGTTTGGTGATCTCGTCGTACACCACGACATTCATCCTCGGGTTGAGCCCGAGACCGCCATAGCCTTCCGGAAAATGCACCCAGGCCAGCCCGTGCTCGTACTGGGCGCGCCGGAATGTGACGCTGTCGCACTTCTCTGGATGGGCCTCTTCGAGCAGGGCGCGCGTCCGCTCGCGCAGCACCTCATCGCTCATCTCGTTGTACTCGGCCATGAATGCCTCCGTGGGTGTGGGCTTGCAGATCTGGATGAGTGTGGCAGAGCGACGCATCTCGCTGGGAGAGGATCTCGAACGATACCCGGTTCGAAGGGCCTCGCCCGCCGGCATCCGAATCGGTGTGACGCTTGGTCAGCCGCACAGGCGCACATGCTACGATCCGCCGTCGAATGACCGAGCCTGCACTGATCGACGATCCCGATGCCGTGACCCCCGAGTGGATGACCGACGTGCTGCGCGCGAGCGGTGCAATCCGTGATGCGCGCGTCGTCGGGCTGGATCCCCGCCAGGTCGGGACCGGGCAGATGGGCGCATCGGTCCGCTTCGGTCTTACCTACGACCTGGCGGAGCCGGACGCGCCCGATTCGGTGGTGGGCAAATTTCCCTCGACCAATCCCATCAGTCGCGCGACCGGTGTTGGCCAGGGCGCCTATCTGAAGGAGGTCCGCTTCTACCAGGCGCTCCAGAAGACAGTGCAGATCCGTACACCGCACTGCCACTTTGCGCGGATCGAGCAGACCAGCGGGAGCTTCGTGCTGGTGCTCGAGGATCTCTCCCCGGCCGTGCAGGGCGATCAGATCGCCGGCTGCTCGGTCGATCAGGCCGCGCTTGCGCTCCTGGAGCTCGCGAAGCTGCACGCCCCGCATTGGGGCAGCCCCTCGCTGCTCGAGCTCGACTGGATGAGCCCGCCCTCGCCCGAGAGCGCCGCGCTGCTGAAGGTCATCTACCAGAGCGTCTTCCCCGGCTTCGTCGAGCGCTACGAGGGCGCGATCGGGCCCGAGCATCTCGCACTCGCCGAAGAGCTCGGCGAGAACCTCGTTGCCTGGACGACGGCGATGGCCGATGGCCCACTCTGCGTGATCCACGGCGACTACCGACTGGACAATATGCTCTTTGGCACCGCGGAGGGCGGGCACCCGCTGGCCGTGGTGGATTGGCAAACCTGTGGCGTGGGTCCGGCGGTCTCCGATGCAGCCTACTTCCTCGGCGCCAGCCTCCTGCCCGTGGACCGGCGCGCCCATGAAGAGGCGCTGCTGCGCGACTACCACGCCGCACTCATCGCGGACGGGAGAGCGGACTACGGCTGGGATCAGTGCTGGGCCGACTATGCCCGCTACTCGTTCAGCGGCGTGCTGATGGCCGTCGTCGCGTCCATGATCGTCGAGCGACACGATCGCGGTGACGAGATGTTCATCGCGATGGCGACCCGACACGCCACGCACGCGCTGGACCTGGACGCGACTCGCTTCCTGAAGGCCTGACGCGCGTCACGGCTTCACGACTTCAGCCTCATCCACTGCCCAATAGCCGCGCAGATTCGTGAGCTTGCCCTCGCCGTTCACCCGGTAGGTGAAGATGCCGTTTACGATCATCTTCATACCGCCGGGAAACGCGGTCGTGAGTGTCATGCGATGAGCAGACTCGTCACCGGCAGCGAAGGATTCGTGGGTCTCCACCACGATGCTGTTGGGGTCGATGTTCTTCTCCCAGAATTCGCGCATGGCCGGCTTGCCGCGAATGCCCTTGCCGTCTGGATTCGTGACGGCGAGCCCAATCGGGTCCTCGACACAGATGTCCTCGGCCATCAGGTCGAGCCACCCCTGCTTGTCCTTGGCGTGGACACAGCGCCACGAGCTGCGTGCGGCCACGAGGGCCGGATGATTCGGATCCATATTGCCTCCCCTGTGCTATCGAATCAGTGTCTCCGCTGGGCCCGCAGGCGTCAATGGCAAGCATCGATGATGCGAAGCCGCACACTTCACGCCATCCTCTGATCAGAGCGCCGCGCTGCCCAGCAAGGAGAACCCGCATGCCCGGATTCGTGATCCGCCTGGCCATCAACGTGCTCGGTCTCTGGCTGGCCACCGTGGTCGTCGACAACCTCGAGATCGAGGGCCTCGGTACCTTCGTGGCCGCCGGGCTGCTGCTCGGCATCGTGAACGCGCTGGTCCGCCCGATCGTCGTCGTCCTGACGCTGCCCGTCACCTTCCTCACCCTCGGCTTCTTCCTCTTGATCGTGAACGGACTGATGCTCTGGCTGGTGGCGTCGATGCTCTCGGACTTCAACGTCGGCAGCTTCACGGACGCCTTCTTCGGAGCCGTCATCGTGAGCCTGACGGGATGGGTCGGCTCCTGGTACGTGGGGCCGAAGGGCAATATGCAGATCATGGTGGTCGAGAGCCGCCGCGGCTGACGAGACGATCCAAGACTCGGTCTTGCGGCGCAGCGTGGGTTCCGGGAAGGATGATCCATGGGCCGGTACTACTTTGACAATGTCAGCCCCGCGTATTTGAGGATCCGAGATGAGCTGCGCGAGGCGGAGATCGCTCTGATGGAGCAACGTGAGCGCGTCACCGAGCTGCGCCGGAGTCTACCCCGCGAAGAGGCCATCCCAGAGGACTACGTGCTCCGCGAGGGCCCGCGCGATCTTGGCGCGGGCGACGCACCCGTCGTAGAACGCAAGCTCTCAGAGTTCTTCGACGATCCGGCCAAGCCGCTCGTGCTCTTGCACTTCATGTTCGGCGGCGCACAGGAGAGCCCATGCCCGATGTGCACGCTCTGGGCCGACGGCTATGACAATCTCGTGCCGCATCTCGAGCAGCGCGTGAACTTCGCCGTGGTGGTCGCCGGTGATGTCGCAACGTTTCGGGCCTATGCGCGCGAGCGTGGCTGGCGCCACGTGCGGATTCTGTCGAGCGAAGGCTCCAGCTTGAAGCGCGATCTCTTCTTCGAGGAGGCCGACGGCAGCCAATGGCCGGGCGTATCGATCTTCGAACGCGACGCCGAGGGTCGGGTCCACCACTTCTATTCCGGCGGCGCGCGGCTCTCCCCCGAGCACTTCCGCGGCATGGATCTGCTTTCGCCCTTCTGGAGTTTCCTCGATCTGACCCCGGACGGACGCGGCGACTTCATGCCAAAGAAGTCATACGCCTGATCAGGCGAGCAGTCGTTCCGCCAGCCGCTCAGACATCGCCGCATCGATGCCAGAGCTGGCCGCCCACTCGGCCATCGAGCCGTGGTTCTCACGCACACGGTCCAGGAAGAGCAACATCGAAGCCGGATCGGCGTCGTAGGCGCCCTCGGGTAGCTCGTCCATGATCCGCTGGTAGGTCTGGCTCGCGTTCAGGCGTGCGTTGATCTTGTCGATGTTGGCACGGCTGAACGCATAGTCGGCCACGATGGTTTCCTCGGGAATGCCGAGCAGCGAGAGCAGAAGGGCCGAGATCACGCCCGTGCGGTCCTTGCCGGCCGCGCAGTGGAAGACCGCCGGACGGTCGAAGTCCGCCAGCAGCCGCACGACCTCGACGATCGGCTCGCGGGCCGCCGTCAGCATGAGAAAGTAGAGCTCGCCCATATTCGACGGCATCGAGTCGGGCGAGACGGCTTGGTCTTGCGAGCCCGTCCGCTCGAAGAGCGGCACGTGGTGGATCGTCGTCTGCTCGGAGATGGGGCCGCTGCCGTCGCCGGAGATCTCCTCCGATGAGCGCAGGTCGATGACCGACTTCAGCCCGATCTTCGTGATGAGATGCTCGAGGTCCGCGGCGCTGAGGTGTTGGAGCCCGTCGCTGCGGAAGACCTGCCCCGTGCGCAGCCGGCGGCCATCACGAGCAACGTAGCCCCCCAGATCGCGAAAGTTGAAGCAACCCTCGAGCTCGACCCAGCCGGCCAGCTCTTCCAGTTCGGACATCTTCCTTCTCCCGTGCGTCTTGTGAGTCTGGTGCGTCTTGTGCGTCTTGTGCGTCCTGCGCATCAGAGGCCGGAGCCCCTTCCCACCGAGCGTCATGCGGCCGGTCATGATAGCGCGGGTGCACTGCGCCGTGACGACCATGGGGCCGCTAGTCGTCGCTCTCCTGCTCTTCTGGCACCGTGCCTTCGAAGATCTCATGCCGGCCCGCCTCACCGGGCGACCAGGCGGGCTCGGGAGCCAGCTCGTTCAGCCGGTCGATCAGCTGCCGCAGCCTGCCCATCTTTCGGCGTTCGAATTCCAACGCGACGCGCGGATGCCCGACGGCCTCATCGCTCTCGGCGGGCAGACTCTCGCTCACCTCGATCCGCCCGCGGCTGACGATGTCCGCAAAATCGTCGTTGATGGCATCGAGCTGCTCGGGGGTAGGGGCAGAGCGTACACGCAGTAACAATCGGTCGTGGACGAAGCGGCTCGAGTGATAGTTGCGGTAGAAGCCGAGCAACTCCTGCACGGCGACGTCGATGTCGTCCGTGACCTTGAAGAGCGCCATGTCATCGGGGCTGATGAGCTCGCGCGCCTCGAGATGGGATGCGACGTAGCGCTGCCAGTCTCGCCAGTAGCTGCCGCCGGGCGCATCCAGGAAGACCACCGGCAAGATCTCGCTCTTGCCGGTCTGGATCAGGGTGAGCGCCTCGAAGCCCTCGTCGTGGGTCCCGAAGCCGCCCGGGAAGAGCACGATGGCGTGGGCCTCCTTGACGAAGATCACCTTGCGGGTGAAGAAATAACGGAAGTTGATCAACTTCTCGTCGCCCTGGATCGTCTGGTTCGCCGCCTGTTCGAATGGCAGGCGGATGTTCACGCCGAATGAGGCCTCGCGCCCTGCCCCACCCTGCGCGGCGCCCATGATGCCGCCGCCCGCCCCGGTGATGACCATCCAGCCGTGCTCGACGATCTGCTCGGCGAACCCGTGGGCCTGTTGCCAATCCGGGTGATTCTGCGGCGTCCGCGCGCTGCCGAAGCAGGCCACCTTGCGCAATCCAGCATATGGCGAGAAGACTCGGAAGGCGTGCCGCAGCTCCTTCATCGCGTTGTTGAGCAGCTTGAGATCGCCCGTCGAAGCGCCATCCTGCACCAGGCGCAGGGTCGTCACCACGAGCTGGCGGATCTGCTCGGCGCGCCCGGAGTCCGGGTCGAGATCGTAGTGGCCGGCCGTCTCCTGAACGAGGTGCGTCACGAGCTCCGCGAGATCCTTCGCACCCACGTCATACTGCCGGCGCTTGGGGTTGGCCATGCGGGGCAGGCTAGCACTCCGGCTCTGGTTCCTTTTCACGCCCCTGTACGAGCATCTCTGCATATCGAATCCGCTCGCCGAGAGCCTGCCGGTCGCCGAAACGATGGACAGCGCTCGCCGGCCGGGGGACCATGCACAGCATGGGATGGCGCAGGATCGTGATTGCGGGGGGACTCGTTGCCCTGGCGGTGCTTGGCGGCATCTACGTGGCAGGCCGAGGTTGGCTGGGGACGACGCTCGAAGTCGGACCGCCGACAGCAGCCAGAATCCCGGCGCAGAGCCTCGCCACTCGGGATCGCGCCCAACTGGACGCCGCAGTCCAGATCGGCGTCGACAGATCCGAGCAGATCCTATTCGGGGATCTCCATGTCCACTCCGGCTTCTCGGCGGACGCCTATGTGGCCTCGCTCCCACTCGGGGGCGGTGATGGTGCGTACACGGTTTCGGACGCCTGTGACTTCGCGCGCCTGTGCTCTGGGCTCGACTTCTGGTCCATCAACGATCATGCGATTGGCTCGTCGCCGCGCCGCTGGCGCCAGACCATCGAGTCGATTCGTCAGTGCAATACGATCGGGTCGGGTGGCGGCGACCCGGACATGGTCGCCTTCCTCGGATGGGAGTGGACCCAGATCGGTTCGGGTCCCGAGAATCACTACGGGCACAAGAACGTCGTGCTGCGCCACCTCGACGACGGCCACATCCCGACACGCCCGATCGCGGCGGACTCGCCCGCCAATCCCTTCCGCGGGATTCCGACACTCGGTCTGGGCCTGCTGCCGATTCTGGAGGGCGACCGCGTCTACTTCGACGCGGCCGCAGACTTCCAGGAGATGAGCGGTGTGCCGCGCTGTCCGGACGGCGTGCCCGTGCGCGCGCTGCCGGACACCTGCCGAGAGTTCGCCGCCACGCCCGCCGAGCTCTTCGCCAAGCTCGACGACTGGGGCCACGAGGCCATGGTGATCCCCCACGGCACCACCTGGGGCACCTACACGCCACCGGGCTCGAGCTGGGAGAAGCAGCTGCGCGACGGCCATCACGATCCGGAGCGTCAACGATTGATCGAGATCTACTCGGGCCACGGCAACACCGAGGAGTACCGGCCGCATCGCGAGGTCGCTCTCCGAGCGGACGGTCGAAGGAGCTGCCCGGATCCGGTACCGGGGCATAGGTCGTCGTGCCAGCAGGCGGGCGAGATCATTCGCGAACGCTGTCTGCAGGCAGGGGAGACGATCGAGATCTGCGACGCCCGCGCCGCCGCCGCGCGCCAGCTCTGGGTCGACACGCCGGGCGTGAGTGGCCACCTCGTAGTCGGCGGTTCGGAGGCGGAGGAGTGGCTCGACTCGGGCCAGTGCAGCGACTGCTTCCAGCCCGCGTTCAACCACCGCACGCCCTCATCCGTGCAGGCGATCCTCGCCTATCGGGCGCTCGCGCCGAGCGAGCCGGCCGACCGCTTCCGCTTCGGCATCATCGCCTCGAGCGACAGCCACACGGCCCGACCGGGCACGGGCTACAAGGAATACGCCCGCGTCCAAATGTCGGACGCCCGGATGTCGCGCATATCCCTGCCCGGCGCCGTCACCGAGCCGCCGGCCGCGGAGGCCAGGCCGGTGATCCCGTGGTCGCGGCCCGCAACCGACTGGATGGAGCGCGAGCGCCTCGGCTCCTTCTTCTATACGGGTGGACTCGTGGCCGCGCACGCCGGGGCGCGCAGCCGCGAAGCCATCTGGGAGGCGCTCGAGCGGCGCACCGTCTACGCAACCAGCGGCCCGCGCATCCTGCTCTGGTTCGACATCCTGAATCCCGGTGGCGACGAGGCATCGCCTGCACCCATGGGTTCCGAGACGCGCATGGGCGTGGCCCCCGCGTTTCGTGTGCGCGCGGTGGGCTCGCTCGAGCAGCAGCCTGGATGCCCCGAACACAGCCTCACGGGGCTCACGGCCAGCCGTCTGGAGCGGCTCTGCCGCGGCGAATGTCACAATCCCGGTGACCAGCGACGCTTGATCACGCGAATCGAGGTCATCCGCATTCAGCCGCAGATCCTGCCCGGCGAGCCCCTCGAGCCGCTGATCGAGGATCCGTGGCGGGTCTTCACGTGTCCCAGCGATCCGGCCGGCTGCAGCGTGGAGTTTCGCGATCAGAGCTTCGGCCAGCGGGCGCGCGACACCCTCTACTACGTGCGCGCCATCGAAGCGCCCGCACCCGCCATCAACGCCGGAACGCTGCGCTGCGAGCGCGACGCCGAGGGGCGCTGCATCCAATCGGACCCCTGCTGGGGCGAGTCCGACGACGACGACTGCCTCGCTCCGAGTCAGGCGCGCGCGTGGTCGTCGCCGGTCTTCGTCGACTACGTGGCGCGGCCACCCGCATTCGAAGAGTTTCCCGAGGCACCCGCTGCGCCCGCGGGATCCTGAGCCGTCGAGAGCCGCAGCGCGCCAGAGGTCCGCGCGACGAGGACAGGTGTAGGGATTCCGATCGTCACGGAATCTCTGCGGTGCGGGCGGCACGATGCGCCGCCGCTCCGTTGCAGCCCGGGCCCTGTCGGGCCTGTCGGGCCTGTCGGGCCTGTCGGGCCTGTCGGGCCTATTAGAGGTGATTCAGGTTGCGTCCGACCGCGGCCGATCAGTCTGGGGCACTCCCGTGCACGACGGGATGGGAGCCCTCTCGATCATGATGGTCATCACCGGGATCGTTCTGCTCGCGAGTTTCGTGATCGCCGGAATCGTCGGCATCAAGCTGTGGCGACTGGGTGCAGACGACTGGCTGGCGCCCGAGCGCATGTTGGCCGTCTACTTCCTGGTCTCGCACCTGATCGGTGGCGTGATGATGACCATCGCGTACGGGGCGTGGTCGAGCATGGGTCGTGCCGAGTCGCCGGACTGGCTGATATGGATCAACGGCGTCGGACAACACCTGCTGGCGATCGGCTTCGCGACCATCCTGCTCTTCACGCAGCGCACCTTTCATCCCGGCGTGCGCTGGGCCGAGACTCTGGCCTGGCTCGCGATCGGGGTTCTGGTGCTCTCGCTGCTCGGCCGCTTGCTCTGGGAGGGCTTCGCAATCTCGATTTCGGGCGGCACCTTCCACTGGGCCGCCTTCGCGGTGCGCATGCTGGCGCTCTGCTGGGCGGGCGTATCCGCGTGCGCGTATTGGGTGCGGATGCGCAAGCGCATGAAGCTCGGGCTCGCCGATCCGTTGCTCGTGAATCGCTTCCTGCTCTGGGGCGGCTGGGCGATCGGCAACCTCATCATCGCACTCAGCGAGCCGGCCGCGCGTCTGATCTACTCCTGGACGGCCGGAGACGCGGCGATGACGGCCGACCACATCACTGGCGTGGCCGGCCCGATCATCCAGATCACGCTGAGCGTGACTTCGGTCTTCGGCAGTCTCACCACGATCGCCCTCTTCCTGACCTTCTTCCCCACCGAGGGCTACAAGCGCTGGGTGATGCGGCAGACCGGGCCGCCCGGCGTCTGAGCCTGGCCGGTCGCCCGCGGTGACCGCATCCGACACGCGATTGCCGGGATTCGCGCACGGCGCCCGGCGGTGCGGCGACGTATCCTGATTCGATCGGCCCGGACGGCGTCGGGCCCGCGATCTGAGGAGACCTGCGCGTGCCCATCGGCAACTACGACGACGTGACCGGCTATCCCCTGGACCCGGAGGTCCAGGAGGACATTCTCCAGAAGCAGACCGAGTGCACTTTCATCTGGGGCCCGAAGACCGGCTGGGCGGTGGGTGTGCTGATGACGTACATCTGGAAGGACGGCAGCTTCTGGGTTACAGCCACCAGCCAGCGCAAGCGCATCGCCGCGATCCAACGCGACCCCCGCGTCAGCGTGGTGGTCTCGAGCCAGGGCACGGACCTCGGCCCCGCGAAGGGGATCACAGCCAAGGGCCGCGCAATCATCCACACCGACCAGGAGACCCGGGACTGGTTCTACCCGCGCTGTGCGGCGGCCAACATCCCGACCGAGGGAAAGCTACAGGACGCCTTCGCGATGATGCTCGAATCGGAGAAGCGACTCATCATCGAGGTGGTGCCGGAGAAGTGGATCACCTTCGATGCGACCAAGATGATGCTCGCGTCCATCGAGGCTTGGCGCGAAATGGGAATCCTCGACTGAGGACGGGAGAGGGTGGGGGGGAGAAGGCGGAGCCTTCGAGTGGCGGAGCCTTCGAGTAGCGGAGCCTTCGAGTACCTGAGCCTTCCCGCCCGCCCTGCAGTCGCGCAAGCTCCTACACCTGTCCTACGCGTGTACGGCCGGCCGTCGCTCTGCCCACGGCCGCGCCTGCTCGAGCTGGCCGGCGAGCCCGAAGAGGATGTCCTCGCGCGCCGTCGACGCAACCAGCTGCACGCCGATCGGCAGGCCATTGCGGCTCTCCGCCAGGGGCAATGACATCGCCGGCTGGCCCGTGATGTCGAAGGGCATCGTGAAGAGGGTCGCACCGGCCATGTGTGCCATCAGATCGGGAAGCTCGGCGTCCGGGCCCATCCAGCCGTGCGGCGGCGGTAGGATCGCCGACGTCGGTGTCACCACCACGTCGAGACCCGAGACCCACGGCGCCTGCAGGGCCCGCGCCCAGGCGTGCGCGGCCTCGGCCTGCGCGACGTACTGCGGCCCGGTCAGGCTGCGGCCGGCCTCAGCGATCATCCAATTGAAGGGCTCGACATCGTCCGGTCCGATCGGGTCGCCCATCCGTTCCGACCAGCGATCGAGCTCGTGCGCGATGCCCGCCATGATCCATGGCCCGATGGCCGGGCGTGTGACTTCGTCGTAGCGCAGTGGCTCGACGTGGTGGCCGAGGGATTCGAGGTCGCGGCCGGTCTGTTGGACGGCGGCGACGCAATCCGCGTGGATCTCGCTGCCCTCGAGCGAGGTGACCAGACCAATGCGCAGCCGACGCGGCTGCGCGCGGACCTCCTCGACCCATGGACGCGTGGGCGGCGGAGCCGAGTAGGGATCGCCGGGCGCCGGTCCCGCGATCGCATCGAGGACAGCGGCCGAGTCGCGCACCGAGCGCGTGACCACGTGCTCGTGGGTGAGCGGTCCCCAGTACTCACCCAGGTGCGGAGCCAGCGTCGAACGGGCGCGCGTCGGCTTGAGGCCGACGAGACCGCAGAAGCTGGCGGGGATGCGGATCGACCCGCCCATGTCGTTTGCGTGGCCGACCGGCGCCAGGCCCGCCGCAACGGCGGCCGCCGAGCCCCCGCTCGAGCCACCCGGCGAAAAGCCCGAGCGCCATGGATTGTGAGTCGGCCCATAGGCGCGCGGCTCGGTGGTGGCGGACAATGCGAGCTCCGGCGTATTCGTCTTGCCGACGAAGACGAAGCCCGCCGCTCGAAAGCGCCGGACGAGCTCGGTGTCGTCCTTCGCGACGTGGCCGCGCTGCTTCAGGAACGCCATACCCACGTGGTAGGGATCACCAGCGGTGTGGCAGACGGCGTCCTTCACCAGGAAGGGGACGCCTTTGAACGGACCTTCGGACGGGCCCGCATCGGCGACGGCGCGCGCCTTCTCGTCGAGGCGGTGAATGACGGCGTTGAGCTGCGGGTTCAGTCGCTCGATGCGGTCGAGTGCGGCCTCGACGAGCTCGGTGGGCTTGATCTCGCCGCTGCGAACGAGTGCGGCTTGGGCAGTGGCATCGAGACGGGCAAGGTCGGTTTCGGGGGGCATCTGCCGAGGCTAGCAAGGTGCAGAGCTTCGCTTCTCCGCGCACCGAGACCGTGACCAGCCGCCCCAGAGGCCCTTGGGACGACTGACGCCGAGTCAAGAGACATCGGCCGGCGGGCTGCAGCCCTTCAACTCAGCCTCCTGCCACGCCGATGAGGAGGCATGGAAGCTCGGCTCGCCACGGGCACTCAGCTGATCCGCCGCATCCTGCTCCACACGGTCGCCTACGCGGGCCTCGCGAGCGGTGTGGTGAGCCTCTACCTCTGGGGCCTGCTGCGGCTGACGCCCGAGCAATGGGGACACTTCTTCACGGCGGTGGGCGGTGTTTTCCTGCTCGTCTTTCCGGCGATGGTGCTCGTCCATCGCCGCATCTTCCAGAGCATCCAGCACTGTGTCGATCGACGCGCCGCGGGCACCGCGACGCGCGAGGAGATCGAGCGAGGCTTCGCGGCGGTCTGCGACTTCCCCCGCTACTGGTTCGCATGGGGGCTCCTGTGGTGGGGCGCCGGCAGCCTCGCGGTGTGTCTCGCCATCCGGCTGCAGGATGCGAGCTTCGGCTGGCAGCCGATGGCCGTCATCGTCTGCAGCACGCTCTCGATCTCCTTCGTCACAGACATGTACTACTTCTTCACCATCAAGCCGGTGCTGGCACCGATTCGCCTGGCGCTGGCGATCGACCTCGGCGACCCGGAGGCGCGGCGGCGGCTGATCCGCCCGGTGAGCCTGCGCACCAAGCTCTTCGTGGCGATGATGAGCACGATCGTGGTCAGCATACTCTTCGCTGGCTTTCTCGCCCTGGCGCAGGCGCAGAGCTCGCTCGAGTCCTACGTCGTGCAGATGCAGGAGAATGCGCTCGATGCCATCGTGCAGCGTGGGCTGCACGATGAGTACGTAGGGCAAGATGAGTACGTAGGGTACGTAAGGAAAGAAGAGGTCGAGCTCGAAGCCAGCCGGCGGGCACTGATGCAAGCCGGCGCCAGCTTCGATCTCGTGCTGCTCTCGGTCGATGCACGACATGTGATGGCCGGCAGCAGGGAGCTGCTCCCACCCTCAGTCACCCAGAACATCGAGGCCAGCCTGCACGCGACCGGCCGCAGCTCGTCGTGCGACGGCGAAGGCTGCTACAGCTACCGACGTCTGGAACGTGAGGCGGGCTTGATCGTCGCATTCGCGCCCTCGGATCGACTGACGACGGCAAGCAGCATCAGCGTCTCCTTCGCGGCACTGCTGCTCTTCTCCACCCTCGTCGCCGCCGGCGCTGCCTTCCTGCTTGCGCGGGACGTGGGCAAGACCACGGACATGCTGCAGCGCGAGGCCTCCAGGATCGCGGCGGGTGATCTGCGCGTCGCCACGATCCTCGACTCCGAGGACGAGCTCGGCGAGCTCGGTCACGCCTTCGAGAGTATGGCCGCCTCGCTGCGCGAGACAGTATTGCGCGTGAAGGACGCCGCGGGACGCCTGCAGTCGGGTGCCAGCGAGGTCGCCACGGCATCGCGAGATGTGGGCAGCGCCACCGAGCTGCAGATTCGGGGCACGGCTGAGGCCGATCGAGCCATGCACAACATCGAGGATCGAACTCGGGGCATTGCAACGGCCGCAGCCGACCTCGACCGGGATGTAGTGGATGCAGCCACGTCGCTCTCGCAGCTGGACTCCACGGGTGGGGAGCTCAGCCGCAGCGCCGGGGTGGTCTCGACCAGTATCGACGAAGTGAGCACCTCGGTCGAGGAGATGGCACGTGCCATCGTCCAAGTCGACGAGAGCTCGCGTGATCTGGCGAAGGTCGCGGACGACGCCTCGACGAGCCTGGATCACACCGCCGCCGGGACGATGCAGGTCAATGCCGCGGCGGAGGAAATGTCGCAGCTCTCCGAGCGGGTCGTGGCGCTCTCGGAGACGGGTCGCTCACGCGTCAACGAGACCATCGAGGGCATGAAGACGATCGCAGACGATACTGCGGCGGCCGAGGAGGCGATCCGCGGCCTGGCCGAGAGCACCGGCGAAATCGACAGCATCGTCGAAATCATCGACAGCGTGGCCTCCGAGACGAGCCTGCTCGCCCTGAATGCCTCGATCATCGCAGCCCAATCCGGCGAGCACGGTCGCGGCTTCGCGGTCGTCGCCGACCAGATCGGTGACGTGGCCCGCCGCGTGACGGAGAGCACCCAGCATGTCCGCGATCTCGTGTCGAAGCTGCAGGATCAGAGTGAAGCCTCGGCGGACCTGATTGCGCAGGGAGGACGGAGCGTCGCCCAGGGCCTGACTCTCTCGCAGGACGCGGGTGCCAGCCTCGACGACATCGCGGCGACCAGTCAGGAGAGCGTGCCCCGCATCGAGGCCATCGTATCCGCGGTCAAGGAGCAGACGCGCGCTGTCGACACTGTGACCGAGCTGATGTCACGCCTGCGCGACGGGACGAGTCAGATTAGCCAGGCGATTCAGGAACAGAGCCACAGCACGGAGTTCGTGCGCGAGGCCGCCGGTGACATCGGCGAAGCTTCGAAGCAGCTCAGTCGGGCAGCCCTCGAGCAGGCCACCGGAACTTCGAGTATTCGGCAGAGCGCCGAGCGCATCCGCGAGGCAGCCAAAGCGATCCACGGTGCGCTGCAGGACCAGACGACCGCATGCTGCCAGGTTGCGAGCTTCCTCGGAGAGCTCGACGGCAGCACCACATCCAACGAGCAATCCGTCGTCAGGCTGAACGACGCGGCCGAGAGTCAGCAGCGAATGGCCGACCGATTGCAGGAAGAGATGGCGAACTTCACCCTCTAGCCACCCTCTAGCCCCGGGATGCAGGCACCCCCCCCTTCGGCTAGCCTCACAGGGCCCCTGCGCGCCGGTAGCTCAGCTGGATAGAGCATCAGGCTTCGAACCTGAGGGTCGGGGGTTCGAATCCCTCCCGGCGTGCCATCTCTGCTCCGCCACCGTCTGCCACCATTCTGGCGTCCGAGCCTCCGAGGTGTCCACGATTCCGGGCTTGTGGACACTTAGAGGCCGCAGTTTGAGGCGGCTGCGAATTCCTCGAGACTCAGGCCA
>JAFDDH010000246.1 GCA_019310975.1 Deltaproteobacteria bacterium | reverse complement strand
ACGGGCTCTGGAAGTAGTGGTCCATCACCCACAGGCTGGAGAATCCGTACGACTCGGCGACGTCCGCAATCTCCCTCAGCCGGGAGCCGATCGCCGCGGAGCCGTCCTCGGTGCAGAAACTCGGCAGCTGGAGCCCGATCTTCATCGCCACCTCCTATGGACTGATTAGAACTCGTAGATGAGATTGCCGAAGTACTTGAGATTGTTTCGCTCGGGCCGCGCCTCGGTGTCGTACTCGTTGTTGAGACCAATCTTGAGACTGAGATCGAAGCGCTCACTCAGCACAATCTCGTAGGCTGCGTCGGCGAGAATACGAAATTCGGACCACGCCTGGATGTCGGGCAGGTAAGTGAGGTCGACTACGAATTTCTGACCGTCAACGATGTTCCAGCCGAAGACCAAACCCACGACCAGCTCGCCCTTCCAGTTCTGGGTGTCGACATCCGGCGGAAAGGGGTTGAGGAAGTCGAAGGGGTAGCTGCTCCAGTTGAAGCCTGTACCGAGCTCGCCGCGCAGCTGGATGGCATCGTTCTTGATGACCTGGTAGCCGAGACCGCCGCTGCCGGTCACGCGATGTTTCCAGAGCTGAAATTCGTCGTACGCGTATCGGGTGTTGAGGAAGATGTAGAGTGGGGACTCGGCAAATAGAAAGTCGTGCTGATAGAGCGCGAAGACATTGTTGGTGCTCCGGTCTCCATCACCGCTCGACCAGAACCAGGCGGAATTGAACAGGCCGCGATAGGTATCGGTTTCGTTCCTGATCGTGATGCCGGCGTTGACGTTGAAGTCCTCGGAGTTGCCCTGGGCACCCGAGAGCCCCGCCGTAATCATTCGATTCCAGCCCCGCAGGATGGCGGTCCCAAAAAGCCCGGGCTCATCGGGCTCCGGCTGCTTGAGCTGAGACTTCTGGATCTCCATGCGGCCGAGCTGAGGATGCTCGACGATCAGCATCTCGTCGGTCTCCTCGATCACTTCCACCTCGATGCTGTCGCCATTGGCGAGGTCGATCTTGTCGGCGGACGCCGCGAAGGCCGTCCACACCGTCCCGAGCGCCAGGATCGCCATCGCCGTGACGAATCGCATCCCGGAAAGATCTCGGCGGAGCATGTGGGCGGCATGCGGAGGCTCGCTTTTGATCGAGTCGGAGCGATTGAATGGCATCGGCTATAGAGCCATCGATTCTCTGCCATCGGCGGGCAGAGACACCACGTGGAGATCGCGCTGCGGGAAGGGGATCGAGCAGCCCCCGGCCTCGAGTGCCTCTTTGAGGGCCCGCATCAGGTCGAAACGGAGCGGCCAGTAATTCGTCCCCTTACACCACGGGCGCACGACGATATTCACCGATGAGTCACCCAGCTCCGCCACTGCGACCGTCAGCTCCGGGTCGGAGAGCACGCGATCATCCTTCGTGACGACTCCGTGAATGATCGTCAGTGCACGCTCGATATCGTCCGAGTAGGAGATCCCCATTACGAGATCCACACGCCTGTTCTCGTTGGCGCTGTAATTCTTGATGACCTCACCGTAGACCGCGGAGTTGGGGATCACGATGCGGACGTTGTCGGGTGTGTTGAGCGTCGTCGTAAAGATGCCGAGCTCTTCGACGGATCCCGCAGATCCTCCGACCTCCACATAATCCCCGACGCTGAAGGGCCGGAAGATGAGCAGCATCACACCGGACGCAAAGCTCGAGAGCGTACCCTGTAGAGCCAGTCCGATTGCCAGACCCGCCGCACCGACGACGGCCACGAGTGAGGTGGTATGGATGCCAAAGAGCTGAAGGACGGCGATCAACACCACGGTCAGGACGAGGTAGTTGGCCGCGCTGCTGAAGAAGGGGACGAGGTGCCGGTCAACGTTCGCCCGCTCGAGCGATCGGCGCACGCCGCGGCTCACCATGCCCGCGGCAATGCGACCGACGATGAGCAGCGCGATGGCGCCCATCACCTGCAATCCCCAATTCGACACCAATGTCACCGCCGTATCCACGGCCTGCTGTGCGGAAGCGCTGACCGCGTCGGTCTCCATTTCGACCTCCCCTCGTGTATTCGTATTGTGTCGCGCCGGGCTTCACGCTAGCTGAGGGCACTTGACCCACCAACCCCTTTGCGCCGACTCCGAATCGCATGGCGAGAAGTGAATCAGAAGAGCGTCGATCCATTACAGGGCCCGCTATCTTCTTCGAACGGCCGCGGATGTGCACGTCGCATGACGTACCGTCAGCGACCATCAAGGGGAGTCCGATGTCGCAGCAGGATCCTACACCCGAGAGACGAGACAGCGTCGAAAGCGGCTGGTACGGCGCTGATCCCGATGACCCGGTGCACCTCGAGGATCCTCATCCCGGGTTCGGCATCCTGCGCGAGTCGCAGCCCGTCAATCTGACGCCATGGGAGAATTGGCGGCTCAGCCGCTACGACGATTGCGTTCGCCTGCTCCGTGAATTGCCGTGTGGGATGCGGAGGACGGACGGCCTGCTGCCGGGACAGTCGCCCGAGGACCCGGTGGGCCCGCCCTCCTTCATGCTGCTGCAGGATCCGCCCGCACACACACGCCTGCGCAAGCTCGTCGCCAAGGCGTTTACACCGCGTGCAGTGGAGTCATGGAGACCCCGCATCGAGGCGATCACCGGGGAACTCCTGGATGGCGTGGCCGAGCGGGGCTCGATGGATCTGATCAAAGATCTTGCACTGCCCGTGC
Organism: Deltaproteobacteria bacterium; assembly: GCA_019310975.1. Lineage (GTDB taxonomy): Bacteria > Myxococcota_A > UBA9160 > UBA9160 > UBA4427 > JAFDDH01. Next base: position 3,295 of record JAFDDH010000246.1, on the reverse strand, counting down.
CGGCCACCCTGATCTGCGAGCTATTGGGCGTTCCCGTCGAGGATCGCGACACGTTCACGGAATGGACCGCCGACGCCACACACGGGCTCGTCACCATACGCGGCGGCTCGCCGCCCGAGATCGTCGAACGAGTCGAGCACGCTCGAAACGGCCTGGCTGGGTACTTCAACGAGCTGATCGTGAATCGACGCAGCCATCCCAGCGACGATCTTCTGAGCATGCTGATCGCCGCCGAGGAAGACGGTGACAAGCTTTCGCCGCCCGAGCTGCTCACCAATTGCATCGGGCTCTTGATCGCCGGATTCGAAACCACTATCGGGCTGATCGGCAACGGACTCATCACGCTGCTGCACCATCCGGACGAGCTTGCAAAGCTTCGCGCACAGCCCGAGCTCATCGAGAGCACTGTCGAGGAGTGCCTGCGATTCTCCGGCCCGATCCTGATGACGGTTCGCGTCCTGCACGCCGACGCCGAATTCAACGGCATCCGAATCCCCTGCAACGCCGAAGTCACTGTGGTCCTCGCTGCGGCCAATCGCGACCCGCGCCGCTTCCTGGACCCTGAGCGCTTCGACATCGAGCGCTACGCACGCAGGCCGGCGCCTACTCCGCACCTCGCCTTCGGCGGCGGTGTCCACCACTGCCTGGGCGCCCACCTTGCACGGCTCGAGACGCAGATCGCCATCGGCGCACTCGTCCGACGCTTCGACGAGCTCGCCCTCATCCATGAGCGCACAGAGTGGGGACGCTCGCTCTTCCGGGTTCCGGCGACGATTCCCGTCACTTTTGCCAAGGCCGATTAGTCGGTAGAGCCGGCGTCGCGAGCACCGCCGTCGTTCGGGATGCATCCACGAAGAAGAGCACCCAGCGATCACGCAGCCCGTACTTCTCGCGCATCAGCGTGCGGACGTGGTCGGCCGCAATGCGGCCGGGCACACTGGCGAGCTCGTACTCTCCGAATAGGCCCTCGGCCGAGAGGGTGACGCGAGGATCGCGCTGGACGTCCTGATACCAGGCATTCTCGGGCAGGCCCGCCTCCAGCCAGAGCCTCTCGCCTGACTCTGCATACCAGATGTGGGTCTCGCGCAGCGTGCCATCCTGCGCGCGCGAGGCCACGACCATCACTCCGTCCCACTCGAGCGCCCACCAGGTGATCGCAGCGAAGGCCGCGACCGCCACTGCCGCAGCAGCCGCCAGGCGCACGAGGATGAACATCGTTTCAGCATAGATCCGTGCGAGCACGTCTGCCCGGCTGGCGGCACGAGGGCTCAGCGCGCCAGTACGATGCTGAAGCGAGCGCCGCGTCCCGTATTGGCGGTCACGAGTAGATCCCCGCCGTTGCGCCGCATCATCTCGTAGGAGAGCGAGAGTCCCAGACCCGTCCCGCGCCCTGCCGGCTTGGTGGTGAAGAAGGGATCGAAGATCCGCTCCAGGACCTCGCTCTCGATGCCACCCCCGTCATCCTCGACATCGATGTAGACGTGGCCGTCGTCGCTTCGAGTGGCGACGTCGATTCGCCCGCGCTCGCCCAGCCGAGCGACCTCGACCGCATCCGCGGCGTTGATGAGGAGATTGAGCAGCACCTGCTGGATCTCGCGCGGATCGCAGAGAACGGCCGGCACGTTGGCGGGCGCAAAGTTGGGCAGCGCGAGGTGAGCAATTTGCGGTGTCGCCATCCGCAGCGTCGCCTCGACGAGCTCGTTCGGATCCACGCGCTCCGGCTTCGTGTGCCCGGCGTGGGAGAAGTTCTTGATCTCGCGGATGATCGAGCTGGCGCGCTCGATGCCGTCGAGGCTCTCGCGGATCAGTTCGTCACACTCGTCGGCCAGCGTCTCGCCGGATGGAATCTCCGGCATGGGATCGCTCGAGAGCTTGGCCACGTGCTCGGCGAGCAGCGAGAGATTGGCGCGCACATAGGCCATCGGATTGTTGATCTCGTGGGCGACACCCGCCGCCAGCTGGCCCACCGCCGCCATGCGGCCAGAGATCACCAGGCGCTGCCTCAGCTCCACGACCTCGCGCAGGTCGCGAACGACTGCGACGAGGCCGGTGGGATCGTCGCGTCGATCCTTCAGCACTGATGCGCTCACGACTACCGGAAAAACGCCAGCGTAGAGTGGCTTCAGACGATACTCGCCCTCGGCCTCTTCCTGAATGGCCGTCACGACGTCAAGATCGGGTATGAAGTGGCTGATGTTGAGACCCAGGATCTCCATCGAGGTCCGCGCGCCGACCATGCGTATAAGTGCCGGGTTGACACGACGGATGCGTCCGTCCAGATGAAGCAATGCGAGACCATCCGACATCGCCTCGAGTATCTCTTGTGCGAATGTACCGGGCGCAAGCAGCGAATACCCGTAGCGGTAGAACGTCCAGGCGACGGTCGCTCCCAGCAGGGAGATCGAGGCCGTACCGAGATGCCAGACGTGGATCCCCAGGAAGGGCAACACGCCGTCGGTCACCGACGCGATCACGAGCGGAATGATGATGCCCGCTCCAATCCCGCGCGCCTGACGGCGCTCGGCACCAGACGGCCAGCTGCGATAGGACCGATGGGCGAGTACGAGTCCGAAGACGATCGAGGAGACGGTGATGAGGTAGAAGAGCGGATAGACCGGGCCGAGCTCGAACGCCCAGCCCCACGCCACCCGCACGACGCGCTCGTGGATGAGATCTGTCGACCAATCGATGATCAGATAGAGGGCGGACACCGCATAGAGGAGGGTCAGCAGCCTACGCCGCGCATGCGGAGAATCGCCGGTGAGCTCCATCATGAGATGCAGCGTCAGCGGCCCGATCGCAGAAGGCCCCGCCAAAGATGATCGTGCTCGCGAGCCGATTGGTGGTCTCGCGTGCATCTCGCATCAATACGGACATGCCGAAGATCGCGGATGAAACGCAGGAAACAAGGAGCACAGCGTGGAACGGATGCATGACTCAGGACTTGCCTCCCCGCGTTGTCGATCGGCAGCACGGCCATTGCGCTTGAGAGATGCCCCTCCCGCTGCGATCGGAACCGGCTCTGGCCGGCCGGATGTCGCTCGGTCGAGGACGCGATAGGATCCGTAGGACTCATTCCCCCAAACGAGGACCTCTCATGCGAATTGGAATCGTCAGCTCGACCATCGCCAACCCCCAGGCCAGCATCGATCAGTTCGTCGGTGAGATGAAGAAGGCGGAGGAGAGTGGCTTGGCGTTCGTGACCATTCCGAACGTCTTTTCGATGGACCCCATTACGGCCATCGCAGTAGCCGGGCGTGAGACCAGTCGCATCGAGATGGTGACGGGTGTCGTG
>JAFDDH010000473.1 GCA_019310975.1 Deltaproteobacteria bacterium | reverse complement strand
GCCAGGTTTCCGAGAGAGTGTCGAGCCCGATGTCGATGTCGGCCGCGGAGAGTGCGGCGAGCGGCGTTGCAGCCGTGTAGCCGTCCACCGCAACCCAGACCGCATCCCCCGAGATGCCGTCGGGATACGCGTAGTAGAGGAAGGTACGGCCGACGAGTGCGGTATTGAGGACGTGGCGTCCGTAGCCGCCGAAGAGCTCTTGTGCCACCACTACCCCGAACGTCATGCCGAGTGCCACCTGCCACAGTGGAACCAGCGGCGGCAGCGTGAGGGCGAAGAGCAGGGCGGTGGTCCAGAGGCCCTCCCGAAGCGGCCGCTCGCGTACGGCGGCAAAAAGAGTCTCCCAGAAGAGGCCCACAACGAAGCACACCGCGTAGATGGGCAGAAAGTAGAGCAGCCCGTGGAGCAGGTCGGACGCCACGCTCGGCCCGGGTGGCCCACGTTCCAGACGCCGGCGAACGTCGTCGGGAGCAGGGCAACGACATACACGAGCTGCACGCGCCGGCCATCGATGGCGTCTCGCACGTGGGGCGCCCCCGGCGTGGTGCGGGCGGTCGCCCGCACGAGCCCGTCGAGGGCCTCGCGCAGGGCATCGAAGAGGGGGCGGGCCACCTATGCCTGCTCCTCGCGCTGGATTTCCTGCAGCACGTTGCGCAGCAGGGCACCAAACTCGTGCTTGCCCGGATCCACGAACGAGCAGAGTGCCAAGTCTTCCTCCTCGAGTTCGAGTGCTCCCAGATCGCGCGCGCGGTCGATGTCCCCGATCGCAAGCGCCTTGAGGAGGGGCGTCGGCAGCAGGTCGAGCGGCATCACACGTTCGTAGCTGCCAATGGGGAGGATCGGGCCGGGCTCGCCCGACGACACCGTAGTGAACGCGAAGCGCTTGCGCGGAAGCAGCGCTGAGGCAAACACGCGCTTCAGCGAGAATCGATCGGTGCCCGGGCGCAGCGAGCCCAGCAGCGGCTGCGACCGGGTGTCGGAGATGACGCTGACTTGCCGATGATGACGCCCGAGGTAGGCGCATGTGCCTTCGGCGGTGCGCCCGTCGAGCACGCTGCCGGCAATCACGCGGGCGGGCTCGTGGATGAGCCGCCCAGTCAGCAGATCGGCCACGCTCGCAGCGAGCCGTGTGGTGACGAGGCCGGGGCGTTCCACGGCGGGACCTGCGATGGAGATGAGGCGCTCGGTCAAGAGGTGTCCGGTCGATAGCAGCTGGCCGATCGCGACGACCTCCTGGCAATCCACGTACCAGACGCTCCGGCCCGCGCTCACCGGATCGACGTGGTGGATGTGGGTGCCGGGTAGGCCGGCGGGATGCGGGCCTTCGAACGCGTGGATCCGCACGCGCTCGTTGTCTTCGACGGCCAGCGCTGCGTGTGGGCGGCAACAGACGTGGACGGGCCCATCGGTCAGCTTCGTCAGCGCGTCAATGCCGCGTGCGAGCAGCTCGGTGCGGCCTTCCACGAAGACCAGCGGATCGGCGGCGAGAGGCCGAGTGTCCAGGGCGGCAACGAAGATCGCGTGCGGCACATCGCTTGGCGAAGGCACACGACCGAACGGGCGCTGGCGCAGTGCCGTCCAGAGGCCGGACTCGACGAGCGCGTCGCGGACTGCCTCGCGGCTGACCGCGTCACGGTGCCTCTCGAAGCTGACCTCATCGCTGCCGCCGAGCCCGATGACGATGGACTCGAAGCGGCGCTTCGCCCCGCGGTGGATCGCCACAACCGTGCCGCTGCCGGGCGATGTGTAGCGGACGTCCGGGTTGCGGCGATCGGTGTAGAGGAGTTGTCCAAGCGCCACGCAGTCGCCGACCTCGACCGCCATCGAAGGACGCAGACCGGGCGAATCGGCGCCCATGAGTGCCACCGAGTGCACGCTGGGCCCGGGTTCGACGCCCGGTGCGGGAGCGCCGAGGACGGGTACGTCGAGGCCCCTTCGAATCTTGATCATCACGCCTCCATCCGCCGCCGCGGCACGCGATCGACGAGCAGCTCCATCACTGTCGCGACGAGCAGACGGTGCTGGCCAGCGTGGCGGAATACCGTCGCGCAAGTGCGCTCATCCCGTGGACCGTAGCAATCGCGATCCGTGAAAGGGTCCCGAGACCGCCAGCCCATCAAGAGGGGGCTGCAAGATGCATCTGTCAATCGAGGTCAGCTCTGAGGTGAACCACGCCGGGAATCCCAGGACACACCACTCGTTTGCTGGGGTCTGACCTCCGTGGCCAGGCTCTCCTGCCTTGGGCGGTATATCGCCTCGAACTAGGCCGGCGAGATCTTGCCGATCGGCTCGAGAAGCCGCCGGTTGTTGAACCACTCGATCCACTCGAGGGTGGCGAGTTCGACCTCATTGACGTTCCGCACGGTCCGTTGGGGCGGATCAGCTCCGTCTTGTACAGGCCGTAGATGGTCTCGGCCAGGGCGTTGTCGTAGCTGTCGCCGACGCTTCCTTCCGAGGGCTCGATCTCCTCGCGGAGTCGAGCATCCCGCTGGGCCAGGAAGCCATCGCCGAGGCCCGGCGCCTTGAGCGGGAACGCGAGCAGGAAGAGTGCCTTCGCGGGCTCGCGAACGACTGGCGAGCCGCGAACGGAATCAGGGAGTTCTTGGCCGCCTTGGATTCGGCTGCCGGGCAGAACACTGAGGCCCATAGAGTCGTTGGATGGGGCAGGGCGGTGGCCGATCGAATCGACCCGCTACGAAGTCCAGCCGAAGTTGTCAGCCTGTTGACGAGAACGAGCGACTAGCCCGAATTCGCTTCCAATGCACGGCGACGCTCGGCTGTCCGAAGTAGCCCTTGGATCTGATTGAAGAGCCAGGGGCGATTCGATCGGGGGTGCATGATGCTGGCTTCGTTCAGGGCCCTCGCGATCTTACGGGGCCCCAAGCCCAGCTCTCGAAGCTCCATCATTCTGGAAAGAACGAGCTGCTCCGGCGGATAGGGAACCAGCTTCGACCGGTCGCCCGCGACCGCCGTGATCGAGTCAGGATTCTGGCTGCTCCTGAAGCCGAAGGGCAACATCCTCGAGCGGGCGCGCCCTTCGCGCGCGACCTGTGCGAGCGCGAGTTTGGTGCGCTCCGCTATCTGCTTACGTTCCATCTGGCTGAGGGCTGCAAGTATCGTGAGCGTGAACTCACCAATGGCGCTCCCCGTGTCCAGAGATTCGCTCACCGAGATCAACCTCCAGCCTTGGTTGTCGAACTCCTCAGCGAGGTTGAGCACATCCATCGTGTTCCGGCTGAGCCGGTCCAGCTTGAGGGCCACCAGGCCCACCGCCTCGCCATCCCTCACCGAGGCGAGAGCGCGGGCGAGTGCAGGGCGCCGCTCGGGACGTATGGACCCGCTGAGGCCAGCGTCCACCTCGACACGGACAAGCTCGAATTCCTGGGCTGTGCAATAGGCCGCAATGCGCTCGGCCTGGGCATCGAGAGAGACGCCGTTTGAGCTCTGCTCCTCGGTGCTCACGCGGGTGTAGCCAATCAGTCTGGGGGTCGATTTGGGGGCTTCTGACACGTCTGTGGCGCCTCTCAGGGGTGTATATCAAGGGTCTCACCATATAGTATCGGGTCGGTTGATATACAACTTGAGAGGTCTCACCGCGTCATTCCGGTGCCCCGTGGGGGCGCTCTCGGTGCCCGATGTTCACTGGTGGACCACAACACCGAACAACCCCATAAGCCCACATCCACGGATCTCACGGCACGAGAGCGATCCGCTCCGCGGCACCCGCGAGCCACTATTAGGCCGAATTACACCCAATAATTGCCCAATATTGGGGTCAATTTCCGGGATGTATTCCCCGGACGTG
>JAFDDH010000076.1 GCA_019310975.1 Deltaproteobacteria bacterium | reverse complement strand
GCTCCTGCGCGTGGTGCGGCCGCAGTGCACGCACTCGATGCGGCCGTTCCAATCGAGCTGCAAGGGCTGACCGAGCAGGGCATTCAGCGGGATGCGCGCCTCGCCCACGGGCAGGGTGTACTCGATCGGCGCCGCGAGGCGGGACTCCATCTTGCGCAGTGTGCCCTCGGCCCGGATCACCGGGCTCGGTCGCTGTCTTCCGCCTGATCGGGATCGACCCCCGGCTCGCGCACACGGACGTCGACGCCGCTGATGGCCACGCCGTCCACGTGGATGCGGGCCGGAGTGCGGTGGCGGAAGTGCTCGAGCGTGCGGGCGGAATCCGTTTCGGTCATCGCGATCGTCTCCTGCGTCGGCCCGGGCGTCGGTCGCTGCGGCGATCATACCGATTCGGCCGGCCCCGGTGGGCGCTTGCCAGCCGGCACCGGTCCGGCAGAATCCGCACGACGCCCGGGTTCGCCGGGTGAGTGCACCCACGCCCCCAGGAGGTATCGCGGTGGAGCTCTTCTCCGGCTTTGCGTGGCCCGTGCCGCGAGCCTTCGCGGGAGCCGTGGCGGCGTGTCGCTTCGAGCAGGGCGATGTCTTCTACAGCGACACCACTGGCTACGAACCCTGGAAGAAGGGCGGCCCGCGCCCCGCCCAGCGAATCCAGGTATTGGATCCACCCAAGACAGCTCGAGTGCTGGCGGGCGACGGCGACGGCAAGCGCTTCTTCTCGAATTGGCGATCGCCCGTCGAGGTGATTCGTGCCGCCGGCGACGAGCCGGCCGGCGCGCCCTGCGTGACCACGCAGGGCCGGCTCTTTACCGGACTCTGGCGTGGCGACGCGAGCTGGCTCGAAGGGGCTGGCGACGATCCGGAGCCGCCGCTCTTGCAGCGCGATCTCCACAAGCGGCTCGAGGAAGCCGTGGGCTTCTTCCGGAAGCGCTTCGCGCGCCGCCGCGGCCCCCACTGCTTGTACCTGGCCGCGGTCGACGAGGCGAGCGACGCCTCGCTCGCGAAAGCGCACGGCCTCGAGTTGCTGCTGGTCGAGCGGGTCGGGGGCAAGCTCGCTGCGGCGTCACCGGTGAAGGTCGGGCTCAGAGACGCCGACGTCTTCCATCCGGCGCTGGTCCTGCACGCCGTGGCCGTTCCGGGCACCGATCCGGCACCGATCGAGGACCTGCTCGCCGGCCTGCTCTACGCGGGGAGTGCGGGGGGCGCGGGGCGTGTGGGGGGTGTGGGGCGTGTGGAGCGTGTGGAGGGTTCCGGTCGGTTCTCGCTCTCGCGTCACGGGCTCCTTGTCGTGCCCGAGGCGGCCGACGAGAAGAGCTGAACGCAGCCGCTAGCGCAGCAGCCGATCCTGCAGCGCCCTGCGTGCCTCGTCGCGGACGCCGAGCTCATTTCGCACATAGGCGTCGAAGCCGCCGTACTCTTCGTCGATGGTGTCGAATGCGGCCTCGAGGTATTCGCGTCGTACGCTCATCAGGGGCCGGACATCCTCGGGATCCGTCCGGAAGAGTGACGCGACCCGGATCATCATCAGCGTTCGCTCGATGAACTCGGCGGTGTAGACGTTCGTGCGCAGGAAATCCTGATACACCGTCTCCTCGGGTACGCCGAGCACGCGCAGAATCAGTGCCGACGCGAAGCCCGCGCGGTCCTTGCCGGCTGTGCAGTGCACCAGGGCGGGAGTGCGCCTGGGGTCGGAGAGCCGCTCGAAGAGCTGCGCGTAACGGTCGCGGTACTCGGTCGCGAACTTTCGGTTGCCCTCGATGAGCACCTGCCCGAGATCGAGGCCCTCGAGCTCGCCGGAGAGAATCCTGCTCTGCAGCTCTTCGGGGTCGAAGGAGTCGTCGGCGATCGCGAGCAGGGCGACCTGCGGGGCGGGGTCGCCGGGCAGCCGGTCGGGGTTCGCGGCACGCTCCGCTTCGCCGCGGAAGTCACACACCAGCCGGATGCCCAGCTCCTTCACGAAGGCGACGTCGGCGTCGGTCAGGTCGCCGAGGTGGTCGGAGCGGTAGAGCTGGCCCCAACGCACGTGTCGGCCGTCCGCGGTCGCGTAGCCGCCGAGGTCGCGGAAGTTGTGCGCTCCCTGCATTGGCAGCAGGCGTTCGGCGACGCTGCGGCGCTCGCCGGTCGCGATGTTCTCGATCACGAAGTAGGGGCGCGGACGCACGGGTACGCGGGCCACGACGAGCTCGTTGTCTCGGTCGAGCTCGCCCACCGAAGTGGCGGCGTCGATCGTGGAGTCGTCGATCGCGGTGCGGACGATCGCATCGGGGGAAGTGTCCAAGAAGACGCGGTAGCGGCTGCCGGCGGGCGCGCCCGAGTAGCGGACCACGATTTCACCGGCCGCGTTGCGGCCGACGACCGGATCGGGACCGGGAGTGAGGTTCGGGTCGGGTCGGCCCCCGCAGGAGGCCAGTGCCAGGAGCGCCAGGGCGAGGGCGAGGGCTCGGGAAAGGGCGAGGGAAAGGGCGAGCGCAGGAACGACCGCGCGGCGTCGTCGGTTGCGGCGATGCGAATGCATGGTCGGGGCGACCTCCCTGGGTGGGCCGGTTCGCAGGCCAGCCGCTGCGTGGGTCGAACGGGGACGGGCCCGTGCATGCGCTCCCCGTGAAGGCCAACTAACTCGGGACCGGCACGATCATCGAGCGCGTGGCGGGCTGAACGGTCGACGGCCAGCGCCGTTGACCGATATCCCAGCCGCGCCGATCGAGGCGTGGGTGGGTCGTCGGCTCTATTCGCTGACGATCGTCGCCTTCTCGATCAGAAGCTTCTTGCTCGTGCGGCCTTGGCGGCTGCCGGCGGCCTCGAGGGCCTTGACGGTAGCCATCCCCTCGACCACCTCGCCAAAGATCGTGTGCTTGTCGTCGAGGTGCGGGGTGGCGACGAAGGTCAGGAAGAACTGGCTGCCGTCGGTGCCGGGGCCGGCGTTCGCCATGCTGAGCAGGCCCGGCTTGTCGTGGCGCACGCTGGGACTGAACTCGCCGTCGTATTTGTAGCCGGGGCCGCCCGTGCCCTTGCCGAGCGGGTCGCCGCCCTGGGCCATGAAGCCCGTGATGACGCGGTGGAAGATGACATCGTCGTAGAAGCCGAGGTTCGTCAGGTAGACGGTGCTCGAGACGTGCATCGGGGCGACGTCGGGCAGCAGCCGAACCTTGATGGGGCCCACGTTGGTGTCCATTATCCAGTAGATCGTGGCCGCGCCAAAGTCGACCTGGGGCGGCTCGGGCAGGCTCGTCTTCCAATTGCTGGCGCTCTTGTCGATGGCCTGCTCGGCGATGAATGCGTCGATGGCGGCGATGCCCACGGCTTCTCCCTTCGGCGGCGCGTCGGCCGCCCCCTTGGTCGTGCTGGCTTGGGTGGTGCTGGCTTGGGTGTCAGAGGTGGAAGCCGCGCCCGCCTTCGAGTCGGCGTTGGTGTCCGAGCAGCCGGCCATGAACAGGGCGGCGGTAGTCAAAGCGATGCCCGCGGTGCGGGACAGCCGATCGCGCATGGGCTCTTCCTCCTGATCGGGCGGCGGGTCGGCCGCGCCGGGGGGCGTAGGGTAACGCCAAGCGGCGCCGATACCAGCGCACGGGGGGGCGGATCGACGCTCGTGGCTCGATTTGGGCTCGTGGGTGCATCCGGGCCGATGGCTGAATGCAGCGCTTGCGGCTGATACCCTGCCGCCGGGGGGGGGCAGATGGACGGCTTCCAGATCATTGCACTGCTGATCACGCTGGCGGCGCTCTTCAGCTATCTGAATCACCGCTTTCTGGGGCTGCCCACGACCATCGGGTTGATGGTCTTCGGCCTGCTGACGAGCTTCTGCCTGATCGCCGCCGGCCGCCTGGTGCCGGAGCTCGAGAGCGCCGCCCTGGCGCTACTCGAGCGCATCGACTTCGACGACACGCTGATGCACGGCATGCTGGGCTTCCTGCTCTTTGCCGGCGCGCTCCACGTCGATCTCGAGGACCTGGCCGCGCAGAAGGGCGTGATCGCGCTGCTCGCCAGCGTCGGGCTGCTGATCTCCACTGCCGTCGTGGCGGTGCTCACGTGGGGGGTGCTGCGAGGGCTGGGCATCGAGATTCCCTTCATGCTCTGCCTGCTCTTCGGAGCGCTGATCTCACCGACGGATCCGATTGCGGTCCTCGCCATCCTCAAGACGATGTCGGTGCCAAAGAGCCTGGAGACGAAGATCACCGGCGAGTCGCTCTTCAACGATGGTCTGGCGGTGGTGGTCTTCCTCGCCATCAGCGGTGCTGCGGGCTTGGGCGGAGGGCACACCGACGAGGGCTCGTTGGTGATGAATCTGCTCCGGCTCTTCGCGCTGGAGACGATCGGCGGTGCGGTCTTCGGCGCGGCGGTGGGGTGGATCGCCTTTCTGGCGTTTCGCAGTGTCGACAGCTACGAGGTCGAGATCCTGATCTCGCTGGCACTGGTCTCCGGCGGCTATGCGCTGGCCCAGGTGCTGCACGTCTCGGGCCCGATCGCGATGGTGGTGGCCGGCCTGCTGATCGGCAACCACGGCCGGCGCCTGGCGATGTCCGACTCGACGCGCGAGCACCTCGATACCTTCTGGAAGCTGATGGACGAGATCCTGAACGCGATCCTCTTCGTGCTGATCGGACTCGAGGTGATCGTGCTCTCGGTCCATGGGAGCTGGCTGGCGGCGGCGGTGCTCGCGATCCCGATCACGCTGGTCGGGCGCGCGCTCGGCGTGGGGATTCCGCTGACTGCGCTGCGCCGATTGCGCCGCTTCACACCGCACGCCGCCAAGGTCCTCACCTGGGGCGGGCTGCGCGGCGGCATCTCGGTCGCACTGGCGCTCTCGCTCTCGGGCACGCTCGGACGCGCGGATCGTGACGCCTACGAGGGAATCCTGCTGATGACCTACGTGGCCGTCAGCTTCTCGATCCTCGTCCAGGGCCTGACCATGGCGCCGCTCCTGCGCCGGCTGGGTGTCGATCGGGAGCTCGCGGACGGTGGGGACGAGGGCATCTAGCGCGCGCTCAGTCCCGGCACAGCCCCAGCGCGCGCAGCTGGCCCCTCACCTCACCCGTCCAGTCTTTGTTGGCCCTCGGGTTTGCGGGGCTCGGGTGCAGGATCTGACCAATTTGTACGTCGGCTCCGGCCAGTGCCTCGCGCGCACGCCCGGTCGCGAACGCGCCCACGCCGACGATCCATTCGGGCTCGAGCAATTCCACCAGCCTCGAGAGGAAGTGGTCGCAGCGCTCGAAGAGCGGCTCGCGCTCGGGTGCGGGCAGCTTGTCGGGGGTGCAATTGCGTCCGCTCGCCTCCATGAAGACGAGCGGGCAGTAATTGGCGATGAAGTGGTGGCGAAAGAAGCGCTCGGGGGTGCCGAAGTGCTCCGCGATCGCACCCCAGAGCCGTGCGCCGCTGACCTCGCTGCGCGTACACGCGAAGCCCTGCACGGGGCGCTTCGGATGCTCATGCTCCGGCACGTCGACACGGCCCTCGATGCCGAGCCAGTCGCGCACCCGCGCGATCTCGCCAAAGGGTACGCCGGTCTGCGCCATGCCATAGGGGCCCGGGTTCATGCCGAGGAAGACCACGCGCCGCTTGGCGTCCGCGTAGCGGCGCAGATACGCGTTGTGGGGCCGGGCCGCGTACGCGATCGGGTTGTAGACGTGCGTGATCGGCGCGCCGAAGTACAGGCTGTCGACATCGCGGCGAAGTGTTCTCGTCGCTCGGATCAGGCGGTCGGCTACGGGCATGCTCGAGTCGGGCGGCAGGATAGGCCGGGCTCGCGGCCGCGCCAGCTCTCGCGTGCCGGGTTACTCTCGCCATGATGGAGCCGTCCAGCTCGCAGGAAGACAGCATCGACGGCCACGCCGGCAAAGGACGGAAGGTGGCGGGCACCGCAGAGGTCCGCTCCGAGTCGGCGCCCGAGCTGGCAGCGGGCCATGCGCCGGGATACGCCGCCTTCGTGGTCGGCACCGGCAGCTGGTTCGGCGCCTGGGGGATGCAGCAGGTGCTCTTCTCGTGGATCGTCGTGGGCGAGCTGCGCGCCAGCTCCGAGTGGGTCGGCATCGCCCAGACCTCCACCATGCTGCCTGCGACGCTCCTGCTCCTGGCGGGCGGTGCGCTGGCGGATCGCGTGGACCCGCGCAGGCTCTTGATCGCAATGCACGCGCTGGCCGTGGTGCCGGTGCTGCTGCTCTCGGTGGCGAGCGCGAGCGGCGACCTCGATCTCGCGATTCTGATCGCCTACGGGCTCACCATTGGCACCATCCAGGCCTTTTCGATGCCCGCGCGCGACACGCTGCTCTCGCGCGTGGCGGGCGCGGACATGATGCGCGCGGTGACGGGCATGACGGCAATCCAGTTTGGCTCGCAGGCGTGTGGCACACTGCTCGCCGCGCTCGCCCGCGTGGTCGGCAGCGCGCCGATGCTGGTCGTACAGGCCGCCACACTCCTGATCGGCTGCTTCGCTTCGCGCGCCATCCCCGCCTCCGAGCCGCGACCGGCTGCACCGACACCCCACATCCGGGATCTGGTGCGCGGCGTTTTCCTGATGGTGCGCACGCCCGAGCTTCGCTCACCGGCGATCATGGTCGTGGCCGTCGGTGTTCTCTTCGTGGGCCCCTATATGGTCGTGTTCCCGTTGATGGTGCGCGACTACTATGCGGCCGGGATCGACGCGCTCTCGGTGGTCTTCATGCTCTTTCCGCTGGGTACGATCACCGGCTCATTGGTGCTGCGGCGCCGGGGGATTCGGCGCAAGGGCAGGGCGGCCCTGCTGGCGCTGGCGAGTGGCGCAATCATCGAGGGAGTCGTGGGGATCGGCGTGCCCTTCGGCGTGCTGATCGGGCTCATCCTGGCGTGGGGGCTCTCCGGAGCCGTCTTCATCAACTGCAGCCGCACCCTCTACCAGGAGGCCGCCCCCGCGGACGGTCGCGGCAGCGTGCTCGCTGTGTATCAGCTGGGGTTCATGGGCGGCGCACCGCTCGGCGCGATGCTCTCGGGCTTCGCCATTGGCGCGCTCGGGCTGCATGGGACACTGCAGCTGGCTTCCGCCATCATGTTGAGCCTGGCGGCGGGCATGGCGGTCTTCACCTCGACCCGGACGATGGAGTAGGGCCATGGACAAGCAAGCGATGCGGGCCTTCATGGGCCGCTTCATGGAGATGACCACGGGTGCGGCGGTGATGGGTGTGATGGCGGTGGCCGACCGCGTCGGTCTCTTCCCGGCGCTGGCCGGGCAGGGTGCACTCAGCCTCGACGAAATCGTGGCGAGGACGGGACTCGACCGGCGCTACTTGGAGGAGATCCTGGCGACGCTCTGTGCCAGTGAGATCCTGATCTATCAAGAGGCGAGTGAGCGCTTCGAGCTGCCGGAAGAACACGCGGCCTGCCTGGCCGACGAGACCAGTCCCTACTTTCTCGGCGGCTGGAGCCAGATGGTCCCGGCCCTCTACCGGGCGGTGCCCGGCGTGGCCCGAGCCTGCCGCGAGGGCGGCGGCGTGCCCTTCAGTGAGTTCGGCCTGGACATGGTCGAGGGCATTGCGCGCTCGAACGGTCCCGGCACGCGCATTCTGCTGGCGCGCAGGTGGCTCGCGGCCATGCCCGACGTCGTGGAGGCGCTCGAGCGCGGCATCCGGGTGGCCGACGTGGGCTGCGGGAGCGGCGACGCGGCGCTCACGATGGCGCGTCATTGGCCCAACTCCAGCGTCGTGGGCTTCGACCTCGACGCACAGTCCGTCGAGCGTGCCCGGGCCGCGGCCGGAGCGGAGGGCGTGCGGAACGTGAGCTTCGAGCAGTGCAGCGCCGAGGCGATTCCCCGCGACTCCGGCTTCGATCTGATCACCACCTTCGACGTGATCCACGACCTCGCCAAGCCGCGCGAGGTGCTCGCACACCTGCGCGGGGCCCTGGCACCCGGTGGCACGTACCTGATGGTCGAGCCGGTGGCGGGTGATCGCCTGGCCGACAACCTGCATACTGCGGGCGCGCTCACCTACGCGATGAGTACGCTGCACTGCTTGACGCAGTCCCTGGCCCAGGGCGGCGAGGGGCTCGGCGCGGCCTGGGGTCCGGGCAAGGCGGAGGCATACTGCCGCGAGGCGGGGTTCGGACGTTTCGAGCGACTCGAGGTCGACAATCCCTTCAACGCATTCTACCGCGTCGGGGCCTGAACGGGGTTCGCTGGGGTCGTCCTGCGTGGTACAAGGGAGGCAGCATGACGAGCCTCATCGTATCGATCCTGGCCGGGGTGGCGGGCGTGGCCGCGTTTGCGTTCTACCTGCGTGTGCGTGGACTCGGTGTCGAGCTGGGGCAGAGCGGCGTCGAGAACGAGAAGCTGCGCGCCGAGCTGCAGTCCTCGCGAGCGCAGCTCGAACGCATCCAGGCCAAACAACGACGCGGCAGCGACGAGCTGGTGGAGCTGCGCAAGAAGCTCGAAAAATCGAAGAGGCGTGCGGCCCGTGCCCAGGACGCCGGGCACGGTGCGACGGCCTCGCAGGTGCAGGCACTCGAGGCCGATCTCGAGCAGACCCGCCAGGCGCGCGATGCGGCACGCGACGAGGCGTCGGGGCTCTCCTCGGAGCTCTCGCGAGTTCGCGCCGAGGCCGCGCAAGTCGAAGCGGCGCCCGGGCCCGAGACCCCGTCGCTCGACAACGCCGGCATCGAGGCGCTGCGTGGGCGCTGCGAGCGGGCCGAGGCCGCGCTGGCCGCGGCCCGGCCGGAGCTGGCGGCGATGGAGAAGTCCAACGCCCGATTGAAGGGCCGCATCGACACACAGGAGCGGCTCTACGTCTCGATTCGCAGTGAGCTCGAGGCCAAGAAGGACCGCCTGCGGACCCAGCAAGAGGAGATCGAGCGCCTGCAGGCGCTGAAGGTTGCTCTCGTCGATCCGCTGCCGCCGGAGACTCCGATTGCGAGCGCGCGGCCCGAGACCGACGAGCCCCCGAAGCCGGCCTAGAGGCGCAGCCGAAAAGTCCCCCTGCATTCGAGCACGTCTGCGGGCCGCTGGCTGCGTTGCGCTCCCGTCCCCGTAACGACGGCTACGCCTCGGTCGCGCGCCTTGCCAGCGACCCGCAGCCGCGCTCTCGGTGCGACGGGGGACTTTCCGGCTGCGCCTCTAGTCTCGCGCTCAGCCCTGCTTCACGCGCTCCCACGCCCAGTCGAGCCAGGGCAGGAGCGCCTCGATGTCGGCGTTCTCCACCGTGGCGCCACCCCACACGCGCAGCCCGGGCGGGGCGTCCTTGTAGGACCCGATGTCGAAGGCGACGCCCTCGCTATCGAGGAGCGTGCCAATCTTCTTGGCCGCGGCCGCGCGCTCGTCCTCGGCCAGCCCCGTGAACCACGGGTCGACGATCTTCAGACAGATGGACGTGCACGAGCGCGTGGCCGGATCGCCGGCCAGGAAGTCGATCCAGTCCGCAGCGTCGACCCATTTGCTGATCGACGCGAGGTTGGCCTCGCTGCGTGCGATCAGCGTCGGCACGCCGCCGATCTCTTCCACCCAGCGCAGGGCGTCCACCGCGTCCTCCACGGCCAGCATCGAGGGCGTGTTGATGGTCGCGGCCTCGAAGAGCCCCTCGATCAGCTGGCCGCCCCGGGTCATGCGGAAGATCTTGGGCAGTGGCCGCGGCGGGGTGAAGCGCTCGAGCCGCTCCACCGCACGCGGCGAGAGCACCAGCATGCCGTGGCCGGCCTCTCCACCGAGCACCTTCTGCCACGACCAGGTCACCACGTCGAGCTTTTCGAAGGGCACCTCCATCGCGAAGACGGCCGAGGTGGCGTCGCAGAGGGTGAGCCCTTCGCGCTCGTCCGGGATCCACTGACCGCCCGGCACGCGCACACCGGAGGTCGTGCCATTCCAGGTAAAGACGACATCGCGCGCGAAGTCCACGGCCGATAGGTCCGGCAGCTCGCCGTAGTCGGCGGTGTGTGGGCGCAGATCTGTGATCCCCAGCTGCGTCTCGATGTCGGTCAGCCAGCCTCGGCCGAAACTCTCCCAGGCCAGCACCTCGACGCCACGCTCACCGAGCAGGCTCCAGAGCGCCATCTCGACGGCGCCGGTGTCGGAGGCCGGCACGATGGCGATCCGATAGTCCTCGGGCATTCGCAGCAGGGTGCGCGAGCGGTCCAGCACCTCCTGCAGGCGGCCCTTGGCCGGGCCCGAACGGTGCGACCGGCCCAGCAGAGCGCCCTCCAGGTTGGCGAGCGACCAGCCGGGTCGCTTCGCGCAGGGGCCGGACGAGAACTGCGGTCGGTCGGGGCGTCGCTGCGGCTTCATGGCATCCTCGGAACGTGGGAGCGGGGCGCGGATTCTATCCGCGCAGGTCGATAGCTTCCAGCCCCGCTCGCACCGCTCAGTCGCCCGATGTCCGCCTCCATCGGGCGAGGCACGATAGGACTTCGCGTGGTCAGGCCCGCCGGCCCACAACTTGGCGAGATCATTGCGCTAGCGCTTTCCTATGAAACGCTGAACGCTTCCCACTCCTGCCAGGCACGGTTCGCACCTTTCGCATGTAGTTCGAGTCCGCCCACTTCCTGAAGGTGCTCGAGCAGCGTTTCGTGCTTGTGGATATCGCGTGGGAACCGCTCGGCAGTGCGGGCATTGCGCGCGAGCTCACCCACTTCATCCGCTCGGTTGACCTGCTCGAAGAGCCAGTCTACGAACCCCGAGCGGGCCTCCATCCACTGGCCGGTCGGTCGCATCTCCGTCACCACGCAGTGCCTCAGGAACTGGTTCATGAGGCTCTGGTACGGGATCCCGACCTCATTCGAGAGATCGCGGAAATAGTCGACGATCCCCTCGTCGAGTCGGATGGTGACGGCCTTTTTTGCGCCCAGCTTTCGGGCGATGTCCCGCCGCTTCACGCCATTGCTGAAGTCGTATTCTTCTCTCATGAAAATTTCCCCGCGTAGGCTCGGGTCTCTGCCTGGGTTGCTCGTCGCGCTGAGATGATTCTGCGTATGCCTTCGTCATCCGACTCCCATGTCACCACGGTCAGGAGCCGGATACGAACGCTCATGCCGATCACCACCCAGCGCTCTTCGTCGGCGCTGTCCGGGTCGTGGATATAGAGTGCTTCCAGATCCTCGAAGACCGTCTGCGCCTCAGCGAAGGTGACCCCGTGCTTGTCCTGGTTCCCCTCGTCCTTCTCGGGGTCCCAGGCAATCCGCATGACAAGAATGTACATAAAATAGCAATACATTCAATGGACCCCAAGGGGCTCCTGATCGAACGCCAAGAGCCGTCCCATTGGACCCGAACCAGACGCCTCAACCGAACTCTTTGCTCATCGCCCACTCCTCCCAATCACCCTCTGCTGTGGGTCCGGTTGTACTCCTGTGTGGCGCCCGGACGCGGCCCCGGCTCTTCTAAGGTCAAATTCACGTGTGTTTCCACGTAGATAGTGGTGCGGGGCGCGGATTCTATCCGCGCAGGCGGGCACTGGCCACGCCTTGGGACCACCAGCGGGTCGGGGTAGTCTCCGGAATCGTGGGGAGAGCATTGTCGTCGCGGATCGGAGAACGATGGGCGAGGGGGGCCTGGGCCGCGCTGCTCGCCTGCGGGGTCGCGGGCTGTGCCCCCACTCAGACGATCTCGCTCGCCCTCGAGCCCACGCCCGTGGAGGTCTATGTCGATGGTCGGCGCCTCGCGGGCGGCGCGCCCGAGTCCGTCGAGCTGCGGGCCGACCGCAGCCACATCGTGATGATCAAGCGCCAGGGCTACCGGTCGCAGCAGGTGGCGCTGCGAAGCACGCGTACCGAGGACGGCTACCGGCTGCTGCCCGGGCGAGTGAATGTGGCGCTGCGGCCCGCCACCGGGCGTGGGCGAAGCGTGGAGATCGAGCTGGACGACGAGGGCGCCGGAGCGGAGCCGGGAGCGGCCGACGCGTCCTCAGAAGAGCGCTGAGGCCGGAGCATTCGGCGCGGCGTGGACGGGCCGCTCTGGCTCGAAGTGATGGAGCGAAGTGAGATGAGTGCGGTACAGGAGAGCGGGGCGGGAGACGGCCCCTTCTTCGAGCTCAGGGTCGAGCGGGTCATCGAGGAGACCCACGACTCGCGATCCGTGGTGCTCGGCGTTCCCGAAACGTTGAAGGAGACCTTTGCGTACCGGGCCGGCCAGTTCCTGAGCTTCGGGGTCCACATCGGCGACCACCACCTGGTGCGCTGCTACTCGCTGGCGAGCTCGCCCGATTGCGAGAGCGAGCACAAGGTCACGATCAAGCGCGTCGAGGATGGGCGTGTTTCCAACTGGTTCCATGACCAATTGGTGCGGGGCGACGCTCTCCACGTCATGAAGCCCGCCGGCCACTTCTGTCTGCAGGAGCGCAATACATCCCTCGTGATGTTTGGCGGTGGCAGCGGAATTACGCCCGTCATCTCGCTGGTGAAGAGCGCGCTGGCGACGACGAAGCGCGCGATCGTTCTCGTGTATGCGAACCGCGATGACCGCTCGATCATCTTCCGCGATGAGCTCGACGCACTGGCCACCGCGCATTCCGAGCGTTTCACGCTCATCCACCGGCTGGACGACGTCGATGGCTTTCTCGGTGTCGAGGATGCTCGCGCGCACGCGCGTGCCGACCCGGGCGCCGACTTCTATATCTGCGGCCCCGGGCCCTATATGGACGTGGTCGAGCAGGCCCTCGATGCCGAGTCGATCGCATCCGACCAGATCTTCATCGAACGCTTCATCTCGCCCGAGCTGGCCGCTCTCGATGCACCTCCGCCCGCCGATCTGGGCGCTGCCAGCGCGATCGTGCAGGTCTACCTGGACGGCGAGATCAAGGCCGTGCCGGTCCACGAGGGCGAGACCATCCTGGCCGCCGCGCATCGAGCCGGTCTCGACGCGCCCTGCGCCTGCTTGGAGGGCTACTGCGGCTCCTGCATGGCGCTCGTCAAGGAGGGCCGGGTCGAGATGAAGCTCAATGACGGCGGTCTCGGCCCAGAGCAGGTGCAGCAGGGTTGGGTGCTCACGTGTCAGAGCGTTGCGATGTCGCCGAGTGCGCGGCTCGACTACCCCGATCCGGACTGAGCGCCGAGCAGCGCCGATCAGTCCAGTAGCCGCAGACCGAGCACGCGGCCGAGTTCTTCGAGTGCGGGCTCCGGCTCGTCGACCTTGATGGTCGTCATGCCGAGCGCGCGGGCGGGCTTGAGGTTGAATCCAATGTCATCGAGGAAGGCCGCGCGCGTGGGTGCGACCGCCAGGCGCTCGCAGGTCAGCTCGTAGATGCGCGGGTCCGGCTTGCGCAGACCCTCGACGCTGGACTCGACGAAGACGTCGAAGAGTGCGGAGAGCGCACGCGTACCGTCGTTCGAATTGCTGCTCTCCTCGGGGCTCGCCCAGTTGTTGGTCAGCGCGGCGGCGCGCAGACCCGCGGCCCGGATACGCCGGATGGCCTCGAGCATGCTCTCGCGCGGCTCGGTTGCGCCGGCCATGCGAGCCATCATGTCGCGCGCCGAGATCGTGTGGCCGGCGGCCAGGCAGTCGGCCTCGAACTCGGCGTAGAAAGTCTCCATCTCGAGCTCGCCGCGCTCGAGGCGTGACCACGCGCCGTGGGGCGCCGTCGCGGCGGCCACGCGATTGATGGCGTTCTGGGCCAGGCCGAGCTCACGCTCATAGGCACGGATGGCGTGGAGCGGGGAGCCGAGCACGACTCCGCCAAGATCGAAGATGACGGCCTCGATGGACATGGCCGGCAAGGCTAGCAGCTCAGTCGAGCTCGCCTCGCAGTGCGCTAATCAGCCCCTGAATCTGCGCGTAGCGCTCCAGCTCGTCCGCAACGAAGCACTCGCTCAGCCAGGCGAAGGCGCCGCTGCTGCCGAGCGCGAGGCCCGCGAGGCTCGCGAGTCCGCCGCGTACGAAGGCGCGCCGGCCGCGAAAGGCCAAGGCGCCGGCCGCTGCGCCCAGCGTGAAGCCCGCCGCGGCGAGACCGCGCTCGCGGCTGCGGCGCGTGCGTGCGGTGTCGAGGCCGATGCGGAGCCACTCGTCAGCGAGATCGAGGGCGGCGGGATCGAGGCGTGGGCCGGGTGTTTCTGACTCGCCGAGCGCTCCGGCTTCGACTCTCAACACCGCCAGCAAGCCGGTGTGATCCGAGTACGCGCCGCGCCGGCCGCCGATCTTGATCGGCTCGGCGAGCACGCGTTCGATCGACTCGAAGCGGACCCGGCGGTGCTCGCCCGGACGTGCAAACACCATGTCGATTCGCTCGGACGCGGAGCCGAGACGGCGGTATGGATGGTCGCCAAGCAGGGTGGGTGCGCGCACGTCGAGTGCGGCTGCGCCCTCCGTCATGCCCGTCAGCCCGGCGAGTACCGCGTACTCGGGATCCGACTCGCCGAAGTTCCAATCGCCGAGCGCAACCAGCGGCCCGTCGATCCGGCGAATGGCTGCGGCGATCTCGACGGCCTGTGCGACGCGCAGGCTCTGGTACTCATCGGACGCGCCCTCGGGCACGTAGCCCGCGTGCAGATGGGTGGCGACGACGTGGACCGGGCCGTCGGGCATCGAGATCGTCAACACGGCGAAGCCCTTGCCGCCGTAGAAGTCGGCGTGCAGCAATCGCTGCGGCAGGCCCCGCAGTGTGAAGGGGGTGAACGAGGCGCGCGCGATCGGATGGCGTGAAAGCACGAGCAGCCCGCTGCCACCAAGAGCTTGCTCGCGATGCCAGATGGCTTCGTAGCCCGCTGCGTGACCCGCGTCGATCAGCTGCTCTCGCGCAGCCGGGGCCCACACCTCCTGGAAGGCGATTACGTCCGCATCCAGGTCGGGCAGTCGCCCACCAATGGCGCGCATGCGCGCCGTGCGATCCCGGGCCAGCCCCCAAGGCAGACCCCAGACGTTGAGTGTGAGTACGCGCAGCTGCATCGCGCGCGCGAGGGTAGCCCCTCGGGCCAATCCACCGATTTCTGAGGCGCAAGGACCGATCGTCCCCGTCGAGCGTCCGCGGGCTGGCCATTTCCCATCGAGGGCCTCGGAATGGCCTAGACTCGCAGGAACCAGACAATCCGAGACGAAGCCAGGAGCGCAGACAGCATGTACGAAGAGATCATCTACGAGGTCGAGGACCCGATCGCCACCATCAAGCTGAATCGTCCCGAGCGCCTCAACGCCTGGACGGATCGCATGGGGGCCGAGGTCAAGCACGCCTTCGCGAGCGCCGAGGCGGACGAGCGGGTCGTCGTGATCGTGTTGACGGGAGCGGGCCGTGGCTTCTGCGCAGGCGCCGATTTGAAGAATCTTCAGACCCTGAGCGCCGGGACGGGCGACGGGCAGGGCGGGGGGCGGCCGGACTTCAGCGATCTTGCGGCCGAGCCGGGCGACCCGAATATGGACGCCGCCGTGCACGGCGCGTACTCGTATCCGATGAAGGTCTGCAAGCCGGTGATCGCGGCGATCAATGGCCCATGCGCCGGCATGGCGATGCCGATCTCGCTCTGCTGTGATCTGCGCTTCGCGTCGGACCGCGCCGTCTTTACGACCGCCTTCTCACAGCGCGGACTGATCGCCGAGTGGGGAATCAGCTGGTCACTCACGCGTCTCGTCGGGCACGCCCACTCCCTCGATCTGACGCTCTCGGCGCGTAGGATCGACGCCGCTGAGGCCGAGCGCATCGGTCTCGTCAACCGCACGCTGCCCCACGACGAGCTGATGCCCTTCGTGTACGGATACGCGAAGGATCTGGCCACGAACTGCTCGCCGGCCTCGATGGCCGTCATGAAGCGGCAGATCTACCTCGACATGACCGAGAGCCTGGCGCACACGAACACCGAGGCGTTCCGGTTGATGCTGGACAGCTTCTCGCGCCCCGACTTCAAGGAGGGCGTGAGTGCCTTCATGGAGAAGAGATCGCCGAGCTTCCAACGGCTGAAGGGCCCGCAGGGCGTCTAGCCGGCGGATCGAGCCGCGCTATTCGAGCGCGGCGCGGATCCGTGCGAGCTGGTCGGTGAAGAGGAGGGCGGGGCCCCCTCCGTCGGACTCGGACGCGAGCGGCAGGAGCAGCGTCCGCTCGCCCAGCTCGCCGAAGCCGCTCTGCCAGCTCGTCCACGCCGCGGGGCACTCCAGTGCGAAGAGGAAGCCAAGGCGCTCGCCGGGCGCGAGATCGAGCGATTGCTTCACCTGGGCGAGCGCGCGCCGGATCAGGCCGACGACGATGATCCCGACCGTGAAGCGGGCGTTGAACTCGACGATCGGCCGCAGCACCTCGCGCGGCACGTCTTCGCCCGGGTCCTGCAGACGGAACACGAAGCCGTCGACACCGCACGGGCCCGCATAGCCGGCGCTGCGGGCGCGCCCTGCGATCGCCGCGGCCGCGCCGCGCATCGGCTCGTCGTAGGCCGAGCCAGAGAAGACGCGACCGCGCGAGTCGATCTCGCCCTGGTGGCCGAGGTAGACGCCCGAGTCGGAGACGCGCTGCTCGAGCGAGCCGAGGATCGTCACAGCGGGCTCGGCCCTGGCGTCGGTGTGGGCGTCGGTGTGGGCGTCGGCGTGAGAGTTGTCATGAGAGCCGGCACGTGAGTCGGGATGCGCATCCGGATGGCCGAGGTGCATCACGACGGAGAGGTCCTGTGTGCGTTCGAGCCAGGGCTCGAGCAAGGCCCCGCCACACTGGGCGAGCCGGGGGAGGGCCCCGAGGATTGCGTCGGCGTCGAGTGTGTCGCGCTGGCCGCCAACGCGACCGCGACCGCTGCTGCCATGGCGGGGCTTGAGGGTGAAGCGTCCGGCCGTCCAGGCGGGCCAGCGGGTGAGCTCGGATTCGATTTCTTCGAGCGACGCGGCCGCGTGTTCGAGCGCCGCGGGCGAGAAGACGCGGCAGAGCCCGCGAAGCGGGCGCGGCTCTTCGCCCTGCTCGCGCGCTGCTTCGAGCGCGAACGCCTTGTCGTGTACCGAGCGGACGACATCGGGCGGGGACGAGACGAGGGGCACGCCCTGGCTCCTGGCGAGTGCGGCTGCGTCCTCGTCGGCGAGCCATGCAGCCGACGCCAGCGCCTCGAGCCAACCGAATACGGCGGCGTCCGGACGTCTTCCCAGCGACTTCGGCCAGGACTCGTCGACCCCATCGACCTTCTCAAGCCCATCAAGCCCGATCAGCCGATTGCCCGGCCCGAAGAGCAGCCTCCACAACGCCACCGTGCGCGCGACGGCCGGGCTGGCCGCGAAGCGCGCCCACTCGCGCGTCTCCTCTGCCCCGAGATTCGGAATCAAGTGCGTCGTGTTGGCTGTCAAGAGTCACGCAAGCCGGGGAGTCAACGCGCTCCGGCCTTCTCCTGGCTGGAGCGCGCAACGCGCACGTGCTCGATGAATGCGTCGGAGAGCCCGGCCCGCCGCCGCGCTTCGGTGTCGAAGCGCCTTCCCTTGGCACGGTTCGCGGCCAGGGGGAAGGGCACGGCCTCGTCGTAGGCAGCGACCTGGTCGCTGCCGTGGTCCGGCGATAGCCGCATCAGCCAATCGCTGGCCAGCCGCACGTGGCGAATCTCGTCATCGTGGATGCGCTGGCAGACCCGGGCGCTCTGCTCGTCGCCCGCGATTCGGAAGCCGTCGCGGTAGATCAGCGAGAAGTCGAGGTTGGCCTGCTCGAGGGTGAGCCCCATGGCGGCCAGGAAGGCCCGTGCACCGTGGGGCGAGGCCGCGATGGCGGGCGCCTGCTTCCAGAAATAATCGGACTGCACGTGATCCTCCAGACGATCGCCGAGCGCGGCGAGCCGGTCGAGGTAGAGGCGGCAGTGGATCTGCTCCTCCTCCAGGGCGTGCAGCCAGCCGGCACGCAGCTCGCCGGGCAGCAGAGGCCAGCGCAGCAGCGCCCAGGCGAAGAGCTCGACCGCCATCAGCTCGTGATGGGCGAAGCGCGCCAGACACACGGCGCGCGCCTCCGGCGACCCGAGTTGGTTCGGGTGCGGGAGGCGCGGTGCGCCTCCGCGCATGCGCAGACCCAGGCTGCGGGCTGGCGCATCGATCTCGAGTGCCGGCGCGTCCGGGTCGTCTCGCAGGGCATCGCCGTTGGCACGCCGCGGCGCTGCGAGCTTTGCGTCGAGGCCACCCTCTTCGAGGACGTGTCGGCAGAAATCCTGGACGCTGATGGGCTCGCTCATTGCGCCCAGGCTAGCTCGTCAGGCGGCCTCGGAGCAGCGCGTTCGTGATGCGGAACGAACGCGAGGGCTCGATCGCGAAGTGGTCGCGCACCTCCCGGGTGGCGGCATCGAAGACGGTCTCGAGGCCGCGGACGGCCGCCGGCGTCGCGCCGATGCGCGCAACCCAGCTATCGAACTCGAGGTGCAGGGGCCAGGTGGTCAGCACCTCGGCGGCGAATCCGGCCGCGCCGAACATCGCCAGCCATTCGGAGAGTCGCCAGTCGCGCACGTGAGAGGGGTCGCGCAGCAGCTCGACGGCGTTCAGGAAGGTGTCCTCGACACCGGTCTCCGGGCTCACGATGTCGACCAGCAGCAGGCGGCCACCCGGGCGAAGCACCCGCATGATCTCGCCGAGCGCACGCGCCGGGCTCCGGAAGTGGTGGGCGCAGAGTCGGCAGGTCACGAGATCGAAGTCGGCATCGGCGAAGGGGATGGCCTCGACGTCGCCCCGCATCGTCTGCAGGTTCGTGAGACCGGCGGCCTTGGCGGCCATTCGTGTCTGCTCGAGCATCGCCTCGGTGAGATCGAGCGCATCCACGCGCTCGACGTGGGGCGCGAAGGCGATGGCCGTGTGGCCAGCCCCGCAACCGACGTCGAGCACGCGTTCGCTGCCGCAGAGCGCCGCTGCGGGCAGCATGGCGTCGAGGTCCTTTCCCTGGCGGTGGACCGA
>JAFDDH010000075.1 GCA_019310975.1 Deltaproteobacteria bacterium | reverse complement strand
GACGAGGATCGAGCGTCGCATATCGTTTCCCTTCGGCTGGACTCGTGCGGAATACCCGCGACAATAGCCCACCTGAACGACACAAGAGGGTGCGAGCGGCTTCATCGCCTGCTGTGTGCGGATTCGACCGAGCGCCCGACTTGATCGGGCCTGGTTGGTGCGACTGCGGAAGCGGCTCTCGGATCGAATTTGTGGTCGACGAAGATCGGCGACGACCAGGCACGTTCCTCGATCGGCGCAAGGCAGTCGTCGTCGGCTCGGGTGCGGAGGCCGCCGTGACACGGATCCACGTTGCTGCAGGCCCCTGTCACGTCGATCTCGCAGCGCAGCCCCGCACCCGCCACGGCGTCCGTCGGCTCCTGGATCGCGCGAACGTAGTAGAGGGCGTCACGGCCGGAGGCCGGAAACTCCGCATCTTCGAACTCCACCCGGCAGCCCTCGATGCTGTGGGGGCACTCGATGATGCGCCAGGGATCTTCGATGGCGGCCATCAGCTGGGCCTGTGATTGGCCGCCCGGGCGGATCCGGATTACCTCGATGCGGGCCACGCGCAGGCGACGATCGCCGGGGTTGTAGCACTCGCCCGCACACAGACCCTCGAGGCGCTCGACCGAAAGGCCCCGGCTGTGGGGCGGGCAGCCCGGCTTCTGCTCCAACGCACCGAGGGCGCGAACCTCGAAGCGAGGGGGCTCGGCGAGCCGCGCCTCCGAGCCCATCGGCTGCCGCCCGTCCTCACCGTTCAAGAGATCGAAGAAGAGCAGGATGCGGGGACCACTCGTAGCGTAGACCTCGCGTCGATCCATGCCCTCCCATATGGCATCGCGTGTCCTGCTCCGCGCATGCACGGCCACGAGTCCGCCGGTCGCGAGAAAGGATGTCCGTCGCTCGGTCTCGTAGATGGCGTGGGGTGATGTGATCGTGATCTCCTCCGGCATGCGCACCTTCGTGGAGGTCGCGTCGTTCGCCCCGGTGTCGTAGAGACGCGTCGACCAAGCTGCGTCGATGGGGCCCGAAGTATCCGTCATGCGCGTGCGCGCGTACTCCTTGTAGCCGGTGCCTGGACGAGCCGTGTGGTTGTCGCTCGAGGCGATGAAGCCGAAGCGAAAGCGGCGCTCCTCGCCCTCCTCACTCACCGTCGTCGCCATGGCGGCCTGTACGGACCCACCGGGCCGATGGCTGAACGCGGGCAAGAAACAGTCGCGGCACTGCCCGCAGTCGAGCCAGTCCTCCACGCGCGCACCCGGAACGGTCAGATGACCCGACGAGCCCGCTGCCACGTACGCGTCGCGTGCCCGCTGCACGTCCGCACTGCAAGCGGCCGAGTCCGGCTGCTCGCAACGCGACCTGATGATCTCGCCCGCCCGCTGGCAGCAGGGCTCGTAGTCGGCCGTGGTGGCCGGACACATCGCGTCGCCGTCTTCGTCAAAGAGTGTGGCCCGCCACGCGCGATGCTCCTCCGAGTTGCCATGGCCCGAGTGCACCTCGATCAGCGTCTGTCGCTCGGCGTCGTGCATCGCACCGACGAGCTGCTTGTCCCACGACGTGCCCGGAGGCGTGTAGAGCCCCCACGCATTACCGTGTGGGATCACGATGCTCTGCCCCCCCCAGGCGCGCAGCTTGCGGAAGAGCTCGTCCGGCGTGGCTGCGACCTCGCGACAGTCCGCCGGCAGGTCGGTGCTCGGAACACCTTCGCGACAGGTCTGGACGCGAACCGTTTCGATCATGTAGCGGAGGTTGTCCCAGTACTCACCGCGGTTCGCGAAGTCGAGCCAGGGTCGCTTCAGTAGCTCGAGGAAGAGGCCGCGCGGATCGAGCGTGACGGTGAAGCGCTCCTCGAGTGGCGCCTCGTAGGCGATCGGACGTGCAGGCACCGTGCCCGTCGCGACCTCCCGTAGGATCACGTTCTTGTGCCCGTAGTGGTTCTCCGGCGTGGAGCCGATCTGCGTCCATTCCCAGCCGAGGAAGGACACCATGTCGGGCGACGCCGGATCACCACCACGCTCGTCGCAGGCGCGAACCGACTCACGGCTCTCGGTCCAGCGCTGCGGATCCAGGAACTCGGCGTGCTCGGTCAGCGCCCAGAAGTCGAGATCCGCGCAGTAGCGCGCGAAGTCGCAGGCATCGGCGGGCGGGTGGGCGCCGTCGCCGGAGAGAATCGGAAGCGAGGCCTCGAAGGCATCGGCCGAGAACGTGGTGTGGACGTGGAGGTCTCCAAAGAGGATCTGGCTGGTCGAAAGCCCGGATCGCGGTATCAGCGAACGCTGGCGCTCCGCGCGCACCGCGACGACCTCTTCCGGAAGCCGAGCGCCCTCGATCGCACCCGCGTGCCGCCGATCTCCGCACCCAACGCTCGCCAGCACGAGCACGAGTACGAGCACGGTGAAGAGAATGCGCCTTCGCGTCTGCAGCGGAGCCTCCCATCGCTCTTTGGGATCGAAGAAGAGACTAGAAGAATAGCCTCGAGGCCGGCGCGCCTCATGACCTTCGAGACCCGCTGGCGGGGAAGCTGCACAAAGGAGCGATGAGCTCTCGATGCAGACGATCCGACTGCCGACTACGAGATCCCGAGTCCGCCCGAGCCGAGTGCAGCACACAGGTCATTGTCCGCGGCCCGCGTTCCTGCGAACATGGAGGCATGGAGAACGAGACGTGCAGCCACTGTGTCGCCGTGATCGGCGGGGCGACGGCCGGGGCCGAGGTCGCGCATCGACTCGCCGAGCGTGGCATCCTCGTCGCCGTCTTCGAGCAGAATCCGCGACCCTTCGGAAAGATCGAGGATGGGCTTCCGCGCTGGCACCAGGGCCTGCGCGCGAAGGAGTACAAGAACATCCGCGAGAAGCTCTCGCACCCGCTGATCCACTACGTGCCGAATACGAAAATCGGGCACGACATCGAGTTCAAGGATCTCGTGGACGGCTGGGGGTTCACGTGCGTCGTGCTCGCGAACGGCGCCTGGCGCGATCGGCCGCTGCCCGTAGAGGACGCCGAAGAATACGTGGGCAAGGGCCTCGTCTATCAGAACCCCTTCGTGATCGCATTCAACCACAGGGAGGATCCCGCCTACGAGGACGAGACATTCGAGATCTTCGACGACAGCATCGTGGTGGGCGGAGGGCTCGCCTCCATCGACGTCGCGAAGATCATCACGCTCTCGACGACCCGCAGGAAGCTCGCCGAGCGCGGGATCGACGTTTCGATCACCGAGCTCGAGGTGAAGGGCATCCCCAAGACCCTCGCCGCCCACGATCTGTCCTGGGAGGATCTGGATCTTGCGGGCTGCACGATCTACTACCGGCGCCGCGTCGAGGACATGCCGCTCATCACGATCCCGGATGACGCCAGCGAAGAGCGAATCGCCAAGGTGCAGAAGGCGCGGCGCAGCATGCTCGACAAGGCGGGCGATAAATTCAAGCTGCGCATCGAGCCACTCTCCGCACCCGACGAGCTGATCGTCGAGGGCGGCCGTGCGGTGGGTCTTCGCCTGCGGCGAACAAGGGTCGAGGACGGTCGCGTCAGCATGACGGACGACACCTACGAGCGACGCGGACCGGTGGTGATCAGCTCGATAGGCAGCATCCCCGAGCCGATCGACGGCATCGACATGAAGGGCGAACTCTTCGACTTCGTCGACTGGACGTACGGGCGGCTCGCCGCCTACCCGACGGTCTTCTCGGCCGGGAACGTGGTGACTGGTAAGGGCAATATCGTCGCGTCGCGCAAGCACGCCAGGCAGGTCTCGAAGGAGGCCGTCGAGGCCTACCTGGGTGTCGGCGACGCGCCCCACGAGGGGAAGCATGCACAGATCTCGGCGCTCGAGTCGGCCGAGGCGATCGCATCGGGCGTGGCCGATGAGGCCACCGTGCAGCCACCCATGACCCAGGAGCAGATCGACGCCGTGCGGGTCCGTATCCGCGCCCGCCAATCCGCCGTCGACTATCCCGGCGACTTCGGCACGTGGATGGATCACGCCGCCGAGCCCTGCTGAGCCCTACTGTCCTGGAACCGGAGGCGGTCCCGTCTGGAATAGCTGGATCAGCTGCGGGACCTGTCCCGCCGGCGTCCATCCCGTCATGCCGGCCGTCCAGACCAATGACGCGGCCTGCAGGCGCCCCGTGCCGACCGCCTGGCCGAGCTGCTCGATCGAGAAGGGACCCACCGCCTGCCCGTTTTCGGCCACGTGCCAGGTGACCGGGGTCGGTGGCGGAGGCGGTGTGGCCGGTGGGGCGCCGCCCCCCATGGCGCCCTGCATCATCGGCCCCGCCATCGCCATCCCCATGCCGAGACCGATGCCCGCGCCCGCGATGCCGCCCGCCGGATTCTGGGCCGCATCGGGGATCGCCCGACCGATCTGGTAGGCCTGGTAGCGCGCCATGTCCCCGAGGATCCCCATGCCAGAGCGCGCGTCCACTGCCTTCTCGACTTCCGCCGGCAACGAGATGTTGACGATGTAGAGCTGTGGAATCTCGAGCCCAAACTCGTCATCGATGCGCTGCACCACGGCCTCGCGCAAAGACTCCGAGAGCTCCGGGTAGCGGGTCGCGAGGTCCATTACCGCGATGCCCGAGTTCGCCACGACGTCCGCGAACGCCATGTTGATCGCGGAGCGCAACAGCTCGGTGACTTCATCGGCCTCGAAGTCGTGATCCGTGCCCACCAGCTCCGAGAGCAGAATGCGCGCGTCGATGGCCCGGAGGGTGTAGGTCCCGAAACCCCGCACCCGCACTGGGCCGAAGTCGGCATCGCGCATGATGACCGGATTCGGAGTGCCCCATTTCAGATCCGTGATCTGCCGCGTACTGACGAAGTAGACCTCGGCCTTGAAGGGACTTTCGAAGCCGTACTTCCAGCCGAGCAGAGTACTCAGGATGGGCAGATTCTTCGTCTCGAGCCGATACTGCCCGGGGCCGAAGACGTCCGCCACCTTGCCCTGGCTGACCATGACGGCCTGCTGGCCCGGACGCACGATGAGCTGTGCGCCATTCTTGATCTGGTTGTGGTAGCGGGGAAAGCGCCAGACCAGGGTGTGCTCGCTGTCATCGACCCACTCGACGATGTCGATCAATTCGGCGCGAAGCTTGTCCATCAATGTCATCTGTCAGTCCTCTCAGTCCAGCAGCTCTTTCAGGAGCATGCTGAGGAATCCGCCATTGCCACTGCGCTCGCGCGCACTCTCGATCGTCATACTTTCACCCTTGATCGCGCGGGCGAGGGCGGCCGCCTCACGGCGTCGCATGGCGTTGAGCTCCGTCTTCATCGCGTACGCGCGCTCGCCGCCAGCCCCCATCCCTCCCTCGAGGATGAATCCGGCGATCTGCTCGAGCTCGTCGGCATCGAGCCAGGTGCCGTGCTCATGGCAGCGATCGACGATCACGCCTGAGCGCTTCTGGAAATTGGCGCGCCGCATATGGGCGTCGCAGACGGGACATTTGCGGTAGACGACTTTCGCGAGATACGGATTGGCGCCAGCCTTGCGGGCCGACGCGGCGAAGGAAGCGCCCGGTCCCGCCTTGCGCGCCACCTCGCAAGCCTGGGTGACGAGGTGGTCGAAGCGGTTCTCCGGTGCCCAGATGCCATTGCACTGCGGGCACTCATTGA
This sequence comes from Deltaproteobacteria bacterium, assembly GCA_019310975.1. Lineage (GTDB taxonomy): Bacteria > Myxococcota_A > UBA9160 > UBA9160 > UBA4427 > JAFDDH01. The sequence continues at coordinate 10,698 of JAFDDH010000075.1, read as the reverse complement.
TCCCCAAGCCGCCGATCGCGCGCACCGGCATCAGGCAGCCACACACCGGACAGGGCAGCTCGACGCCCTCGACCTCGACCTGCTGCGGGCGGAAGCCGACACCACAGCCCGTGCAGTAGCGCGAAGCCTCAGCGTTGCGGCCGAAGCACTCGGGACAGATCAGGCTGAGCTGCGCATCGTCGCGAATGATCTCCGAGGAGCAGTACTCGCACGAGAGTGCATCCGCACCCACCTGAGCGCCGCACGAGCCACAGCGGTGGACCTGCGCCTCGATGCCGTCGAAGGAGCGGTTCTCGATCTTCTCGCCGCAACGGCACGGGATCTCCGCGTCGACGACGCTGGTGACGTCGTATTGCGTGTGGCAGGTCCTGCAAGCGACGAGTCGCACCAAAATCCTCCCGCGATGCGAACACGCAAATTGCGTGACCGCGCGAAAGGATCATCGGAACGCCGAGGAGACCACTTGAACCGCGCACCCCCGCCGGTAACACGGTCGGGCGTACACGGCATTCCGGGCACCTGCGGGCCCGGCTGCCGATCACCTGCTGGGATAGGGCGGCGGCGTCTTCGGAATCGCGAGCGCTCCTGCCGGCTCGGGTCGGATCTCAGCCGACGCCTCTTCTCAACCCTCCGAGCAGCCCTCTACTCAGCCCTCGAGAAAGGTCTTCAGCACGCGGCTGCGCGACGGGTGGCGCAGCTTGCGCAGCGCCTTCGCCTCGATCTGCCGGATGCGCTCACGCGTGACGTCGAAGTCCTGGCCCACCTCCTCGAGAGTGTGGTTGGACCGCTCATCGATCCCAAAGCGCATCTTCAGCACCCGCGCCTCGCGCGGAGCAAGGGTGGAGAGCACCCGGCGAGTCTGCTCGGCGAGATTCGAGTGGATGACGGCATCCTGCGGATTCACAGCGTTGCCGTCTTCGATGAAGTCCGAGAGCGAGCTGTCATCCTCCTCGCCCACCGGTGTCTCGAGACTGATGGGCTCACGCGCGATCTTGAGCACGGTCCTCACCTTCTCGAGCGGCAGCTCGAGCTTCTCCGAGAGTTCCTCGGGCGCGGGCTCGCGGCCGAGGACCTGGACGAGATGACGCGTCGCACGCACCAGCTTGTTGATGGTCTCGATCATGTGGACCGGGATGCGAATCGTGCGCGCCTGGTCGGCGATCGCGCGTGTGATCGCCTGGCGAATCCACCATGTCGCGTAGGTGGAGAACTTGTACCCACGCTGATACTCGAACTTATCCACCGCCTTCATCAGGCCGATATTCCCCTCCTGGATCAGGTCGAGGAACTGCAGGCCGCGGTTGGTGTACTTCTTCGCGATCGAGACCACGAGGCGGAGATTCGCCTCGATGAGCTCGCTCTTGGCCTGGTGGGTACGGGCGCGCGCCTCCTGGAGCCGGTCCTGCGCGACGATCACCTCGTCGTGGGTAAGGCGGCAGTCGGCCTCGAGCTTGGCGCGGACTCTGCCGATCTCGTCGAGCTCCTCGGCAGTGGCCGCAACCACTGCGGCATCGCCACCGAGGATCGCGAGGGCCTCGCGCGCCTTGGCACTCCGGCGCGTCGCGAACTTCGCGAGCTTCACGAACTCCTCCGGGCCCACGTCGCACGACGCCACCGACTTGCGGGCACGCTCCTCGAGCAGGCAGAAGGACTCGTCGAGCTCGGCCAGGCAGCCGGCGATCTCCTGGATACGTGCCTTCGCGAAGCGCATGTCACGCAGCTGCACGACGACATCCCCGTAGCGATCCTCGATCTCGGCCCGCAGGCGATCGCGCGTCGCCTGGGTAGTGCGCGAGTTGGTGATCGAGCTGCGCTTGCGAGCGATTTCGGCCTCGATCTTCTTGATGCGGCCCTGCAGGAGAGCCAGCTGCTTGCGCCGATCCTCGATGGGGGGCGCACCCTCCGCATCGAGCCCATCGAGCGCCTGCCCGAGCTCGAGCTCGTCCGTCTCGACCCGATCGCCGATCTCGAGCACGTTGGCGATCCCGAACGCATTGCCGAGAATGATGAGCTCCTGGTCGTGAATCCCGGCCTCGATCCGCTTTGCGATGATCACCTCGCCTTCGCGGGTGAGCAGCGAGACCTGGCCCATGTCGCGCAAATAGACGCGCACGGGATCCGAGCTGCTCTGCCGATCGTCGGTGCTCGTCGCTCGGGCGCGCGCACGGCCATTCGACTTCTTTGGCTTGGGGCTGGCTTGCTTCTTTGCGGGCAGCGACTTGGCGGCTGCGGCCTCGACGTCGATCTCGGCCGCATCGGTCTTGGAGGCGACGTCCGAACTCGACTTCTTCGACTTTCGAGTGCGAACGCTTCGTGTCTGTTTCGCCAATGCACTCGACTTCCCGTTCGCGGGTCCGGGTTTGCCGAGCGCTGAAGCAGGGGTCGTAGACGTGGGCGCGTCTGAGGCCATGGGGGGGGTCTCCTTGGATCTTCGTGACTGCAGCGACAACTTCAGGTCAGTGATTCAGGTCTGTTCTTCAGATCTGTTCTTCAGGTCGTTTCTTCAGATCAGCGTCGAGCGCATTCTCCGATCATGGGGCCATTCCAGTTCCGATCCCTGCCGCGGCGCGCTTGCGGTCGAGGAGAGCCTGCTTCTCCTCCAGAATCCGTCGGGCATCCTCCTCTGGATCCGTCGTGCGCCGCGTCAGCTCCTTCTGTCTCTCCGCGAGACGTTTCGCCTCGTAGCGAACGACGAGTTGCACGAGCACGTCGCCAGCGGGCATCTCGCTGTCCAGCATCGAGTCATCGACCATGAGCTCGCTCAGGAGCTTCATCGAATCGGCGTCGAGCCGATCCTGGATGGCGAGATGATCGATGGCGCCCTCTGCGTCCACGCAGCCATCGGCGGCCGCGTCCACGAGGAGGAAGACCATGTCCTTCCACGCACACTCGGGCAGGACCTCGTGCATGCGGGCACAGAGCTCGTCGGTCACCACCGAGGGCTCGTGACTGAGAATGAGTGCGATCTGACGCACGTGGCGATCGTCTGCGCCGGCGCTGCGCGGCCTTATTAGACCATTCGCCACGTCGTGGTCAGCGGGTACACTCTGGCCGCGTATGCTGGCTCGGACCACGGCCTCGACGGCCGTCGGATCCGTGCCAGTGGCCACGGCGAGACGGCGCGTGTACTCGGCACGCTCGATCGGACCCGCGATCGCGGCGATCAGCGGCGCCATGTGACGCACCACGTCGGCCTTCTGGTTGGGCGTGCTGCAGCCACCCATCATGGCGTGACGCAGCACCAGCTCGACGGCGTCGGGCGCAGCATCGATCAGGGCCCGCAGCGGCTCGGCGCCATGGCTCGCCAGGTAATCATCGGGATCCTGACCAGCGGGAAGTACCACCGCACGCACCCGTAGATCTACTCGGAGCAGGATCTCGAGCGCGCGCTGCATCGCGTGCTGCCCAGCGGAGTCGCCATCGAAGAGAAGAATCACCTCGCCAACTCGCCGCCGCCGCAGCTCGTCGGCGTGATCCGGCGTGAGCGCCGTGCCACAGGTCGCCACCGCTTCGGCCACGCCCGCGCGATGCAGCGCGATCGCGTCGAAATAGCCCTCACAGATCACCACGCGGCGCTGCTTGCGGATCGGCTCGAGGGCGTGCGGGAAACCGTAGAAGGTGCGTCGCTTGTGATAGACGCTGCTCTCGGGCGTGTTCAGGTATTTGGGTCCCTCTTCGTCGCCCAGCGCGCGACCCCCGAATGCGATCACCCGGCCGCGGACGTCGCGGATCGGGAAGGTCACTCGACCACGCAGGTAGTCGTATGAGCCACCGGACTTGCCCTCGCCGAGCAGACCGGCCGCGATGCCGACGCGTATGGGCACAGAGGCTCGCTCGAGCGCGCGACTCACGGTGTCCCAGCGATCGGGCACGAAGCCGAGCCCGAAGTGCTCGATCACGTCCGCGTCGAGCCCGCGCTGCGTCAGGTAATCGAGAGCCGCAGTGCCTTGGCTCGAATGCAGCGCCTCGCGGAAGCAGCGCTGCGCGATTTCGAGCGCATCGAAGACACGTTCACCTTCGCCGCGCTCACTCCGACCACCGGTCTCCGGCACCTCGATGCCGAGGTCGTCGGCCAGGGTGCGCACGGCTTCGGGGAAGGTGAGGTTGTCATGCTCGACCAGAAAGGTGATGACGTTGCCACCCTTCTCGCAGCCGAAACAATGGAAGATCTGGCGATCCGGGTTGACGTTGAAGGAGGGCGTCTTCTCGTCGTGGAAGGGGCATAGGCCCTTCCAGTTGCGGCCCGCCTGCTTCAGCTCGACGTATCGGCCGATCAAGCCGACGATGTCGGCTCGATCCCGTATCTCTTGGATCGTGGTTTCCGGGATCCGCCCCAAACGTACCCTCGCCCGGCTACTTCAGACCCTGCGCCTAGCGGGTCATCCGCCGCATCTTCTTGAGCGCGCGTTTGCGCGCCGCCGCAGCCTTCTTCTTCTTTCGAATGCTCGGCTTGTCGTAGTACTCGCGCCGGCGGAGCTCCGTCAAGATGCCCGCCTTCTCGCAGGTCTTCTTGAAACGCCGAAGCGCCTGCTCGATAGACTCATTCTCCTTGACCTTCACGACCGGCATGTGTTCTTCTTACTCCTGGCAACCCTCGGTTCGAGACGCTGTGGTTGTGCTCGCGTGAATCCGAGACTCGGGTCTCTCGACCCGGGCTGCATTCCGATGGTTTGTAAGTGGCCCGATGTGCGGGTTCGTGTCGAATCGCCTTTGCGGACGCAACCGCTCTCTCCCGGCATCGCGGCCTCGTTTCGCGCCCGGGCGAAAACTTACGCTCTCGATCGATTCGATGCGAGCACGTCATGGGTGGCTGCACGACTGCTGCCGGCGGCTTGCGCCTGGCGTCCCGGTGCCATCGACCTACCACCTACCACCGAGCACCGAGCACCGAGCACTTACCACCCAGCACCTACCACCGACACCGATCACCCACCCAGTCCGCTCTCGGCCGCCCACGGACATGCACGTCCAGAGTGGCCGAATCCCCGAACCTTCCCCAGCTCCTTCAGCTTTCGGGCTCCCCAGGGGGCCCGTTCCAATTCCGTTGGTACCGCCGCCGGCCTCCACTGGCCCTGTCTTCCCGCCACCGCCACCGCCACTTCCCGCGAGCCGCATGATCGAGGGAAAGTCCCGGAATTCCAGGCGATTTTGGAACGATTGGCGACGAATTTCCGAAGCTAGCAGAGGCATCTCCATGACTCAAGACACATCCAGCCGCGCATTTCAATCCGCAGCGGGTGGTCGCACCGGAATCCCGCGCTCGAGGAGCGCCCTTTTGACCTCCGCCACTGTGGTCTCACCGAAGTGGAAGATGGAAGCCGCCAGGGCGGCCTGGCTGTGCCCCTCCTCGGGACCGCCACCGAGCGCCGCCGCCAGATCCGCCGCGCTGCCACCGCCCCCGGACGCGATGACGGGCACGGGGACGCGATCGGCGACCGCGCGCAATAGGGGCAGGTCGTAGCCGCTCTTCGTCCCATCGCGATCCATGCTGGTCAGCAGGATCTCGCCGGCACCCGCCTCCGCCATGCGGGCCGCCCAATCGACGGCGTCGATTCCCGTCGGGCGGCGGCCGCCGTGCGTGTAGACCTCCCAGCGCCCGGGCACGGACTCCTCCGACTCGCCCCGCACCTGTCGCGCGTCGATGGCGAGCACCAGGTTCGCGCTGCCGATCTTTGCGGCCGCCGCGGCGACGAGGTCGGGATCCTTCACCGCCGCCGTCATGATCGAAACCTTGTCGGCGCCTGCATTGAGCAGATCGCGGATGTCCTGCAGCGAGCGTACGCCACCTCCGACCGTGAGCGGCATGAAGACCGTCTCGGCCGTGCGCGTCACCACGTCGAGCAGAATGCCGCGCTCCTCGTGGCTGGCCGTGATGTCGAGGAAGGTGATCTCATCCGCCTCCTGGTCGTCGTAGGTCTGCGCGACCTCCACCGGGTCGCCGCAATCGACGTGGTCGATGTACCGAACACCCTTCACGACTCGGCCCTTGTCGACGTCGAGACACGGGATGATGCGCTTCATCAGCATGCGATCACCAATGCGTGAGAGCGCTTCACCGACTCGCCTCCACCCAGTCACGATACGCCTCCAGGAGACGGCGTCCTGCGTTCTGGCTCTTCTCGGGATGGAACTGCACCGCGAAAACACTGTCCTTTGCGATGGCGGCCGCGAATTCGCCCCCGTAGTCGGCCCTACCCACCACGATGGACTCGTCGCTCGGGACGGGACGGTACGAGTGCACGAAGTAGTAGTGATCGCGCTCGGGCAGGCCCTCCAGCATCGGATGACTGCCGCGAAAACGCACCTCGTTCCAGCCGATGTGCGGCACGAGAAGGCGCTTGCCGTCCTTTCCGACATTCGGGAAGCGCTCGACGCGACCCCCGCAGAGACCGAAGCCCTTCGTGATGCCGTGCTCCTCGCCCTCCTCGAAGAGCAGCTGCAGCCCAAAGCAGAGCCCGAGATAGGGTCGCCCATCGTCCAGCGAGCGTTTGACCGCATCCTCGAGCCCGCTCTTCTGCAGGGCCCCGACCGCATCGGCGAATGCTCCGACACCCGGCAGCACGACACCCTCTGCGCTCTCGACGAGTGCTGGTTCGTCGGTGACGTCGACGCGCAGACCTACTCGCTCGAGTGCCTTGGCGACACTGCGGAGGTTGCCGGCCCCGTAGTCGACGAGGGCCACACGCGCAGGGGGGGTCATGCTCTCGCTCCCGGGAATGCCGCTGAATGCAGTTAGAGGACGCCCTTCACGGTGGGCAAGCCAGTCTCCCGCGGATCGATCGCGACCGCCTCGCGCAGCGCACGCGCGACGCCCTTGAAGACGGCCTCGACGACGTGATGCGGGCTGCGCCCGTACCGCTTGTCGACGTGTAGATCGAGACCGGCGCTCTGGGAGAATGCGTAAAAGAAATCTTCGGCCAAGGTTGCATCGAAGTCGCCAATGCGATCGTTGGAGAGCTCGACCCTGTAGACGAGATAGGGGCGGTTAGAGATGTCCACCGCGATCTCGACCTTGCTCTCCGCCATCGGGAGCACGAAGGATCCGTACCGGCTTATGCCCTGCGCCGGGCCGAGTGCCTCACGAAATGCCTGGCCGAGCGCAATCCCCACGTCCTCCACGGTGTGATGGAGGTCGACCTGCACGTCGCCCTTGGCGTCGAGCACGAGGTCGAAGAGCCCGTGGCGCGTGAAGGACTCGAGCATGTGGTCGAAGAAGGGGATCCCCGTCGCGATCTGGTACTGCCCGGTTCCGTCCAGCCCGAGCTCCACACGGATCTCGGTCTCGTTCGTCTTGCGGCTCACCGAGGCGATCCGCTCCGACCCGACCTGCTTCGCCATCGCAACTGCTCCCCGACCACTGGCCCGTTTCAGCCGCTTACCCCGTGGGGCAACAGCTTTGACGGAGCTCGACCTGAGGGCGCTGCCGAGGACTCTCTTCCGGGCTCCCGCCCTTCCGACGAGCCGGCCCGCTAGAGCTCCGCCTCCCGGGCCGCCTCTCGCTCGCGGCGCGCCCGGCGGATCTTTTGTAGCCGCAGCTCCACGGATGTGCCATGCCCGGCAAGCCCCTCGACCTGTGCGAGGCGCATGATGTCGGCCCCCAGCTCGCGCAGCTTCGGTGGCTCGAACTTGATGAAGCTGGTCCGCTTCAGGAAATCCTCGACGCCCAGCGGCGATCCGAAGCGGGCGGTTCCACCGGCGGGCAGCACGTGGTTGGGCCCGGCCAGGTAGTCGCCCACCGCAACGGGGGTGTAGTGCCCCAGGAAGATCGCCCCGGCGTTCTGGATCTGCTTGGCGGCCAGCTCGGGCGCATCCACGGCCAGCACCAGGTGCTCGGGCGCATAGCGATCCGCAACCGCCAGCGACTCCTCGAGGTTGCGCGTCACGACCGCAATCCCGCGGGCACTGAGCGCCTGCTTGACGATGCGGGTCTTGCCCAGAGCCTTGAGCTGCCGGGTGAGCTGGTCCTGCACCCGGGTCAGGATTCCCTTGTAGTGGGTAATGAAGACCGTGTGCGCGGGCTCGCCGTGCTCGGCCTGGGAGAGCAGGTCCGCAGCCAGCCAGGCCGGCGTCGCGGTCTTATCGGCCAGGATGCAGACCTCGCGCAAGCCAGCCTGTGCGGTCACGCCGACGACGTTCGCCACCACGCGCTTGGCGGCCTCGATCTCGTCGTCCCCGCCGCCCACGATGCGGTCGACGCGTGACACGCTCGCGGTCCCATAGGCGAGTGCCGCGATTCCCATCGCTCCACCCATCTTGAATACACGATGTACTCCGGCAACGCGGGCGGCGATCAGCAGCTCCGGCGCGATCGTTCCGTCCTCGCGCGGCGGCGCACTCAGCACGATCTGCGGCACCTCGACCACCGACGCGGGCGTTACGTTCATGATCACCGACGACGGGCTTGCGCCCACGGTCGGAACGCAGATTCCGACGCGCGCCAACGGGCGCAGGCGATGTCCCATATAGGCGCCACCCTCCTCGCGCATCTCCCAGCTCGAGGGCACCCGCTTGCGATGAAACTCGCGGATCCGCATCGCGGCCTTGCCGATGGCCGCTCGATCGGCGGGATCGGCGGCCTCGCAGCCCTCGTCCCACTCCTCACGCGTCACCTCGATACGCGCCGGTCGGAATCCGCTGGCCGCCCGTACGGCCGCCTTGAGGGCGACGTCCCCGCCCTCGCGAATGCTCTGGATGCTCGATCGGACCTCGTCGTCCAGGTCCAGCGCGATCTCGTCCGAGCGCTGGCAGAACTGCTGCCAGGCGGCGTCGAAGTCGGGATCGTCAGTCTTGAGAACGCGGAGCAGCTTCGTGCTCGTCTTGCTCGCCATCGGCTCGCACCTCCTGCGGACCCGGGGCCCGCCGAACGCGCAAGCCTGGATCCGCTAGCTTTTCGCCGGCTTCCTGGCCGCCACCACTCTCGGGCGCCCGGCCAGGTCCCGCCGGGTTTCGATCTCTTCGAGCTCCGCCTCTGCGAACCAGCCAGCCACCGTTTCCACCTGCCCGGGATCGACCTCCACGGCCACACGCCCCCCGGCCAAGAGCATCTCCGCCACCTCCGCCGCAAAGGGCCGAAGCACCTCGTACCCGTCGTGACCCGCGAAGAGCGCCACGTCCGGCTCGTGTGCGAGCTCGGGCGCGAGCGCCTCCGCGGCCTCCCTCGCCAGGTACGGAGGGTTGGAGACAATCAGATCGAACTGCTCGCCCCGCACGGGTGCGAAGAGGCTCCCATCCAGGAAGCGAACAGACTCACCAATGCGCAACTGATCGGCATTCATGCGCGCGATCTGTAGGGCCTTGGTGGAGATGTCCGTCGCGGTCATGCGCGCGTGAGGCCGCTCCGTCGCCAGAGCGAGGGCGATCGCCCCCGATCCGGTGCCGACGTCGAGCACCGCGTAGGGATGGGAATCGTCTGTCAGCCAGCCGAGTGCGGCCTCGACCAGCGTTTCCGTTTCCGGGCGCGGGGTCAGTACGTCCCCGCTGACCTTGAGCGAAAGCGACCAGAACTCCTTCTCGCCGAGTAGCAGGGAAACGGGAACGCGTTCGCTCGACCGGCGTACCACCAGCTCGCGAAAGCGTGAGCGGTCGCTGGGGCTGACGGGCTTGTCGAACTCCAGGTAGAGGTCGAGGCGGCGAAGACCGAGCGTGTGGGCGAGCAGGCATTCGGCGTCCAGCCGGGCCGACTCGATCCCCTTGCCTCGAAAGTGGTCAGTCGTCCAGCGCACCAGCTCCAGCACACTCCAGCTCTGCTCGCCAGTCTGCTTCGGCACCGCGCCAGCCGTGGACTGCGTCGACTCACTCATCGCGTCTCCCGAGCCGCCTCTTCCTGCGCGGTCACGTGCGCCTTGACGCTCTCGAGCAGCTCCTCGAGATCACCCTCCATGATCTGATCGAGCTTGTGAAGCGTGACGCCTGCGCGGTGATCGGTGACCCGGCTCTGCGGAAAATTGTAGGTGCGGATCTTCTCGCTGCGATCTCCCGTACCCACCTGCGCGCGGCGCTCACTGGCACGCTCGTCGGCGACCTTCTGCTGCTCGAGTTCGAGCAGGCGCGAGCGCAGCACCGTCATCGCCTTGGCCTTGTTCTTGTGCTGGCTCTTCTCGTCCTGGCATTGCACCACCAGGCCGGTCGGGATGTGCGTGAGGCGCACCGCCGAGTCGGTGGTGTTGACGCTCTGTCCGCCGGGACCGCCGGCGCGCATCACGTCCACGCGCAGATCGTTCGGGCTGATCAGGACGTCCACCTCCTCGGCCTCGGGCATCACGGCGACGGTGACCGTCGATGTATGGATGCGCCCCTGCGCCTCGGTCGTGGGCACGCGCTGCACCCGGTGCACGCCGCACTCGTATTTGAAGCGGCTGAAGACCTCGTCCCCCTGGATCAGCGCGATGACCTCCTTGAATCCACCGCCCGGCGTCTCGGAGCTCGAGAGACGCTCGACCTTCCAGCCCAAGAAGTCCGCGTAGCGGGTGTACATACGGAAGAGGTCCGCAGCAAAGAGCGCAGCTTCGTCGCCGCCAGCACCGGCGCGGATCTCGAAGATCGCGTTCTTCGCGTCGTTCGGATCGCGCGGCGTGAAGAGGTCGGCCAGGCGAGCCTCGAGCTCGGCCAGCTCCGACGAGAGCGCTTCGACCTCGGCACGCGCCAGCTCGGCCATCTCGGGGTCCTCATCGCCCACCATGGCGCGCGATTCGCCCAGCT
>JAFDDH010000011.1 GCA_019310975.1 Deltaproteobacteria bacterium | reverse complement strand
TGAGGCGCCACGCAGCAGCCAGTCCCGCCAAACCGGCTCCCACCACCACCACGTTCTTGCGTTCGGAATCGGACACAGGTGATTCTCCCGGGCCGGGGACGGTAGCCCGGCCGCGCTCGCTCAATGCGGGGGCCAGGGAGTCCTTGGCGAATACCAGGTCCGCGGCCAGCGCGCCGCAGAGATCCGAGACACGCCCGTTGCCCACGTGGACGCAGAATGCACCGGGATGCGCGGCCCGCCAGGCGTCGATCTTCGCGCGTTTGCAGCAACCCGTCCCGCAGCCACAGTCGGGATTGCGACCCCCGGGCTCGATGCGCCACTGCGTGCCTTCGAACTCGAGGTGATTCGACGCGTACTCGAAGGGGATGTCGTATATGGCCTGCAGGCGCTCGAGGTTGTAGTCGAAGCCATCGGAGAGGATGCGCAACGGAACCGCCTGCTTCGCGCACCACGCCACCAGCTCACTCGCGCCGGGATCGAGGTCGATGGTGCCCAGAAAGGCGTCGACCTCCTCGCGCGGACAATCGAAGCCAGAGAAGAGCTCCACGTAGTACTCCCAGGCGTCGAACTCGCCATCCTCGTAGCGCTGCCAGAGCTCAGCACGGCGTTCCGGCAGCCGCGCGCGGACCAGTGTGCTGCCAACATCCTGCACCGAGAAGGTCCCGTCGAAATCGCAGAAGACCACCCAGTCGCGAGCCGGCGCGATGCGGCAGGCCGCACTCTCGTGCGCAATCAGCTTCCGGGTGGGGACCGCGGATTGCTCTGGCGCGCGCTCACCCGCTCTCGCAGCGGCGTGGATCGGCTCCACGGTATGGGGCCCCGGCATCAGCCCTTGGGCGCCGAGGGCGAAATCGAGCGTGACCGGCCCCTCCGACATATTCACACTGGCCAGCAGCGCATCGCGTCCGACACCTGCGGTCACGACGCGGGTTGCATCGTCGGATCCAAGTGGGTCGATCAAGCGTGCGCTCCCCCGCGGCGCTATCGCGTCGACTTCCCGGCCCAGTTCCACCACCTCGCGCACGAGGCGGCGCTCGGCATCGCCCAGCAGCGCGACATCGTCGCTGAAGAGCGTCATACCTCCGGTCAGCGCGATCACATCAGCCAGACTGCGCGCCTCGTGGGGCAGCAGCCGCGTCTGCCGGCCGCGAACCATCAGGCAGTCGGGATCGTTCAGCCAGAGCCGGCGGTGCATGAAGACTCGATTCAGGATGCTGCGGATGGCGCTGCGCGTTGAAGGCAGCACGCGCTCGAGGCCCGGAATCACCCGGGGCTGATCCATATCCCAGCAGGGCGCCACGTCGGGGCCGATCCGCATCCCGTCCACCACGCCGACGGCGGGACCCAGTGGGCAGCCGCATCCCAGCAGGAACGCGTCCGTCCCGGCGCCGCGCCGAATCGCCAGCAGCCCGGCGCGCAGCCGCTCGGCGCGCGTCTGCGCCGGATCGTGGGCTCCCGCTTCCATGCAGGCCATATATAGGAAGTCGAGCTTCTGATACGTGAAGCCGATCGCGGCGAGCTCGCGAAAGACGCCTTCGAGGTAACCAAGGACCTCGGTCCGACTCGTGTCGAGCGCGTACACCCATCCATCGGCGCTCCAATCCGGGTTGAGCGTTCCGCGCTGCCAGTGATCGCCATGCTTGAGCGCCCAGTCGGGGTGCTCGACCAGCACCCGGCTCTCGGCGGAGGCCGCGAATGGCGCCGTCCAGATGCCTGCCTCGAAGCCGGCCTCGCGGATCACCTGCGCGATCGGGGCGAGACCGCGCGGAAATTTCTCGTTGGTGTGCAGCCAATCGCCGATGGTTCGCTGGTAGCCGTCATCGAGCTGGATGAGAGAGATTGGGATGCCGGACCGATCCGACACCATGGCGTCGAGGTTGCGCAGCAGATCGTCTTCATTCACGTCGCGGAAAAAGTGGTACCAGCTGCACCAGCCGGACCGGTATATGGCATCGCGCCGCGCGCCCGCGCGCTCGCCCCAGAGCTCCGCGAATCGCTCGAGGAGCGCATTGGCATCGCTGCCGACAGCGACACGAACGGACTCGAGATCGCGCCGCGCGCCGGGCTCGAGCACGATCTCGGCGCGCAGCTCCGCGACGATCCGCACACTGCGTTCGCCCGCGGCGTCGAGCCCACCCGGACGTAGATACACGATCCCAAACGCGCTTCCCGTCTCAAGTACACCCACCAGGGCGGCCGGGCCTCCCCCACTCGCCCCCACCAGCGAGACGATCTCCGACTCATGCCAGCCCTCGCGGCGCGGACCCGGAACGCCGACGCAGTGATACATGCCACGCAGCCAGGGGCCCGATGGGAAGGCGGGCTCGCCCGCCTCGTCGAGGGCGCGCGTACCGGTGAACGACCAGGACTGCCAGCCGTGCCGCAGGAAGCGGAGAGAGGAGGCCTCGTGACCCAGAAAATCGAAGGCCAGCTCCACGGCTTGGACGCGCAGCGGGTCTGCGCCCGCATTCATGATCGAGACGTCCAGCGTTGCGGCCTCGCCGTGATCGTGGCGCACCAGAATCACGTCGAGGGCTCCATCCGCGAAGCGCAGGACGTCGCTGGAGAGCACGTGAGCGCGCTCTTCCCATCCGCCGCTCTCGCCGGTGCAGACGGCGACATGCAGCGGCAGGATCCGCGCCCCCCTCGCGTCCGGTGTGCTGCTCGCGAGCGGACGTTGCATCATGCCAGGGTATCGCGGGGTAGACGCGACAGGCAGGGGAGCATCGCCCGATGGTGGAGGGGACGGCATCCGGGGCACTGCGTGAGCGGCTCCAGAAGGGCCCGCCCCTGCTCCTCGACGGAGCCACGGGGACCGAGCTCGAGCGCCGCGGTCTGTACACCGGTCTGCCGCTCTGGTCGACCCATGCGCTACTCGCTGCACCGGACTGGCTCAGACGAATCCACGCCGATCACGCCCAGGCGGGCGCCGAGATCGTGACGGCCGCCACCTTCCGCACCCAGCGGCGAACGCTCCTGCGCGCATCGGCGGCCGACCCCGGCCTGGCGGCGCGGGACGCCGAACTCACCCAGCTGGCGGTCAGGCTGGCGCGCGAAGGGGCCGCGTACGCCGCCCACCGTGTCTTCGTCGCAGGCTCGGCGCCGCCGCTCGAAGACTGCTATCGGCCCGATCTCGTCCCCGCCGAGGAGGAGCTCGCCGGCGAGCACGCCCGGCACGCTGCAAACCTCCGGATGGCGGGCGTCGATCTGATCCTGGTGGAGACGATGAACAGCCTCGTCGAGGCGGTGGCCGCAGCGCGCGCCGCGCAGGCAACCGCCCTGCCCTTCGTGGTCAGCTTCGTGTGCTGGGAGGGCGCAAAGCTCCTCTCCGGAGAAGATCTGGCCGAGGCCCTCGATCGGATCACAGCCAGCGGGCCGCTCGGGGTCGCAGTCAATTGTCTGCCCCCCGCCTCGGTGCCGGCCTGCCTCTCTGTCCTCCAATCGTGCGGGATGCCCTTCGGCATCTACGCCAATCTGGGCGAGCCCGGGGACGACTCGGGCTTCGCGCCGGGCGGCGACTGCACGCCCGACGAGTTCGCACGTCACGGCTCGAGTTGGATCCGCGCCGGCGCGCGGCTCGTGGGTGGCTGCTGTGGGGCGACGCCGGACCATACGCGTGCCATGGCCCGCGCACTCGCCCAAGCCTGAGAGAGTACCCGACGCAATTTGTGTCACCGTGCCGGGATTGCTTGCCGATCCACTGCGCGGCCGGCGCGCGCTCGCTTCGACCGGACGAGCGCAGTCGACGAGAATCCGCGCAGTTGGCGTGACGTTTGCCGCATCAGTCAGGCTGGCACGGGGCTTGCTCTGGTCAGGGGCTCGGAAGGAGCGCGGGCCTGGCGACGAGCGGGCCGGGCGACTCCAGGGTTTGGCGCCCGAGCTGGCTACCCCTCCCCTCGCATCTGCGAGGAGCCGGTTCGGGCGCTTTCACTTTCTGCGCCCGCCTCGCCCGGGACGCCTGCGTATACTCGCCGGATGTCTCCCGCCGCTCGGCAGAGGCCGCGGCCGCTGCCTCCGCTCGTGCCCCATCCGCGCAGCCCGCGCGCCAAGGCCGGGAGTTTCCGGCTCGCGGAGGGCATCCCGATCGCGATCACGGGAGCCGGGACGAAGTCATTCGACCGGCGCCTCGAAATCACCGCGGCACGGCTGCGCGAGGGGATCCGCGAGCGCTGCGGCGCCGCGCTTGCAATCGAGGGCCACGCGCGCACGGAGGGCCTCGGCCCGCACATCGTGCTGGCCCTATCTCCACAGATCTCGGCCGCCTCCGACCCCGCCCTGCGGCGCGACGGCTACCGGCTGGAGGTTGGCGCCAATCGCATTCGCCTGCTGGGCGCCGGCCCGGCCGGTCTGCGCTACGCGGTCGAGACTCTGCTCCAACTCGTCGACGCACGGGGCCGGATACCGGCCTGCCGGATCGACGACGGACCGGCGCTGCGCCAGCGCGGCATCATGCTCGACGTCTCACGCGGCAAGGTGCCAACCCGCGCGAGCCTGGAAGCGCTGATCGATTTCTGCGCATCCCTGAAGCTCAACATGCTGATGCTCTACACCGAACACACATTTCGCTTCCGCCGCCATCCGGAAATTGGGCGGAATGACAGCCCTCTCGATGCCGCCACCATGCGCCACCTCGACGCCTATGCGGCCGATCGCTTCGTCGATCTGGTACCCACCCTGCAATCGCTCGGCCACATGGAGCACGTACTCTCGCTGCCCGCCTATCGGCATCTGGCCGAGACCGACATGGGCTGGACGGTCGCCCCCAGCGAGCCCGGAACCTACACGCTCCTCGCCGATCTCTACGACGAGTACTTGCCCAACTTCCGCTCCGGGCTCTTCAATGCGAATTGCGACGAGCCCTGGGACCTCGGTCGCGGGCGTTCGAAGCACGAGAACGAGACATTCGGACCCGGTGGCCTCTACCTGGAGCACGTGCGACGCATCCGCGACCTGGCCCGTCGCCACGGCAAGCGTACGATGATCTGGGGGGACGTCGTCCACGCGCATCCGGAGCGCATCCCCGAGATCAGCCGCGATCTGGTGCTGCTCGATTGGTGGTACGAGGCTGAGTTCGACTACGACCGCGTCGAGGTCTTCGCGCGTCATGGACTCGAGTTCATGGTCTGCCCTGGTACGTCGAGCTGGAACTGTCTCTTCCCACGCATGCAGAACAGCCTGGAGAACATCTCGCGCTGGGCCGACGCGGGGCGAAGGTACGGTGCGATCGGCCTCGTCAACACGGATTGGGGAGACTTCGGCCACTACAACCTAGAGGGCAACTCCTTCCTCGCCTACGCATGGGGGGCGCAGGAAAGCTGGTCGGGCCCGGCCGAGAAGAAGGACTTCGACAAGGCCTTCTCACGGTTGGTCTTCGGGGATTCGCGCGGCGAGGTGGCGCGGCTCTACCACGCCCTCGGCGCATTGCACGATCCCGGCTTTGCAATCTTCAACGGCTCACCGCTCCAATACCTCTTCTTCGACAGCATCGAGAGCGCGTATTTCGTCAAGGCGTGCCAGAAAGGCAAGCTTCGCAGCCTCGATACCCGGCTCGAGCGCTTGCGTCCGCGAATCCAGGCGGCGCGCAAAAAGACGACACGCGGGCTTCTCGCCCTCGACGAGATGCTCTACGCACTGGATGCAACGCTCTTCTCCGTCCACAAGGCATTGGCCGGATTGGAGTACGTAGACTGGCGGCGTGAGCCTTCAAAATGGAAGGCGCACGAGCGACGTGCACTGGCACGCCGCCTGGTGGCTTTGGCCGACGAGCAGAAGGGTCTGGGTCGCAGGCTTCGCAAGCTCTGGCTGTCCCGCAGCCAGATCTCGAATCTCGACACGACCCGGCAGCGCCTGATGCGCTCCGCGCGGCATTTGCGCGCGGCGGCGCGCGCGCTCGAGATGAACCGACCCGGCCCGGCACCAGCGCACGAGCCCGTCGATCACCGCAGGGCCATCGAGAGCATGCGCGAGACGTTCGATTGACTTCGCCGAGGCCGCGATCGCGCCAGCCACCCAGTGCCCGCAGTCCGAGACCCACCGGCGCGATCGGCCACGGCACGAGCCACGGCCGTGGCCAGCAGAGCCCGACCGTCGATGACCGCCATCAGCACCAGGACTGCTGGTCGGCCGACTGCTCGAGCAGCTCGCGCACATTGGCCTCGATGATCCGGTAGCCCACATTGCCAGTGAGCCGCTGACGACCCTCGTTGAAGACCAGGGTGGGGCTTGCGCGGATCATCTGCTCCCGAGCCTGCTCGAGATCGCCGGCCAGCGCGGCGTGGGCCCGGCCATCGCCGAGCACGGTGGCGATCCCCTCCACGTTCGCAGAACAAGTTCCCGCCACCTCGAGCAGGACGGTGCCGTCGGAGATGTCTTCGCATCGCGCGAAGAAGGCCTCCCGCAGCGCCCACGCGGTCTTGACTGACGTGCCCTCTTCGACCTCGCCAGCCCTCTCGAGCAGGCGAATGGCGCAGAGGAGCAGGTGGGCCGGCATCGAGGACGTCGGTGTGTTCAGGGTCCAGACCCGGGGATGCAACTCGACATGGTCGAATCCTTCGACGACCTCACGAACGTGCTTCGCATAGCCGTCGATGCCACCGCGACTCGCCCACGCAGTCTCGATCTTGCCCGTCACGTCTCCGAAGACGTGTAGGAAACGGGTATCGATGGAAACGCGGCTGGCGAAAGCCTCGACGAGCTCGTCGCAGCGGATCTGAGACACGTAGGCCCAGACACAGAGCAGATCGGAGAAATGTGTGATGCGAACCCGGTCCATCTTCCTTCAATCCAGTCGCCATAGCACGAAGGTAGAGAGCAGCAAGCCGGCGACCTCAGCGACGTGCATCGCAAGCCCGAGCGGCTCCGGTATGCCCGCAACACCCCAGCTGATGAACCGGCCAAGCGCCAGCCCACCGAGGGTGAGCGCGATGACCCAGAGCGCGGGCACGAGCCAGTCATCGCGCCGCGTCGCCATCCCGAGGAAGAACGCAAGACCCACAGCCACGCCGCCGTAGACGGCACGGACGTCGTTGTCCGCAGTCACGCTGGAGAGCGACACGCCGACGAAGGCAGTCATCTGGGCGGGAAAGAGCAAGAAGGGCACACCCGCGACCGTGTAGACCACGCAGGAGAGGCCCACGACCCACCTCGCCAAGCGTACGGGGTCATTCACCCGACTCTGCCTCAATCGTCGATCACTGCCACCGCCTCGAGTTCGATGAGGATCTCGGGAGCGGCCAGGCACTGCACACCGAGCAGAGTCTGCGCCGGCGGGTTGTCGCCGAAGAACGACGCGAGCGCCGGGAAGACCTTCGCGGCCAGCGAGGGGTCGTAGTTGGCGATGTAGATGCGCAGCATCGTCACGTCATCCGGCGCGGCACCCGCCGCCGAGAGCGCATGGCCCAGGTTCCGCAGCGCCTGCTCGGTCTGCATCGTCAGGTCGCCGGGTCCCACGACCTTGAACTTCTCGTCGAATCCGACCTGCCCGGCAATGAAGACCTGGGTGCCGGGCGACGCCTTCACGACCTGCGTGTAACCGAGCCGTTGGCTCGCGAAGAGCTCCGCAGGTTGAATATATTCCTTGGCCATGACGTGTACTCCCGAATGAATCGCGCAATGATATCAGAGCGCGAAGGGCTCGGAGACTACGCCTGGCCGAAGACGGCCAGGGCATTCCTCAGCACCAGGGCCCAGAGCGCCAAAGACGCGAGGAAATAGGCGCCAGAGCGCAGGTGTACGCGGTTCAGCGTGCACTGGATCGCGCTGTGAACGATCCGGAAGCAGAGGAACGCCCAGGCAAGCCCCACATCGGTGGAGTTGGCCGTGCCCGAGATCAGCAGGTAGAGACAGACCGCGTAGAAGAGCACGGGGAGCTCGAAGAGGTTCTTGAGGTTGTTCGAAGCGTTGTTGATCTCTTCCGGGATCCGCCGTGCGAGTCGCTCGGGCGTCGAGATCGCCTGGGCATCGACGCCCTCGCTGAAGATGTAGCGCAGACGACGCACGTACATATAGAGCCAGACGACCAGCGTCAGCAGCATCATTCCGAAGAAGGGCTTCAGGATCTCGGCGCCAGCCATGCGACCTATTCCATCCGGCCGCGGAGCGCGCGTCGTGCGGCGCCGGCCAGGTAGACGGAGCCCGTGCAGCAAAGCACGTCCCGATCCGAGAGCGCCGCACGCGCCGCGCCGACCGCGCGCTCCGCATCGGCCTCCAGCCGGATTCCGGCCTCGGGCACCCACTCGCGCACCGCGGACTCCAGATCCTCGAGCTCGATCGAGCGGATCGGCTCGGCGCGAGTCAGCCAAACGAGATCCGGCCGCCAATCCAGCGCCGCGAGGATCCCGCGCGCGTCCTTGTCCCGCGAGATCGACAGCACCAGGTAACGCCGCTCGGCGGGAACACCGGCGAGCACCTGGCCGAGCGCGCGGGCCGAGCCCCGCGTGTGTGCCGAATCCACGATCACGCACGGACGGTTCTCGACCACCTCGAGACGGCCGGGCAGCGCGACGCTCGCGAGCCCCTTGCGAAGAGCGCCGGCGACGCTGGTTTCGTCGTGCTCGCCCAGGCAGCGCACCGCCGATATGGCCAACGCAGCGTTGTGCACCTGGTGGGCACCCGCCACGGGCAGCTCGATGGACACGTCGAAGCCCTCCGGCTCGGTGTAGTGGAAGCTCGACCCGAAACGCCCGAGCGCGTCGTGGACCGCTCGCTCGCGCACCTCGAATGCCTCGCCCCACCGGCGCAAGGGCGCATCCAACTCTCCCGCACGAGCGGATACGACGTCGCGCGCCTCAGCGGGCAGATCGCCCACCACACAGGGCACGCCAGCCTTGATGATGCCGGCCTTCTCGCTGGCGATCGCGGCGAGCGTCGAGCCGAGCTTGTCGGTGTGCTCGAGCTCGATCTGTGTCACACAGGTCAGGGCGGGCCGCACGATATTCGTGGAGTCGAGTCGGCCGCCGAGCCCGACCTCGAGCAATGTGCGCGACACGCCAGCGCGCTGGAAGAGCAGCAACGCAGTCGCCGTCGTGGCATCGAAGAACGTCGGTGCATCGGCCGGATCTCCCCGGCGCAGCGCCTCGACGTGCGGGCGCACCGTCTCCACTGCCTCCGCGAGTGCGTCGCCCTCCACCTCGCATCCATCGATGCGGAAACGTTCGGTCCAGCGCTCGAGGTGAGGCGAGGTGAACGTCCCCACCCGCTCGCCGGCTGCACTCAGAATCGCCTCGATGAAGAGACACGTGGATCCCTTGCCCTTGGATCCGGCGACATGGATGATCGAGAGGGACTCCTCGGGACGGCCCAGACGCTCGAGCAGGGCGCGGATGGGACCCAGGCCCATCCGCGCATAGCTGAATCCCGGGCGCCGCTCGAAGTTGATCAGCCCCTCGAGCCAGGCACCCGCCTGCTCAACATCCCGAATCACGTGCCGCTCGCCCACTTGCCCCCCACACGGTCCGGAAAGCAGAGAGGGCGGCCGAATGGCCGCCCTCTCGTAGAACTAGAGCCTGTCTCCAGCCGCTGCCCCTACTGGAGCAGGTAGCGCTGGCTATCGCGATACTTCTTGATGGCCTGGCTGGTGGACTCGATGGCCGGGAAGAAGTACTTCACCGCGTGTCCGCACTTCTGGCACACCTTATAACAGAACTTGAAGCCCTCGACCTCGCGGATGCTACCGACGCTGATGCGATTGGTGTGGGTGCAGCACGAGGACGGCCGTGGCGGCGACACGATCCGACGTGGGTAGTCGTTCTTCGGCGTCTCGTCCGTCGAGTACTCGATGATGTTCTGGGTGAGTCGGTGTGACCGCTCTTCCGAGTTCTTCTTCCTGATGTTGCTTCCGATTCGTCTCAACCTGCATTCCTCGTGAGAAGCTCCGCTGATTCGTAGCCCGGCATTCGGCTTAGCTCGTCCAGCAGAGCGGATGAATCCTCGTACCCGGTCGTGCACGGCGGACCGTCCGCGTAGAGCAGGCGGCTCCGTCCGGGTTCCTCGCAAAGCTCGAGCAGCATCGAGCTGCGTGTTCCGTAGGTGTCCGCGACGTGCACACAGGTGTCATCCAGCGGATCCGAACCCGCCCAGTGCTCGCGACAGATCTCCGACAACGCGTCCAGCACCTCGGCTGCAGGCAACTCGGCGGCACGTCTTGCCGCGAGCGAGACGCGATCGAGCTTGGGGACAACCGGGGCCGCCGGATCCGCGTTGCCGATCACGTGCACTCCGGGCTCGAGCTCGTGCACTCGCGCCTGGTTCTGGTAGACCACCAGCCAGGCGGTCTCGGCGTCGGCCACCAGGCAGTTGAAGGGGTTGTAGGCATCGCGGGGTAGGCCCTGCAGGGCATCAGCCGCCTCCTCGGCGCACCGCGCCTCGAGCGCCTGCAGCACCACCAGGCCCCGCGATTTGAGCGTCGGATCGGGGCTGGGATTGCGCAGATTCGTCAAGGCGGAAAAGACTCCTCGGCCGCTCAGGCCCAACCAGGTTCCCCCGGCTCTGATATCTTGTGGCGCCACCACGGTCCCAGTCGGCGTCCTCCGAAGGGCGAGTCCCTCAGTGGGCCGATCCAGGTACTCGTCCCGGTTCGCAGCAACCACCAGCGGAGAACCGGGCACGCGACGATGAATCGCGATCAGGGTGCACATCGTTCGGCGTCTACTCGGCGCTGCCGCACCGAGGCGCACCGCGGGCAGACCTCGCCCTTGGTACAGGGACGACAAATATACCCGAATGTTGCAGGTTTGCAAGGGCAAGCTCTGCGGAATCACAGTCGGACCGTCGCGGCTCCGGCTGGCGCCTGACCCGTGCCGCACTGCTGACGACGTCGAGGCCGTCGCCCGGGACGATCGGGCTGCTAAGCGCCGACCAGGCGCAGCGCCGCGGGCTCCTCCTCCGACTCTTCGTCGACCGGATTCCAGCCGCGCTCTTCGCGAATCGCGGCGGCCTTGGTGGCCGCCGCCGTGCGACTCATCTCCAGGCCGTAGAGCGAGAAGACCTCGGAGAGTTGCTCGAAATTGCGCTCGATGGTGTCGCGCACCGACTCGAAGCCGTGCTGCACCGCCTCGGCGCGCTTCCAGAAGGCCAGCGGATTCACAGCAAAGAAGTTTGCATCGTGCTCGCGCGGCTCGAGCAACACGATGTCGCCGCGGAAGCGATCGTCCGTCAGGTAGCGCTGCAGCGCCAGCTTGAGTCGCGAGTGAAGAAGTGTGCGGAAGACCTGGTTCAGCACGACCTTCATTCCTCGATCGGCCAGGTATCGGCCATCGGCGAAGTAGACGGGCTTGTCGCTGCCCTCCTCCTCGACCCGGTTCACGAAGGGGCGGAAGGGGTTGTAACAGATGATGAGATCGGCGCCCTTCTCGATGGCCACGTCGATGTTGGCAGTGTTGCGCACGCCGCCGTCCACGTAGTCGATGCCGTTGAGCCGCGCTGGCTTGTAGAAGATCGGCAGCGCGGTCGAGGCCTGCATGGCCTGCGAGATGGTGACCTCACAATTCTCGTCCGAGCCGAAAATCACACGCTCGGCGGTGTCGAGATCGCACGCACTCAGATAGAGCCGCACACCTCGCTTGCGCTGGAATGCGCGAAAGTCGTTCGGGAGCCCCACCTTCTCGAGGCTGCGGCGCATCCAGGCCTCGAGCGAGGAGTTGTCGAAGAAGCCGGACGGGAAGTGATTGGTCAGTGCGGGCACCTCGCGACTCGGCGAAGTGTGCTCGATCAGGCCCATGATGAGGCTCTCGAGCCGCGTATACGTGGGCTCCTCCCAGAGACGGCGACCTTGCTCGCGCACGGCATCGGGCAGTGTCGGCAGGCCACGCATGAACTCCCAGGTGACGCCCGGGAGGTAGGAGAGCATGTCGTAGGCGAATTTCGCCGGGCGGCTCGCGAACTCCTTCACGTTCGGTCTGTAGAAATCGATCGGCCGCAGCTGCTCGAATTGGTCACTCGTGCCCTCGAGCACCTTCACCATCTCGTCCGGGGTGATGCCGCCGGCCAGCGGCACGGCGAGGATCGCGCCGGCGGACAGACCCACGTAAGTGTCGAGGTCGTTCACATCGCGCCCGACCATGTAGTCGTTCAGCGCCTTGAGGCCGCCCACCTTGAAGGCGCCGCCCGATACCGCGCCACCGGCCAACACCAGCGCGACTTTGGGGTTGCGCTTCGGCGGCCGCCCCATGCTCTTGCGGATCAGTGTCAGGCCCACGGCGGACCTCCCATCTCTCGCTCACGCCGGGGATTCGGGCGACGCTTGCGCCCATCCAGGCGATCTCGGTTCTCGGGGGGGATGTTCAGCCGGGCCCGGGTCGGATGCCCCGGAAACGGTCCACGCTGCACTGCGTCAGGATAAGCCCAGCGCGGGGGCCGGTCGAGGGTGATTTTGGCCCCGTGCCGCTCTCGGTCCTGAACGCGTGAACATCGAATCGGCATAACGGGGCCAGGAGTCGACGGAATTTGTGCCTTTAGGCCAATATCTCCGATTCTGACTGGACGAGAACGAAACACTCCGCCCGGCGCGAGTCCCTACGGGAATGCGAGAGATCGATCCGGGTGGATACAACCACATCGGAATGCTGCACCGCGTCGTGGCCACCGATCTTTTGCGAAGCGGGTCGCTGTGACACCCTCCGCAGATCCAGGGCGCCCCACCCGCCCTCCCGATCCCGCCCTCCCGATGGAGTGCCTGCCCAAGTCGATGCCCCACCTCCTTCGATGCATCTGCATGGCCAGCCTGGTCGCGCTCCTGGCCATTGGCAGCGGGACGCCACGCGCAAACGGCCAGTATCAGGACACCGACGCCAGCGAGCCCGGCGCCCTCGATGCGGAGCTCCTGCGCCAGGTCGAGGAGGCCGCCCGGCTCGAGCGCGAGTACCGCAGCCAGCAGGCTGAGCACGCCGAGACGACACGAAGCGCAGAGGAGAATGCACGCGCCGCCGAGGTGCGCGCCGCCGCCGAGCGCGAGCGTGCCGCCGCCGCCCCCTACGAGGCCGCCATCAGCGAGCAGCGGGCGCTCCAGGGCGATCTGATCTGGGCCGCCACCGGCCGTGGCGAGCGGCCGCGAGCTGACGTGCTCGCCGCCCCGACCGCGCCGAGTCTCGAAGAGACGGATCCCCGCGTGGCAGCGGCCGCGCCGCAGGGTCGCGAGCTGCCTCGGGACATCTTTGATCACGAGAGCGTAGAGATCGAGGCGGGCCGCTTCGGCAATCAGGAGCCCATCCGAGCCATTCGGCTGGTGCTCGACGCCGACGGCGATGGCAAACCAGAGCTGATTCGTTGGTTGCGCGCCGACTCCCAGAGCATGATTCGGCAGGAGGAGGACCGGAATTACGACGGCGTGCTCGACGCGTGGAGCACCTATACGCAGCGCGGCGAGATCGAGAGTCGCGTGCTCGACAGCAACGACGACGGCAATCCCGACGTCTTCGAACGCTACCGCGACGGGCGGCTCGCCGCGCGCGATCTCGATCGCGACGACGATGCTGTGCGCGACGTCTTCTATCGCTACGACGGCGACTCACTCGCCGACGAACGCCACGACGCCAACAACGACGGCATCGTCGACCTGATCATCGTCTACTCCGATCGTCTACGCGTACGCGCCGAGGAGGACGTCGATCGCGACGGCCGAATGGACCTATGGACGACGTACGTCGCGCGGGACGGCGTTGAGCAAGTCGTACGCATCGAACGAGATCGACACGGAAAGGGCTATCCGGACACCTTCGAGATCTTCGAGACCCAGGATGGCCAGACCGTGCTGCTCCGGCGAGAAGAGGACACCAACGGCGACGGACAGATCGACGTCGTCTCGTTCTATGTCGGCGGCAAGCTACGCCGCCGCCAGCTGCTCGACCCCGACACGGCGTCGATGTAGCCGCGGCCGAAACGCCGATCAGGGCTCCTCGGCCTCGATCTCGACACGCTTGCGTTGCCGCTCGCGGAACGCCTCGATGCGCTTCTGCTCGATCAGCCGCATCAGCGCCTTGTTGCGCGCCTTGATGCGCTCGAGCTCGATGGCGAGCTCGCGCGCCGTGAGTCCCGACTTCTCGAAGATGAGCTCGAGCTGCACGCGCTCCTCGCCACCGTCGGTGGCGAGTGCGGCGACCTCGACTCGATTCGGCCCCTCGCGCACCGGGACGAAGGCCGAGAAGCTGCCGTCGGGCGAGAGCTGAACGTCGTAGCTGATCTCACCGGTCGTCAGATTCGTGACGACGACGTCGTCGACGTTCGCGAACGACACACCCTGCAGGAAGGCCACGATATCACCGGGATTGCTCACCGCATTGAAAGCGCCGAGGGTGAGGCGCGAAATCTCGGAGAGTGCGAAGGGCGTGGCGAGCGCCATCTGCCCGAGCGCGAATGTGTTGATCGTGATGCCCGCGCGGCGCGCAAGCCGCGCAGCACTGATGGCCGCCTCCACGTCTTCGGGATCCGCCACGGTGGCCTGACCGAAGGGGAAGGTCGGCACACCGTCGGTCAGCATCAGCATGATCTTGCGCGCACCCGGACGCGGCTCGCTATAGGCACGCGTCAGTCCGGCCAGCTCGATCACCGAGAGCTGGATGGCGGCCGCGAAGTTCGTCGCGCCATACGGGCCCTCGTCGAGAATCCGATCCAGGGCCGCGCTGATCCGCGCGAAATCGGTGGTGAGCGGCACTCTGACCAGCGCATCGTTCTGGTCGGATCTCTGCCGCTTGCCCGTCGCGAGATCCACGTGCCCGGAGAAGACGATGATGCCGACCTGGGTGTGCTCGCGATCCAGCACCTCGAGAAGCAGCCGAGCGGCGCGAATCTCCGCGGCCAGGATTGTGTCGTCGGGATCGCTGCAGACGACGTCGTCCGCGTACGTGCCCGGCGCAACCAGCTCCTGCTTTGGATTGATTCCGATCTGGCCGTCTTCGTCGACGTCGATGCCGCTCGGATGGCGGGTCGAGTGCGAGATGTCGATGGCCAATATGACGTCGAAGTCCGTCACCCCTCCACTGCCGGACTGAGCGCGCCCACGGACCGGCGCCATCGTGACTTTGTTCTTTACGACCTCACCGTGGGTAGGCGATGAGATGGTGATGCGGACGGCCGCCGGCGGCAGGCCGAGCTGCGCGGCCGCGGCATCCGGATAGATCAGGCCGATTGTGAAGCCCAGCCACACCAGCCACACGCCGACGCCCCGAACCGCCCGCGGGCAGGCGGCGGGATGGTGCCCGGAAGTCATCGAATTGGCTGCTTGCATCCGCCCCACCGCGGCTGGGCGGAGTGCCCGGCGCCGCGAGCTGGCCACACCCTTCGGCCCGGTCGTGAGCGACGCATGATAGACGAGCCCGGGTCGAGGGGTCGGAAGAACACCGGGACGCTCGGGTGCGCGATCAGTCTGCGCTCGCTTCTCCCGGCGCGGCGGCGGGCGGCGCGGACTCGCCGGCCGAGCGACGCTCCGAGGGCCCGGGCACGGCAGCGCCCCGGCCACCGCCCGGCGCGGGCAATGTCTCGGACGAACCCTCGTCCGACGCCGTTGCGGGCTGCTCCGGCTCGCCGGGCAGCTCCGAGAGAGGCGAGCGGGCAAAGCCATCGATGCGCTGCAGGCGCTCGCCCACCTGCTCGAGAGAGCGCAGAGTCACCCGGCCCACGGCCGCCATGTTCTCGCGGGATCGCCGCTCGTCATCGGGCCCGGTCTCCCTCGGCAGGGCGACATCAAGCGACCGATTGCGCGGTGAGATGGCGACGACGCGGCGCATGCCGCGCTCGGCAAACACCACGTGGCCCGTTCCGGCGCGTGTGTACTCAGTGGTGTCAGCAAAAATCCGGGTCTCGCCCAACGCCAGCGCGCTCTCCCAGAAGACCTCCCGGTAGGCGCGATGCGAGCGCAGATCGCGGGCGACGAGGAGATCGGCGCGGCCCGGCGCAGTCAGCCAAACCGCCATGCGAATGCGGTCGAGATCACCCGCCTCGGCCAGATAGGTCGCCAGCGCCCGGCTGCCGGCGAATGGCTCGGCGGCTGATACGCCGTCGCGGGATTCGCTCGGCGCCGAGTCCCCTTCAACGAATGCGAGCCGAATGGTGTACGGCCGCTTCGCATCGACGAGCGCGCGCGCGATCTCGAGAACGGCGGCCGGTCCCGATGCAGCGGAGAGCGCAGCGGCCTCGTCGCCCACCGGGAGGTTGGCTTCGAGCGCGGTCACCACGAGAAGAACGTCGCTGGATTGGCCCTGCAATGTGCCGGTCACGGTGAGCAGCGCCGTCTTCGGACCGGGCAGGACGAGCTCGTCGACCGTGACACCGGCCTTCACGAGCTGCTTGCGAATGTGCGATCGCGCCCTGCGAGCCCCGCGACTGCCCGGCTCGAGCGAGCCGTAGGAAGCGATTCGTCGCGCGTCGCCCCAGGCCCGCTCGGCATCGAAGCCCGACACGCGCTCGGGCGGCGGCGGTGCGGGCCCTGGAGGCGGCGGACTACTGCACGCTGCAGCCAGGCAAGCCAGAACGAGCCCGGCTCCCGGCCGACCGCGCCCGCGCGGGCTGGTCGCGCTGCGCCGCATATTTCGAACCCCCTCTCGCCCCGGCTCCGAGGCTATCGCCCTCGACACCCCGTGGCAGCGAGGCCGCGAATACGGCCCCGCCTGTCTATTCGAACGATTTCAGCCAGATCCTTTGACACTTCGCCCAGAACGCCACCACTTCCGGCTCGATAGGCCCGCTCCTCGCGGGGCTTTTCAAAGGTGGAGGGCAGGATCCCACCCTGGGGATCCTGTCCTCCCAGCCTCGAGCCTGTTGGATTCCACCCCGTGTACGAACCGCCGCGGTCCCGCGGAGACTCGCGCCATGTCGCGTGTAATGGGGGCCGCCCTGGTCGGAATCGACGGTGCGGTGGTAGAAGTCGAGGTCCGGATCAGCTCGCAGCTGCCCCGGATCGATATCGTGGGTCTGCCCGAGGCCTCGGTGCGGGAGAGTGCGGCGCGTGTGCGCGCCGCCATCGCGGCGGTCGGCGAACGTTTTCCACAGGCGCGCGTGACCGTGAACCTGGCGCCGGCCGGCCTGCGCAAGGGCGGCGCCGGGCTCGACCTGGCCATCGCGGTGGGCGTGCTGCAGGCCCACGGCGCCCTCGTGGATGAGGCGTGTCCGGCCACGGCGTTCTTGGGTGAGCTGGCGCTGGACGGGCGCTTGCGTCCCGTGCGCGGCACGCTCGCGATGGTGATGGCCGCGCGCGCCGCGGGCTGCACGTGCGTAGTCGTGCCGGAGAGCGGCGCTGGCACAGCGGCGCTGGCACCCGACGTGGAGGTGCTGGCTGCGCCCGATCTGGCAGCCGTGCTGGCCCATCTGCGCGGCACGGATCGACTCGTCGTCGCGCAGCCACCGGACGACCCCGCACCCGATCCCGACGAGCTCTGCATCGCTGACGTACGCGGGCAGGAGGGTGCCAAGCGTGCGCTCGAGATCGCGGCAGCGGGGGGGCACGGACTGCTCCTCCAGGGCCCACCCGGATCGGGCAAGAGCATGCTCGCGCGCCGGCTGCCGGGCCTGCTGCCACCGCTCGATCCCGACGAGCGGCTGGCGGCCACGCGCATCCACAGCGCCGCGGGCATGCTCGGCGACCAGAATGCTGTGGTCTGGAAGCGCCCCTTCCGCGCCCCGCACCACAGCGCGACTCCGGCGGGATTGCTGGGCGGGGGATCACCGCTGCGACCGGGTGAGGCCTCGCTCGCGCATTGTGGCGTGCTCTTTCTCGACGAGCTGCCCGAGTTCGAGCGGCGCATCCGCGAGGCACTGCGTCAGGTACTCGAGGAGCGCGCCGTGCAGCTCGCGCGCGCCGGCATCTCGTGCCGCTTTCCCGCCGACTTCATGCTCGTGGCCGCGGCCAATCCGTGTCCCTGCGGCTGGTACCGGAGCGCCCTGCGCGACTGCCGCTGCGAGCTGGCACAGATCGAGCGCTACCGACAGCGCATCTCCGGGCCGTTGCTCGACCGCATCGACCTACACGTGTGGGTGCCCGCCCAGACGTGGCAGAGGCTCGAGGGCCCTCGGGACGGGGAGACCAGCACCCCGCTGCGCGCGCGCATCGCCCGGGCGCGCGCACTGCAGCGGGCGCGCGCGGGGGTCTGCAACGCCCGACTATCCGACCCGGGGCTGGACGCGGTGCTCCTGCCCTCGGATGAGGCCCGGGCGCTGCTGGGACGGGCGGTCGACCGCCTGGGGCTCTCGGCCCGGGCGGCGCGGCGAATCTGGCGGGTGGCGCGGACCATTGCCGACCTCGCCGGGCACACAGGTGTGGGGGCTCCCGACGTCGCGGAGGCCCTCAGCTACCGAGCGGAGCCCGGTGCCGGGAATCCACCCTGAATCCGCTCGCTGCAGGTCCGTCCGAATTCAGACACCCTGCGTCCCAAATTTGTCACCCCAGAAGTGACCCGGGGGCCACGCCGCTCGCCAAGAATCACACAAGTATCTGGATTCATGCAGGTTCTCAGAGGACCCAGGACGCCAAGAACTTTAGGCACGCTTGATGCAGTCCGATACGGGCCTGAGGGAGTGAGAGGGGAGGACGACGAATGAGTGCCGCCACGAACGTTCCCATC
Organism: Deltaproteobacteria bacterium; assembly: GCA_019310975.1. Taxonomy (GTDB): domain Bacteria; phylum Myxococcota_A; class UBA9160; order UBA9160; family UBA4427; genus JAFDDH01. The sequence goes on along the minus strand of JAFDDH010000011.1, from coordinate 20,201 downwards.
GAGTACTACCGGGCCAAGCACCTGGTGGAGACCACCGAGCAGCGCGATCTGCGGCTCTTCCCACTGCGGAGTGGAGAAGACGCCCGCTGCTCCGGCCGATCGGCATGTCACGACTACACGCTGCTCGAGCTCGTCGAGGCCATTACCGAGGTGACCGATGACGACCGCGAGGTCGTCGCCACGGTGCTGCACATGCTGGCATCCGGACGTGTCCGGCTCTGCGGCAACTTCCGTGACGAGCCGATCGAGGCATTCGGGATCGAGAGCGTAGAGGTCGCGATTCCGGGCTGATCGCAGGCGCCAGTACTGCACCGGGCCGACGCGCCTGCGCGCGTCGGCCCGAGTCCAGCCCCCCCGGCCGATTGACCCGCGCGCATCACCGTGGATCATCCCTGCGAGCGGACTCCGCTGGGGGGCGTGATCCATGGCCGGGGCGAGGCGCGGCAAGAAGTCGGCTGCAAAAAAGAAGCAGAAGCAGAAGCAGGCGGGCCGCCGCAAGCAGGCCGGATCCAAGAGCAAGGCGGCGAGAAGGAAGCAGCCCGCACGCCCCAAGAAGACCGCCGGCCGCAAGAGCGCGAAGCGGCGCGGCCGCTCACGCACACCGGCTACCGCGCGCAGATCCGCTGCCAATGCGCCGCCCTCCAGCGCGGCCGAAATGGCCACGAAGCAGCGTGATATCTCGGTCTCCGAGTTCTTCGCCAAGAATCGCCACCTGCTCGGCTTCGACAATCCCTCCAAGGCTCTGCTCACCACCGTCAAGGAGGGCGTCGACAACGCCCTCGACGCGTGTGAGGAGGCGGGCATCGTGCCCGATATCCGGGTCGAGATCACCGAGGTGAGCGACGCGCGCTACCGGGTCGCCATCGAGGACAACGGACCCGGCATCGTGCGCAGCCAGGTTCCCAAGATCTTCGGCCGCCTTCTCTACGGCTCGAAGTTTCACCGCCTGCGACAGAGCCGCGGCCAGCAGGGCATCGGAATCAGTGCCGCAGGCATGTACGGGCTGCTCACCACAGGCAAGCCGGTCGAGATTCGCACGCGCATCGGAAAGAGGAAGGATGCCCACCGCTTCGAGCTGGTGATCGACACCAAGACGAATCGTCCACAGGTCAAGAAGGACCACGTCGTGCAGTGGGAGAAGGACCACGGTACGCGCGTCGAGATCGAGCTCGAAGGCAACTATCGCGGCGGACAGCACTCGGTGGACAGCTACGTGCGCCAGATCTCGCTGGCCAATCCCCACGCGCAGATCACCTACGTACCGCCGGTTGCCGAAGAGCACGGAGCCGAGCACGTCTTCCCGCGTGTCACCACGGAGCTGCCGGCCCGCACGGCCGAGATCCAGCCACATCCCTATGGCGTAGAGCTCGGTGTGCTGATGCAGATGTTCCGAGACACCAGGTCACGTCATCTCTCCGCGTGTCTGAAGAGTGACTTCTCGCGTGTGTCGGCCCGTGTCGCCAACCAGATCTGCGAGAGGGCCGGGGTCTCGAGCAAGCGGCGCCCCTCGGAGGTCAAGCGCGACGAAGCGGACGCCATCTACAGGGCCATCCAGGCCACCAAGATCATGAGCCCGCCAACGGATTGCATCGCGCCGATCGGAGAGAGCCTGATCCGAGCCGCCATGAAGGCCGAGGTCGCGGCAGACTACTACGTATCCGTGACGCGGCGGCCCACCGTCTATCGCGGCAACCCCTTCCTGGTCGAAGTGGGCCTGGCCTATGGGGGAAATATGAAAGTCGAGGACAGTGTCACGCTCTATCGCTACGCGAACCGCGTACCCTTGCAGTATCAGCAGGGTGCGTGCGCGATGACGCGTGCTGTCTCGACGACAAACTGGAAATCGTACCTGCTACAGCATCCTCGCGGCGCACTGCCTTTGGGGCCGCTCCTCATCATGGCCCATATCGCCAGTGTGTGGGTGCCCTTCACCTCCGAGAGCAAGGAGGCCGTGGCCCACTATCCGGAGATCATCAAGGAGTTCCGCTTCGCGTTGCAGGAGTGCGGGCGGCAGATGACCACCTTCGTGCGCAGGCGGCAACGTGAGGCGGACGAGATCAAGAAGGCCGCCTATATCGAGAAGTACATCCCGCAGGTGGCGATCGGGATCCAGGAGATTCTCGGCCTCGGCGAACGCGAGACCGCAAAGCTCACGTCCAATCTGACCGACGTACTCGAGCGCAGCCGCAAGCTCTGACGACGACGGAGGAGAGACGCATGGCGGCGAAGAAAGCCAAGAGGAAGACCAAGAGGAAGGCCACCAAGAAGAAGGCGGCAAAGCAGGCCGGCGGCAGAAAGAAGAGCGCACGCAGGACGGCCGCCAAGCGGGCGGGCGCCGGCAAGAAGCGGGCTGGGAAGAAGAGGCCGGCCACGCGCAAGAAGGCGGCCGCAGAGCGGGCGGGCAAGAAGAAGGCAGCCAAGCGAACGAGCACGGCGCGTCCCAAGCGGGCCGGCGATCGCGCGACCGTGAATCTCATCGCAAGGACCGCCGAGGGGATCCGCGACGACATCCTGAAGAAGCGCAAGCCGGATCTCACCTTCCCGATCCGCTCGCTCAGCAACGTCTCCTACTCGAAGAAGAAGGGCTATTTCGAGATCGGGAAGCAGAGGAAGACCCGCACCCTGACGGTCAACACCGTGCGCGGATTCGCTCAGACGCTGCGGCTCATGGGCCTCTCGAAGCAGCTGGTGGAGACCAACGACTTCGCAACCAAACGCGATGCCTACTATCAGAGCAAGAATTGGGATGCAGCGAAGTTCGATGAGCAGAGCGAGTCCGACACGGTGATGGACGACATCGAGGCGATGTTCTCGATGGGCGGCGTGTCTCGTGAGCAGCTGCGCTTCGTACCCGACGAGCATGGCGGCGCGGTGGCGGGCAGGCTGACGGTGCTCGATCCAGATCTCGAGACGGGGCACGTCGAGCGCATCGATTGTACGCGCTTCGGATCCGGCGCCTACTCGATCCCGTCGACGGTGGAGCACCTCTCCTTCGAAACCAAGGCGAAATTCGTCCTCGCCATCGAGACCGGCGGCGTCTTCCAGCGCCTGCAGAGCCATAAATTCTGGCAGAGCCGCAACTGCATCCTCGTCTCCCTCGCGGGCGTCCCAACACGATCCACACGGCGCTTCATCCGCAAGCTCTCCGACGATTGCAAGCTGCCCGTCTATGCCTTCGTGGACTGCGACCCCTACGGATTCTCGAATATCTACCGCACCCTCAAGGTTGGCTCGGGCAACGCCGCGCACGTCTCGCAGTTCTTCAGCGTGCCGAACGCTCGCTACCTCGGCGTGACACCGCAGGACATCATCGACTACGAGCTACCCACTCATCCACTGCAGGAGGTCGATATCAAGCGTGCCAAGGACGCGCTCAAGAACGATCCCTTCTTCCAGAGTCACGCGTCGTGGAGGAAGGCCATCGAGCAGCTGATTTCCATGGGAGTGCGCGCCGAGCAACAGGCGTTGGCGATGTGGGGCCTGAACTACGTGATGGACGAGTACTTGCCAGCAAAGCTGCGTCGTGTCGATCAATTCCTGCCTTGATCTGCCGTCATCGTGCCACCGGCACGAGGCGACATGCGAATGCGAATGTCGTAGCATCTTCGGCCATCTTGGAATGGATGGCTGTGGAAGACACGTGATGCGGGCGATTGCACGGGGTGGTCGATGAAGGGAATCCTATTGGCGGGCGGCTCCGGCACCCGCCTCTATCCCATCACGCTGGCAGTCAGCAAGCAGCTACTCCCGATCTACGACAAGCCGATGATCTACTACCCGCTCTCCACGTTGATGCTGGCGGGGGTCAGGGAAGTCCTGCTCATCTCCACGCCACACGACCAGGCGAGCTTCCAGCGCTTGCTCGGGGACGGCTCACGGCTGGGAATCTCCATCGAGTACGCGGTGCAGGCGAGCCCCGATGGCATCGCCCAGGCCTTTGTGATCGGCGAGGAGTTCATCGGCGGCGATCCCGTGGCCCTCGCTCTCGGCGACAACATCTTCTATGGACGCGGGCTCAGCGAATCGCTCACCCGGGCCGCCGACCGCAAGCACGGTGCCACGGTCTTCGGTTATCGGGTCGCGGACCCCGAGCGCTACGGCGTGGTGAGCTTCGACGCCGACGGCCGCGCCGTGGACATCCAGGAGAAGCCCACCCAACCGCGCTCCAACCAGGCGGTCACGGGTCTCTACTTCTACGACGATCAGGTCGTGGAGATCTGCAAATCCCTCACGCCCTCGGATCGCGGCGAGCTCGAAATCACCGACGTCAACCTCGCCTACCTGGAGCGCGAGGAGCTCCACGTCGAGCTGCTCGGACGCGGCGTCGCCTGGCTCGACACCGGCACCCACGAGTCGCTCCAGCAGGCGTCGAGCTTCATCCAGGCGATCCAGCAGCGGCAGGGCCTGAAAGTCGCGTGCCTCGAGGAGATCGCCTACGGGAACGGCTGGATCGACGTGGCCGCGCTGGTGAGAATCGGAGAAAGCATGAAGAAGAACAGCTACGGCGAGTATCTCCTGCAGCTCGCCCGCGAGGAGCGGCGAGGGGCGTGAAGTTCAGGAAGACGGAGATTTCCGGCGTCGTTCTGGTCGAGCCCGATATGCACCGCGACGAGCGCGGCTTCTTCCTCGAGTCCTACCACCAGCGGAAATACGCCGACGGCGGCATCGATCGCCTCTTCGTGCAGGACAACCACTCCTGCTCGGCCAAGGGCACCCTGCGCGGCCTGCACATGCAGCTGGCGAGGCCCCAGGGCAAGCTGGTCCGCGCCATCCGGGGCTCGGTCTGGGACGTCGCCGTGGACGTGCGCCGCGGCTCGCCCACCTTCGGTCGGCATGTCGCCGTCGAGCTCAGTGCCGAGAGCCAGCTGCAGCTCTACCTGCCGCCGGGACTCGCACACGGCTTCCTGGTCACCAGCGAGACGGCCGAATTCGAGTACAAATGCACGGACTTCTACGACCCGACGAGCGAGCTCGCGATCCTGTGGAACGACCCGGAGCTGGCGATCCCCTGGCCCATCCTGGAGCCACTGCTCTCCGCCAAGGACCGCGATGCCCCGCGGCTCGCGGAGGTGATGGAGCAGCTGCCGGCCTACTCGCCAAATTAGCGGCGGCCAGTCGACCTCGGCCGCTAGAAGTCCTCTTCGGCGTCGAGGCTCTCGTCCCCGTAATCACCGCCGAGCTTGAGCGGCGCGCTGCAGACGGCGCAGAAGACTTCTTCGCCCTTCTTCTCGTCGCCCGAGAGGGGCACGTCCGCGTTGCAGACCGGGCATATCACTTCGGTGGCCACAGAGGGGGGATCGGACGATCGAGTGGGTGTCTTTAGGCGAGTGAGAGGCGAGCGAGAGGCGAGTGAGGCGAGCGAGCGCCTACTCGCCAAGCGGCAACACACGTCCATCGAGATCCGCCGGGACCGAAACGCCGAGGTGCGAGGCCAGTGTCGGCGCCACATCCACGGGCCCGGCCGCCCCGCCGACGACACCCGGTCGGATGCCCCGCCCCATGATGACGAGCGGAACGTCGCGGTCGTACGCGTGCGGCGAGCCATGGCTGGTACCGCCCGGCCAGTCACTGAACAGACATCCGCTGGCCGGCTCGATCTCAATGTCGGCCTCGCGACCCGCGGACGTCGAGTTCCGATAGAGCGTCGCGCGCACGTCATCGGCGTCGGCCGTCTCGATCTCGGCGCGCGTCCAGGTGCGCTCGACCCCCGGCTTCGCGGCGAGCCAGTCGGCCGAGAGCCGAATCACTCGATCCATCGAGGCGCCGCTGGCAGCCACCCGCACGGGATCGAAAACCAGCGTCAGCCCCTCGTGGACGAACCAGCGCCCCTGGCCGGGACCGAGCTCGGCCTCGAGCATCGCATGCAGATCCATCGCCATGCTCTGGGCGGGAACGCGTCCCCCCGACACGGGGCACATCTCGCCGTGCGCGGCCAGCCACTCTGGCAATGGCAGCACTCCGTGATCGGCCGAGAGCACGACCAGCATGCGCCCGGCTCCCAGGCGCGCTTCCAGGAAGTCGACGAAGCGGCCCAGATCCGCGTCGAGGCGGCTGAGGGCATCGCGTGACTCCTGACTCCAGGGTCCGTAGAGATGGCCGATGTAGTCGGTGCCGGACAGACCAATGGCCAGCAGATCGACGCGCTCACCCGTGCCGAGCCCCTCCTCGACCACCAGCTGGCGCGCAAAATCGAGCGTCCGCAGGTCCAGGTAGGGAGTCGCCACGAAGGCGAGCAGAGACCCGGCGGTGTCGCCGTGGGGCTTCACGGGATGCGGCGAGGTGCGGCTCCAACGCGCCACTTCGCCCACGAAGTCATCGTCGCGTGTCCCATTGGGCGGATCGCCGCTGGCATGCTGCCAGTGTGCGGGCACCGGCGCGAGCAGCGCCTCCGCGCTCCAGCCCTCCACCCAGGCGGGCAGCACCTCGGTGTAGTAGCGACTGGTCGTGAAGCGACCGCTGCCGCCGCGATCCAGCCAGTACGCCGCGTCCGCGCGCTGGCCCCCCATCGCGATGGCCGAGCGATCCTTGCCCGAGACCGAGAAGACGCGGCTGTCGGGCGAGGCGTCCTTCAGCCAGTCTCCGAGCGCCGTCGCGGTGATGAGCTTCGGCGAGCGACCCTTCGGCGAGCCCGTTTCGGGGCCGGCGTCGCCCGCGGAGCCGAGTACGATCCCGGAGGGGCCGTCGTCCTCGACACAGTAGACCGAGCGCAGCCTCTCGCGATCGATGTAGCGGTTGCCGGGCACGCCCGAGGGCCCCGGGTGCTTGCCCGTGACCAGGCTGACATGGCCGGGACAGGTTTCGGTGCGAGCGTGTCCGAGTGTGGCGTCGCGGTAGATACGCCCCTCGCGCGCCAGCCGGCCGAGCCCGCCGGGCATCGCGGCGTCCAGTCTGTCGCGACGCAGCTGGTCGATGGCGAGGATCACGACCAGGCGGAACTCGGATTGGCCCGCACTCGACACATCGCGGCCCGTCTCGGGGCCAGTGGCCTGGCGGCACGCAGCCAGGAGGAGCCCGCAAGCGAGCACGCCGGCCAGAATTCGGGACAGCTTTCCCACTCGGGCGGTGGCGGGCACGCTCATTCAGTCAGTCGTCGCGGCAGGCCGGACACAGCCCATAGAGCTCGTGGCGGTGCCTCAGGATGCGGAAGCCGTAGTGCTCGCCGATCTCGTTCTGCGTCCTCTCGATCAGCTCGGACTCGAACTCGACGATCTTGCCACATTGGGTGCAGACGAGGTGGTCGTGGTGCGCGTGCTCGATCTCGTAGCGTGCGACGCCATCGTCGAAGTGGCGCTCCTCCGCGAGCCCAGCGTCGACCAAGAGCTTCATGGTGCGGTACACGGTCGTGTAGCCGATGCGCGGGTTCTTGGAGCGGATGGAGTGGTAGAGCTCTTCGCTCGTGATGTGTCCCCTAGCGCAGAGGAATGCCTCCAGGATCACTTCGCGTTGCTTGGTGCGCTTGAGCTGATGATCCTCGAGATATCTCGCGAGGGCCTCGCGCTCAACATCGTGTCCCATGGATGGGAGGTTAGCAGCCGCCTCTGCCCACCCACCTCATGCGTGCGCGGCGAGCGACTCGAGCAGATCCTCGCAGAGGCCGGCGATGTCGTCGTCGGGCTCCTGGGAGAGCGTGCGCAACTGGATCTTCAGGCTGCCGGTGACTTCGAGACCTCCGCTCGCCTTGAGCTCGAGAAGCCGTTCGAGGGCGGGCTGCATCAAGGGACGCTCGCCACTGTCGAGCAGGATCGAGAGCAGGGCCGGATCATTCGGCACGCCGAGCTGCTCCACGTACTCGCGGCAGGCGTCGCCGAGCTGCGGCGAGCCGTGCGCGTCCCGCAGCACCTTGGCGAGCGCCGCTCCCGCCTCTCCGCCCTTGTCACGGGAGAAGAGCGATTCGGCCTCCTTCAGGGCCGAGCGCTTGTCGCCCTCGGCGCGCTCGCGGGCGGCCCGGCCCCGCGGGTGCTGCTCCTGCCTGGAGCGTGCCTGGCCGCGCCTCTTGTCGATCTCCGACCAGCTGAGCTTCTCGCGCTCACCGTGATCCCGATCCTCGCCCACTCCGGATCACCTCCATCCCAGCATCCCAGCATCCCAGCCACGCGCGCTGCGCCCGACCGCATGGCCCGGTGTACCCGTCATGTCAGTGATTCGCAACGACGGGGATTGCTCCTGCGTTGTGGTCGTGGTACTCAGGGTCGGAACTGGGTGACACTCGAATGAAGATGCCTCCTATACAACTCCGCCCGACCTACGGTCTGGGCACCCGCGCGCGCGGGGTCGGTGCTCTCCGACCCGCCCGCCCGCCCGGAGGCATCGATCGCCTCGACCGTACGAAGGGTCGCGTCGCACCCAGGACTCGAAGCTGAACAGCTCGGTCCAGATCGGAACGAAACGGGGTCGCGACGCATAAGGCAGCGCGGCCCCTTCTCTTTCCGCTCTTTCCACTCTGGCTTCCGCTCTCGCCATCCGGCGCCATCTGGCACTCTGGCCCGGCAGGACGACCGAGTCACCCGGAGCTTCGAAGATGACAATCCCGCTCGAGACATCCGTCCGCGAACAGCCCATCTCTCGGCCGGGTCCGCCGGACTCTCGGCCGACCGATCGAGGAAGCGTCCGCGAAGTCGCCGTGCTCGCCTACCCGGTCGTCCTCACCCAGCTCTCGATGACCACCATGGGTGTGGTGGACAGCGCCATGGTGGGCCGGCTCGGCTCCACCGAGCTGGCCGCTGTCGGCTTCGGCGGGATCTGGATGTGGACGATCTTCTGCGGCTTCATCGGAACGTCCACCGGCCTCCAGACCTTCATCTCGCAGGCCCACGGCGCCGACGAGCCCGAGCGCTGTGGTGCCTGGGCGTGGCAGGGGGCGTGGTCACTGGTGCCGCTCACCCTGCTCTGCGCGGTCGTCTTCTCTCTCAACGTCGACACATTGCTGGCGTGGCTGGCACCTTCCGCCGAGCTGCAGCCGCTGGCGCAGACGTATATGTCGATCCGAGCCTTCGGCACGGTGGGCATGGTGATGGCCACGATCTTCGCAGCCTTCTTTCGCGGCATCGGCGATACGCGGACGCCGCTCTACGTAACGCTCCTCGCCAATGGACTCAACGCGGTGCTCGACTACGGGCTGATCTTCGGCAAGCTCGGCCTGCCGCAGTGGGGCGTCGCGGGAGCGGCCACGGCCACAGCGATCGCGGAGTGGGTCTATGCGCTGGTGATTCTGGGGCTCTTCAGTCGCCGCGCCCTGCGCCAGCGTTATCGCACGGCTCCGACTCGCTTCTCGCTGCGTGACCAGCGAAGGCTGATCCGCCTCGGTCTGCCGATTGGCGGCCAATGGCTGCTCGAGATGCTCTCGTTCGCGGTCTTCCTGACCCTGGTGGCCCATATGGGCGATACCTCGTTGGCGGCCAGCCAGGCATTCATCGCGCTGCTCTCGCTCTCGTTCATGCAGGCATCCGGGCTCGGCATCGCGCTCTCGACGCTGGTCGGGCGTTACATCGGAGCCAATGACACGGCCTCCGCGGAGCGGAGCTTCCGGTCGGCGCGGGTCCTGACACTGGCACTCTCCGGCATCGTGGCCGTGCTCTTCGTCGCCATCCCGGAGCAGCTGATGCGCATCTTCAGCGACGATCCCGAGGTATTGGCGCTGGGCGGACCGCTGCTGCTCGTCGGTGCCGTCTTCCAGTTCTTCGACGCCTTCGGGATCATGGCCGACGGCGCACTGCGGGGCGCCGGCGACACGCGCGTGCCCTTTCTGGTGCGCTTCCTGCTGGCGTGGGGGCTCTTCGTCCCGCTCGCCTGGTGGCTGGGCGTGTACCTCGAGGGCGGGCTCACGGCCGCTTGGCTCGGCGGCTCGGTCTACGTCCTGGTGCTCAGCACCTACCTGGTCTGGCGCTTCCAATCCGGGGCCTGGCGTCACATCCGCATCTGACCGGCGGGCCGATCGATGGCGTGCGCGAACACGCATGCGGGCCCGGCGGTTGGAGGGATAGATGGTTGGATGGATGGATGGAGAGATGGATGGACGAACCCCGATCCAGCGTGGATCGGCCGTCAGCGGATCGGGAGAGGAACGCGATGGACCGGAACTCAGTCGTCCTTGGAGAGCTGAATCCGAGCCAGCACGGGCAGGTGATCGCTGGCGCGCCGGGAGGCGGGCGTATCGTGGACGTGGACGTCCAGCACCTCGGCGCCCTTGGCGTAGACCCGATCCAGGGCCAGCATCGGCGCCGCGGCGGGGAAGGTCGAAGGCCACTCGACATTGTTGTGCCGGTGCAGATTCTGCTCGAGGCTCTGCGTGCCCTTGCATTTGCGCCAGGCGTTGAGGTCGCCCACCAGCACGGCGGGGCCGCAATTGAGCTGTGGATGCTCGAGCAGCATCTGCACCTGGCGGTGACGCAGGCGATCCACGAGCGAAAGGTGGGTGGCCACCACGCCGAGCTGTCCGGCCGGGCTGTTGAACTGCGCCGCCAGCGCGCCGCGGCGCTCGAGGCGCGAGAGCGAGATGTCGAGCACGGAGATGGAAGTGATCGGAAAGCGCGACAGGATCGCATTGCCGAGCTCGCCCCTCCTGTGCATGCGCGTGGCCGCAAAGGCGAGGTGCAGGCCGAGGCTCTCGCACAGGATCTCCAGTGGGTCGGCGTCCTCGTAGGGGCGCAGCACCTCCTGCAGGGCGATCACGTCGGCCTCGATCTCGGAGATGACGAATCCGGCCCGTGCGGCATCCGGCCGGGCGCGGCCATTCAGGCCGGTCCAGCGATGGACGTTGTAGCTCGCGACGGTGATCTCCTGCCCCATAGCGGCTGTCGTCATCGGCAGAGCGGGCGCCCGGAGCAAGGACAAATGCGGCATCTCGAGCGGGCCCGGCGGCTGCAGGGCCTGGATCGCGCTGCGCCGCAGGTCGCGGGCCTTGGCGACCGAGCTGGCGGCGACCGCCCGCGTGCTCTCGGCGACCCGCCGGCCGGCCGCCTTGGCGGCCGCCTTGGCGGCCGCCGAGCGTGCCCCAGCGGGCCGTGCGGCCCGCCTGCGGCCTGTCTTCGCCCTCTTGAGCCTTCGCTCCACCAACCGGATCCCTCTTCCTGCGCCCGTGGCCATCGACACCATACCCACGGCGGGCACGGAGGCGAACGAGGGTACCGCCCCACTGGCGGCACCGCGCTCGCAATCCGACCTGCCGCATAAGTAGGCACCGTCTCGGCCAAGCAAGTTGCGACCGAGGCCCCCGAATCTTCAGAAATTTGTCCATTCCTGAACAGACCAGTGCCGAGCCGACCGATACGACAGGTCGGCTGCTGGAACCCGGAGCGCGGCCCAGGCCTCCATCTCAATATGGACGAGGCCAGCCGCGGGCGAGGTAAGGAGCCCATGGCGAAGAAAAATCTCTCCCCTCTGCACCCGCTCCTCGAGTCGGAGGCGGTCCGTGACGCAGCGCGCGCGCTGATCGCGGCCGTCCACGAGGAGGCGTCCGAGCGGGTCCTCAACGAGAAGAACTATGAGAAGGCGATCCGCGACCTCGAGCGCCTGCGGGGCCGCCCGCTCTTCTACCCCCTGCTGACCGGCGGCCGAGGCAGCGGTGCCCGCATGCAGCTGGCCGATGGCACCACGCGTCTGGACTTCATCGGTGGCATCGGGGTCTACGCATTCGGCCACGGCGACGCCGACCTGACCGAGCACGCGGTGGTGGCGGCCGCCTCCGACGTGCTCTTCCAGGGCCACCTGGTGCCCGGGCCCGAGTACCTGCGCCTCAGCCGGGCGCTGCAGAAGCACGCGGGCCCAGAGCTGAAGCACGTCTGGCTCTCACTCTCCGGCGCGATGGCCAACGAGAACGCGCTCAAGATGATCTTTCAGAAGCGCTCGCCGGCCGACCGCATCGTCGTCTTCGACGGTGCATTCCACGGCCGTACGCTGGCGATGGCGGAGCTGACCGACAAGCCGAGCTTCCGCGAGGGTCTGCCGCAAAGAGGCAAGGTCCACCATATCCCCTTCTACGATCCGAAGGTCGAGAGCTCGACAGAGAAGACACTGGCGGCGCTCGAAAAGCATCTGCGCCGCCATCCGGGCAAGATCGCGGGAATGTGCTTCGAGCTCGTGCAGGGCGAGGGCGGCTTCAACACGGCGCCACCGGAGTTCTTCACTGCGCTGATGAAGCGCTGCCGCGAGGCCGGCGTAGCGGTGTGGGTCGACGAGGTTCAGACCTTCGGGCGAACCGGCGAGCTCTTCGCCTTCCAGACACTCGGACTCGCGGAGCTCATCGACGTCGTCACGGTCGGCAAGATTCTGCAGGGCAGCGCGACACTCTTCAGCAAGGAGTACAATCCCGAGCCGGGTCTGGTGGCCGGCACCTTCGCGGGCAACACGATCGGGATGGCGGTGGCGACACGCATCATCGAGCGCATGGAGGAGGAGGGCTACCTGGGCCCGGAGGGCCGAACGGTACTGCTCGGACGGCGCATCGAGCGCAGATTCCAATCATTGGCAAAGCGCATGCCGAAGGCCGTGGGCGAGCGATCCGGGGTCGGAGCCATGCAGGCCTTCGTACCCTGGCACGGTACGCCCGAGGTGGTGAAGGACGTTCTCCAGGCCTGCTTCGAGGAGGGGCTCATCCTGCTCTCAGCCGGCAGCAATCCGATGAAGATCCGCATGCTGCCACCCGTCAATACGACGGACGAGGAGCTGGAGGCGGTCTTCTCGGTGCTCGAGAAAGCGATGCGGCGTGTCGCCGAGGAGCGCGAGCTGCCGTGCTGATCCTGCGTCCCATCGAGCGCGCTGATCTCGACGATCTGATTGTGCTCGCGGAGATGCTGGATTCGATGAACCTGCCGAGCGACCGCGGCTTCCTCGAGCAGCGCATCAACCAATCGGTCCGCACTTTCGAGAATCGCCCCGGGGACGAAGACCGGGGCATCTCGGTCTTCGTCCTCGAGGATCTCGAAACCGGTCGCATCATCGGCAGCTCGCTCATCCTGCACAAGATCGGCACGCCGGGCTCGCCCTACTTCTGGCTGGAGGTGAGCGAGGAGGAGCGGCGCAGCGTCGAGCTCGACCGCCGCTTCGTGCACCGTATGCTGCGGCTGCGCTCCACGGAGGACGGCCCCACCGAGATCGGCGGCCTGATCCTCGACCCCGCCTATCGGCGCCACCCCGAGCGCTGCGGCAAGGCGCTCTCCATCGTACGCTTGGTCTGGATGGGTCTGCATCCCGAGCGCTTCGAGCGCGAGGTCATCGCCGAGATGATGTCGCCCTTCGAGGAGTCGGGAGAGAACCTGCTCTGGGAGGCCTTCGGGGCGAAGTTCACCGGGCTCTCCTACCGCGAGGCCGACCACCTCTCGGCACGCGACAAGCGCTTCATCACGGATCTCTTCCCGCGCGAGGCGGTCTACACGACGCTCTTCCCGCACAACGTGCAGGAGGCCATCGGACAGACCGGCCGCGCCGCCAAGGCCGCCGTGCGCATCCTGGAAAGAGTCGGCTTCCGCTACCTCAACCAGGTCGATCCCTTCGACGGCGGGCCCTATTACGGGGCGTCGCGCGACGCCATCTCCAGCGTGCGCGATCGCCGCGAGCTCGTGCTGCCGAGCACTGTGCGCCGGCTCGATGCCAGCTACGAGGGACCGCTGGCGCTTTTGTCCAGCGAGGGCGAGCGCGGCTTCCGGGCCACGGTCGTGCCGCTCGACGAGGAGTCGGCGCCCATCGTCACCGACGAATGCCGACGTGCGCTGGGCGTGAAGGGCGGTGATCGCGTGAATGTCACTCCCCTGCCCTGACCGCCTGGACGCGGACGATTCGGAGCCAAGCGATGAGCACCACACACGGCGAACTCCTGAGCCTCTCGCCCGCCGACGCCCGAGACGAGGTGGGACGCTTTGCGATCGCGGAGGGGCCCTGCATCGACGATGCCGTGGCCCGCGCGCGCACCGCCTTTCCGGCGTGGCGCGATGCGGGCTTCGAGGTGCGCGCCGCGGTGATCCGACGCTTCCGTGACGTCACCAGAGAGCGCGCCGAGGATCTGGCTCGCCTGATCGCGCGCGAGATGGGCAAGGCGATCTGGGATGCACGCGGCGAGGCGCGCCTGGTGGCCGCGAAGGTCGGCGTGAGCCTCGACGAAGGCATGCAATCGATTGCGCCGATCGAGTGCGGGACGGGAGTACGCGCAACCCACCATCCACGCGGCGTGCTCGCTGTGCTCGGGCCCTTCAACTTCCCCGCCCATCTCCCGAATGGGCACATCGTGCCGGCGCTGGCGACCGGCAACACTGTCGTCTTCAAGCCGAGCGAGATCACACCCGCCGTCGGTGCATGGCTCGCCGATGCCTGGCAGGAGGCCGGGCTGCCCGAAGGCGTGCTCGAGATCGTGCAGGGACGCGGAGACACTGGCGCCACATTGGCCGCGCACCCGAACGTCGATGGCGTGCTCTTCACGGGCTCGTACGCGACCGGACGTAAATTGGAGGAGATGCTCCTCGATCAGCCGCACAAGATTCTTGTGCTCGAGATGGGCGGCAAGAATGCACTGGTCGTGATGGAGGATGCAGGTCTCGAGCTCTCGGTCGCCGAGGCTGCCGTCTCGATCTGTGCGACCACCGGGCAGCGCTGCTCGTGCACGAGCCGGCTCTTCGTACACGCGGACGTGATCGACGCGTTTACCGAGAAGCTGATCAATGTGCTCGCTGGCGTGAAGATCGGCATGCCCCTGGACGAGGACGTCTTCATGGGGCCACTCGCCTCGCGCGGGGCAGCGGAGAAGGTCGCCGCCTTTCGGGCGATGGCGGAAGAGGCCGGCGGCGAACGCCTGCTCGGCACTCCGCCCGAGCGCGGCGCTCCGTGGGTGGGGCCGGGGCTGGTACGCTTTCGCGACTGCGAGCAGAGCCACGCCTACCAGCGCGAAGAGATCTTCGGCCCGGAGGCCGCCCTCTACCCGATCCACGATCTCGACGAGGCGATCGCGGCGGTGAACGACTGCGACTATGGGCTGGTGGCGTCACTGATGACCGGGGACCGCGCAGGCTACGAATACGCGATCGGCCGCGTGCAGACGGGTCTTCTGAACTGGAACAAGGGCACCATCGGCGCGAGCGGCAAGCTTCCCTTCGGCGGGACCAAGCGCAGCGGCAACGACCGGCCGGCCGGGGTCGCCGCGGCGATCTACTGCACCGTGCCTCAGGCCCATCTCGAGAGCCCGGGAGACTTCGATCCGGAGTCCTTGCCTCCCGGCATGCCGCACCCCGCATAGCGGTCAGCCCGGAGACCCTCGTGAGCGACGACGGCCAGCGCAGCGTCCTGATGGGCGACCCCAGCCACTTCAGTGTGCAGGGTGGCGCCAATCCGCATACGCGCACGCGCTGGGGAACCAAGCGGCACGTAGACCGTGCCCTTGCGATCGAGCAGTGGCATGGGCTCAAGCGGACGCTGGAGGAGCTGGGGATCCGCGTGATCGTGGTGCCACCGGATCCCGTGCAGCCCGGGCTCGTCTATCCTGCGAACGCCGGCATCCAGAGCCGGGTCGACACACCCGAGCCGATCTCCGCGAAGACCTTCACGCTGGCCAATCTGCTCCCCACGCGCGCCGGCGAGAAGCCCCACTACCGACGCGTGCTCGAGCAGGCCGGCTACCGCGTGAGTGAAATCGACGAGCCCATTCGCTTCGAGGGCGAGGCGGACTTCTTCCCAGTGGCCGACGTACACGTGCTCACATATGGGCGACTCGAACGGCAGCGCTTCGTACCCGCACTGGCGATTCCGCCTTGGAAGCGGGTGTACGGATTTCGCACGGACGTCCGCGTGCAGTCCCGGCTGGAGCCGATGGTTGCACCGCGCGAAGTATTGCTCGTGGCGCTGACCCTCGAGACCCACTACCACGGGGACACGGCGCTCTGCGCGTTCGGACCGGGCAGGCGTTTCCTGCTCGCCTACGAGGCGGCAATCGAGCCCGACGATTGGTCGAAGCTGCAGGGGCGCTTCGCGGATCATTTGATCCCACTTCGTGAGGACGACGCGCGGCGCTACGCGGCGAACTCCTTCACCTATGCATCTCAGACGGATGCGTATCTCGTGATGCCGGGTGGCGTCTCGGAGCGACTTCAGGACGAGGTGCGCGATCGCGGTGTGGCACCAGTCACCGTGGACGTGTCCGAGTTCCTGAAGAAGGGCGGCGGCAGCGTGAAGTGCATGATCGGGGATCTGGGCTGCACGCTGGAATCGACATCCTCGTAACCTGCTGATTTATCAACGGTTTCGATACAGTCGCCGGCAGTGCCTTCGACCGCTTGAACAATTGGGGCCGTCCCAGGGCCGTTTGGGGCCGCCGAAAGCGCGTCGGCGAACCCGTGGGTCTCGCTCGGCATGAAGTGACCGTAGGTGTCGAGCAAGAGTTTGGCGGTGGTCCAGCCGCCCTGCTCCTGAATCCACTTGAGCGGAGTGCTGCGTGCCATGTGGAGGCTCGCCCAGGTAATGGCGGAGCCCGTGAGGCGTGAATCGGCGGCCCTTGCCCAGCACTTCAGCCACCAGCTTGCTGAAGACTCGATATCGAAAATTGTGACCGCCGAGGAAGCCGCCCTGGCTATTCGGGAAGACCAGCGCGTCCTCGGGATGCGGAAAGACGTTGGGCTCGTGGTGAGCGAGGCAGAGCACGAGGCGAGAGGAAAGCTCCACCACACGCTCTCGCCCGGTCTTGGTGGGCCCGAGGTGGGTCCCGCTGGAGTAGCTGCGGCAGATTCGTGCGGTGTGAGTCTGTAGATCCACGTCGATCCAGCGCAGCCCAGTTGCCTCGCCGAGCCGAACCCCCGTATCCGCCAAGAACAGGATCAGTGGATGGGACTCGGGGAACTTCTCGTGTGCCTCGTGCAGCAGATCCTCGAGCTCTTGGTGGGTCAAGACCTTTGCCGGCTCGACGGCGTACAGGTCTACGTGCATCGGGTCCCAGTCGTCGGGGTGCGGCCAGTCGAATCGCTGGATCGCCATCGAGTACCGAGCGCAGTCGGCGAGGTCAGTCTCTTTGAACTCGCCCATCTGGATCAGTGTCTTGGCACCAAACGCCGTGATGACGCGCCCCGCAAGGTTCAATAGCTCTTCTCGCGTAAGGCCCTCTTGCTCTGCCAGCTTCGTGATTCGTGAACTCATGTTGCTCTCCCTGATTTGTTTTAGGTTGGCCACGCTCACTCGCGACGGCTATTGACGATTAGTCGTCTTGTCCCTAGCCTGCAAGACACTTACTGCGAATAGCCGTCGCGTGCCGTATCCTAACGGCATGGCCGCTAAGTCTCGCCCTCTGCACAAGAAGGTCTCTGTGCGGACCGGCTGGGCACACGAGTGTTGCCACTGTGGCAAGCGGTTCACTTCCAAGCGCTCGGATGCGAAGTTCTGCTCGCAGAGCTGTCGCCAGAAGGCGCATCGCGAGAAGCAGAAGTAGGCGTGGACGGCGAGCTGGAGATTCGGGAGCTCCGCGCCTCAGACGTCGAGGCCCTGATTGCTTGCGTCCGGCGTTGCTACGGCGAGTCGTACGCGGACCCGAGCTTCTACGACGCGGCGGCTCTGCGCGCGCAGCTCGCATCGGGTCGGCTCGTCTCGCGAGTAGCGGTCGCGCCCGACGGTCGCGTCGTCGGCCACCTGGGCACGCGCCGGGCGCGGCCCGGAGAACCGGTCGCGGAGACTGTGGGCGGGATCGTGGAGCCCGAGCAACGCGGCCGAGGGCTCCTGCGCCGCATCGGCGGCGAGATGAACCGCGTCTATTCCGAGCTCCGGATTGCCGGGGTACGCTTGTTCGCGACGACCGCCCACTCGCGCACCCAGAACCTGATCGCGGCAGCTGGCGGGGTCGTTACCGGCGTGCTTCTCGCACACATCCCGGCCGAGACCGAGTACCACGGAATCGAGCCTGCTCGCGGCGCCAGCCGCTTCGCCTGCGTGGTCTGCTATCAGGCCCTCACGACCGCGCCGTCCCTGCGCGTCCATCTGCCCGACGAGGTCGCGGAGATCGCGGGCTCCGTCTACGCCGACCTGGCCCTCGCGCGCGAGTTTGTCCGGGCTCCCGCCGGCGGGATCGCGCCGGTCGCGGGCTCGATCGCACGCAACCCGCAGCGCGGAAGCCGCACCTTGCGCTTGGGCGCACTCGCCGAGGACGGTGAGCCGCGCTTCGCATCCCTGGACGAGGCCCTCCGCGACGCCGACGAGGCCGTGGTGTACGCCGACGTCCCCCTGGCGAGCCGCGCGGCTCCGGGGGTCGTCGCTGCTCTGCACGAACGCGGCTTCTTCTTCGGGGCCCTGCTGCCCGGTTCCACCCGGAGCGAAACCCTGCGCCTGCAGCGCCTGTCGCCATCGGTCGAGCTGCGGGAACCCATTGCTGTCGCGGCGCCGCAGGGACAACGCGTGCTGGCGCAGGTCCTGGGTGGGTGGCGCGCGGCGAAGACGAGCCGGGCTACCGTCCGGCCTGGGTGACCGTGTGAAACAACGCCACTGAACGCCGATCGGTTAGCTGGACGGAGACGGCTGCTTGATTGCTTCCATCGTACACATCGTGTTGAAGGCGAATCGAAGCTGGCCCTTTCTTCCGTCTGTGGTTGTGTACTCGATGTAGAGATCATCTCGTATTTGAGGAACGATGCGAATGGCTTCGAACTCGAGGATCTCGACTCCATTCTGGAAACATCGGACCTCAATGTGCTGATCTCCGAACAGCTTCTTCGTCTGTGCGTCGGCAGGCCCAGTCCACCAGAACCAACAGGCAGCTACGCTTATCACGGTCGCTAGGGCGACACGAATGGCCAAGACATGTCCTCCATCAGTGAGTTTCTGCCATAATATATCAACAAGGATCACCACCCTCGCGTCTTCTTGGATTCGATCTCACGGCTATTGAAGCTGTGCTCAACGAGCTGCTGCACGGAACTGCCCACCACTGAAGCGAAACGACCCGTGGTAGCATGCAGTCGTCCACTGTGGTCCATCGGCCCTGGCAGGCTGTCGACGACCGAATCACATAGAATCTCATCCGTCTCCGGCCATGAGGGGTCGGTGCTGTCGAATAGTAGTTATGCGGCGGCTGTGACGCTCCACGAGCTACGTAGTCTCGGCGAGTTCGCCGCAGCTCCAGCGACCGTCGGGACCAGTAGCCGGAGAGTGCCTATGAAGGTGTTGAAGTGGGTTGGAGTTATTGTCGCAGTCTATGTCGCCTTCGTTGTGGTGTTTGAAACGTTGTTTCTAGGGCTGTACCAACCCAAGCTCGAGCGCACGAGTATCCCGATGCTCGTCATTGCAACGACGGATGATTCGGGCGTGCCCCGCGAGCGGCGGCTGGCGCGATTCGAGACAGATGGAAAGCTGTATGTCTCCGCGCACCACTGGCCGCGGGGCTGGTACAGCCGCGCGCTCGAGAATCCCAATGTGCGTGTTGAGATCGATGGTGTCGTGGCGGACTACATTGCGGCAGCAGTGGAAGGGGAGGAGTTCGAGCGGGTGGCAGCCGAAAACCCTCTGCCGCTACCGATTCTGTTCCTGATGGGATTTCCACCGCCGCGGGACATTCTACGCCTGGATCCGGCTATGTAATGCGTTGTGGGTGTTTGCCTCAAGATCACGATAGTTGTCAGCTCGTGAACTTCTGCACATTCCTCTGGCTCGCGCTCGGGCGGCTTTCGTTCTCAGAGCCAACGCCGCCCACCAAGCCACCGTCGCGGGCGAGCCGCACAATACCCGGCGGCCGCATACCTCACGGCCGGATAAGATGTGAGAGCGTGTAAGTGAGCGGGGTAGCTACGATCACACGAGGGAGCAGGGGATGAGCTCGTGTATAGTTGAGTCGAACCGGGCCGAACGCCCGGTTGTCTACTACTAGTTGGGCGGCCTCGGTTGTAGAATGCTCGAAGCTCTAGGCAACATCGGTGACTTCGTAGGTGGGCTGGCCGTTATCGCGACGCTGGTCTATCTGGCCCTTCAGGTTCGCCAGAACTCGCAGCTTCTCCGGAATGCAGCGCAGCAGTCTACCACCGCAGCCTCTCACGTTACGCACGGCCTCGCAGCGCAGAGTCCCGAGAATGCGGCTGTCTTTCACCGTGGGCTCATCGATCTCGATACCTTGTCCCCCGAAGAGCAGACTCACTTCTATCTACTCATCATGAACGTCTTCATGCAGATGGACTACGCGTATCAGTCACACAAGGCTGGCGCGTTGTCGGGTGAACAATGGGAGACCCAGTGGATCGGCGTGAAGTGGTATCTCACGC
>JAFDDH010000245.1 GCA_019310975.1 Deltaproteobacteria bacterium | reverse complement strand
GTTCGAAACGCACCCATGCTCGAAGGAGTGACCCAAGAAGAGTTGGCTGAGCTGGAAGCGATCGCCCAGCTCGAGAAGGCGACGACGGGGGAGCGGCTCTTCGTTCGCGGAGACGAGGCCAGGAAGTTCTACATCGTGAACGAGGGCGCATTCTGCCTCACGCTTCCATTGCGGCGCTTCGACGAAGTCGTCGAGCTGGCCGTCGAGGAAAAGGGAGCTGGCGATTCCCTCGGCTGGTCGTCGATCGTCGCTCCCCACCGTTCGATCTACTCCGGCTACTGCACCGCGGATGGATCTCTCTTCAGCTTCCAGCACGGCGATCTGGCGCGTCTGATGTCCTCGGATCAGAACCTTTGCAGCCACATCTCGATCAACCTGAATCGACTGATCGCCGACCGCTTGCGCTCGCTGCAGAGTCTGTGGATCGAAGAAATCGAGCAGAACACCGCGCGTGTGGATCACTGGGTGCAGAGCGAAATCGCCGACCATCTCAGGATCGCCCTGCGTCCCCCGCCCAAGGAAGCGGCGCATGGTCACCGTCTCTTCCGCCGCCGGCGAGGTCGGTCTCCCTCGCCCGATCACTGAGGGTGATCTAATCCTTGGGCAGCCCGAGCAACCTCTCGGCGATGATGTTCTTCTGAATGTTCGGCGTTCCGCCGCCGATGCGGCGAACCGCTGCCAGCGGGCAGCGCTCTGCAAGGAATTTGCGTACCTCGCTGCGCAGCATGTCTTGTTCGGCGGTGAACCCGAAGTTCATGGCGATTCCTCGTTGCTGGCATCGCGGCGCTCCGGGCCGGAGACGACCTGGGACGCGCCCAGTAGCTCGGCTCTGGCTGATGTCAGGGCTGCCTGCCGTCCGGGGGCCAGGAGGCGATGCCCTCTTCGAGCGGGATGGAGAGCGCATTCGTCAGCTTGGAGACGAGGCGCCAGCAGCCGACCGCGGTAGCCAGCTCGATCGTGGCGTTGCGACCGAATCGATCGAGACACCGCTTGGAGAGGTCGGCGTCGAGGGTGCCGTCCTCGAGGAGGGCGTCCACGGCGGCCAGTAGCGTCTTCTCGTCGTCGCCGAAGTGCGCGCTGCTCCGCCAATCGTCGCGCAGCTCGAGCAGATCCTGCTCGCTGCAACCAAACTGCTCCCGAGCGATCCGCCAGTGCTGGGTCCACTCGTAGTTGGAGCCGGTGACCCAACCAATGCGCATGATCAACAGCTCGCGCAGGCGATCGTCGAGCTCGCCGCCGAAGAGCAGCGAGATGAGCAGATCCGCCAGTGCCTTGGCGGTTTTGGGCCGGTGGAGTAGAACGCGGAAGATGTTCAGCTCCGAGAAGGCCGCGATCATCTCGACCGACTCGGCGGCCTCTTTGGCTTCTTCGAGCGAAAGAAGATCGACTCGGCAGTCTGTCGTTTCCGACATGGGGGTGTTCTCCTTGTGGTGCTCGGGCGGATTGCGTCGTCCTGGCAGACCCGCCTTCGCGTGGGAAGATCGGTGTTTCGATGCTCTGAGGTCTTCGCTAGAGCTCAAATTTGGCGAGCCATGCGTCGAGCGCCGCCACGATCTCGTCGACGGCTTCGATCTGGAGCCAGTGGCCCTTGTCCGGCACCCGCACCAGCTCGGTGCGCCCCGGCGGCATGGCGTCGTGGACGATCTCACTGGCCTTGGCGCCCATGGGATCCTTCTCGCCGACGGCCAGCAGCGCAGGGCATTGGATATCGCCGAGCCTGGGCGTGAGGGGGTCGGTGAACAGGCTCTTCAGCATTCGCGTGACATGAGCGATCCCCCGGGCGTCGCCGATGATTCGTTTGCTGGACTTCTCGCCATAGATCGCCCGACCGAGACCCGAATTGCCGTCCTTCTCACCCGCGAGCGCGATGCGCTCGTACCAATCGGCGACCTTCTCGCGGCACTCGCTCGTCGTGCCGATGAGCACGAGGCCCCCGACGCGGTCCGGGGCTTCGAGCGCAGTCGCCATGGCGACGATGCCACCCATCGAGTGTCCGACCAGGATCGTTTCATCGATCCCCTCGGCATCGAGCACGCCAACGACATCACCGGCGAGATCCGAGCGCGAATAGGGGCCCACCGGCGAATCCGACGCGCCGTGACCGCGTTGGTCGATTCGCGTGACGCGCCCGCGTGACTCGAGCGCAGGGGCGAGGCGCTTCCAGATGTCGAGGCTGTCTACGAGGCCGTGGAGGCAGGTGAAATGACGCTGGCCCGCACCGTGCGAGAGTATGTTGAGCCTGTAGTCGCCGACCGGGATCCGCCGCGCATCGCTCATGTGTCGCTCCTCTCGCGTGTCCGTCCAGATGTACCGCTCTCGTCCATCGGCATCCCCTGAATGGCCTCGGGCCAGTACTCGGGCAGCAGGGTGCCGCGAATCAGCAGGCGTTTGAGCTCCGCTGCGAATCGATCGGTGTCAGCCTGAGCCGCTTCCTCGCTGCCGGAGCGCTGCCGTGCCATCACGCTCCAGACCAGCGCAGAGGTCATGCCGATCACGCCGAGCATCTCGGCGTCGATTCCAGTCTGGCTCCGCGGGCTCTTCGCCAGCCGGTCGAGGGATTCGATGTAGTCGTCCCAGCCCTGGCCCTCGCGGCTCTGCTGGCTGAGGAGATGAAACATCCACAGCCGGGCGATGTCGGGGTGCTCGTGGAAGTAGTGAACGAAGAAGTCGATCTGCGCCCTGAAGTCCCGGGGCTGACGAAACATTTCGCCCACTTCGCGGGCGAATGCGGCTGCGACCGCACGCGTAATCTCCTGGCGGCTTCGAAAGTGCTGGTAGGCGGTGCTGCGATTCAGGCCGGCACGCTTGGCCACCTCGACGACCGTCAGGGCGTCGTGACCTCCCTCGGCGAAGAGCTCGCGGGCAGCGGCCAGCAGTGCTTTGCGCGAGGCTTTGGCGTCGCTGCGTAGCGCCCGCTCTCGGGCGCCCTCTCGCGGGGTTCTCTTCGCCGACGTATCCCCGCGGGTTGTCGACTCACTCATCGCCCATTATCCCCCACAAGACTGTTGCAGATATTAAAGACAGCAGATATGTTGGACTTAAGGTAGCGCGCTGATCCCGGATGACCAGCGGCTTCGCCAGGGGCGCAAATGCCCGAGACTGGCGGGCGCAGCCAGAGAGGAAAGATTGCCGTGCGCAGTCCCGACCAGGACGCCATTCTGCTGACCCGCGATGCGGGCGTCGCGACGATCACGCTGAACCGTCCCGAGCTGAAGAACGCACTCACGCCCGAGCACTTCGCGCTGCTCAGTGAGCGCTTCGAGGAAGTGGCGGCCAATCCGGAAGACCGAGTTCTGGTGCTCACCGGCAGCGGCGGGGCCTTCTGCAGTGGCGCCGACCTCAAAGGCGGTGGCGATGCAGCGAAGCGCATCGGCCAGGGGCCGATCGCGCGTGCTCAGTTCACGCGAGAAGCGATCGAACCGGCCCTCAAGCTACATCGCCTACCCAAACCCACGATCGCCGCCGTCAATGGAGTGGCGGCCGGCGGTGGCTGCAATCTCGCACTGGGCTGTGACATCGTATTCGCCGCAGAGTCCGCTCGTTTCGCGCAGGTATTCGTCAATCGGGGGCTCTCGGTCGATTACGGGGGCACGTGGCTTCTGCCCCGGCTGATTGGCATGCAGAAGGCCAAGGATCTTGCCTTCCGGGGCGACGTCATCGGTAGCCAGCAGGCGCTCGAACTCGGTCTGGCGCTCGACGTGGTGCCCGACGCCGAGCTGATGAAGCGCGTCGACGAGTACGCGCGCAACCTGGTCGCCAAGCCCCCCATCGCACTCTCACTCATCAAGAGCGGCATGAACCGCCTGATGAGTGCTTCCTTCGAAGAGGGCCTCGAATTCGAGGCCGATGCGCAGGCGACCTGCTTGGGCTCGAATGACTTCCGTGAGGCCATGGTGGCCTGGATGAAGAAGCGTGATGGCCAGTACACCGGAGAGTAACTGGCCGCCCCGGTCGCGATGATTCGGATTGCGGCCCTGATTGCGGCCCTGATGCCGCTCGAAACGTTCGGCAGAGTCGCCGCCCACGCCCTGCGCCCGAGGAGGAAGAGAAGAGCATGAGCCTGCCCAAGACCAGCTTCGCGATGGTTCAGACCGCGCCCCGCAAGCTCGAAAAGATGGACCTTCCGATGCCCGAGATCTCGGACGACGCGGGGCTGATGCGAATCGACGCGTGCGGGATCTGCGGCAGCGACTACGAGCAGTACGAAGGCGTACTGCGCACCCCAATGCCGCTGGTTCCAGGCCATGAGCCGCTCGGAACCGTGGTCACGATTGGCGACAGGGCAGCCAAGCGCTGGGGGGTAGATGTGGGGGACCGCGTCGCGATGGAGACGATGCTCTCTTGCCGTCACTGCGATCCGTGCCTGGGAGGCTTCTATCACCTCTGCGACACCCGGCGCATCTACTCCTACATTCCGCTCTCGGATGAGCCGGGGCTCTGGGGCTCGTACTCCCAGTACATGTACATGGACCCGAACTCAGTCGTGCACAAGGTCGATCCGAGCCTTGCACCCGAGATCGCTGTGATGTTCAACCCACTCGGCGCGGGATTTCGCTGGGCGGTGGAGATTCCCCAGACGGGGCCTGGCGATACGGTGGTGATCATGGGGCCCGGCCAACGTGGGCTGGCAAGCGTCCTCGCATGCCGCGAGGCGGGCGCCGAGAAGATCATCGTGACCGGGCTGGAGGCCGACGCCCGCAAGCTGGAGATCGCGCGCACTTTCGGTGCCGACGCCACCATCGACGTCCAGAACGAGAACGTGCGCGATCGAGTTCGCGAGCTCACGAACGGCCGCGGAGCCGACGTGGTGCTGGATGTGTCCAGCTATGCCACCGAGCCCGTCGTCCAGGCGGTGGACTTCGCACGCATGGGTGGGACGATCGTGCTGGCGGGCGTGAAGGGCTTCAAACCGATTCCGGGATTCATCTCCGACAAGGTGGTGCTGAAGGAGATCACCATCAAGGGCGCGATCGGCGTGACTCGCAGCGGCTATGCGAGCGCGATCCGGCTGCTCGAGAAGCGAAAGCATCCGGTCGAGATGATGCACACGCACGACTTCAGGCTGGATCAAGCCGAGCTCGCCATCAAGACGCTCGCTCGTGAGATCGAGGGGGACGAGTCGATTCACTCGTGCCTCATCCCCGAGTTCTAGGCGACTTGTCCCAGATACAGAGCAGGTCTTCAGAATCCACTCCCGAAAACCCTTGCGGCGAGTAGCGCCGAGGCTCAATCGAAGGAAGGAACGAAATGGACGAGATCAAGAGCTGGGTCGAAGAGTCGCCCTACAGCAAATTCCTGGGCGTTTCGCTCGATCACATCGACGACTCGAGCGCGCGCCTCTCACTGCCCTACCAGGACGAGAATTCGAACCCCGGCAAGGCGCTACACGGGGGCTGCGCGGCCTCGCTCGGCGCGATCGCGGGGCAGGCGATCGCCCGCAGCGTGCTCGGCAAGGAGGCGGGGCCCTTTCACACGGCACAGATGCAGGTGAGCTACCTGGCCGCCGCAATTGGCGAGGATGTGGTCGCCGAGGCGCGCCTGCTGCGCAGGGGCCGCGAGCTCTGCTTCGTAGGAATCGAGGTGGCGACCGGAGAGGGCAAGCCGATCGCGGGCATCACGACGACCGTGCGCGGACGCTTCGCGGGCGATGAAGCCGACTATTACGTCTCAGCCGGCGATCATGGCGAGGCCGACCCGGGCGTCATGGGCCCGCACATCGGCCGCGTGCCCTTCATCGGCAATCGCGGCATCGCGGTCGAGCACATGACGGGTGGCA
>JAFDDH010000244.1 GCA_019310975.1 Deltaproteobacteria bacterium | reverse complement strand
AAGCGAGAAGATCTCGATCAGCAGATCGCCAAGATCGAGGCGCTCTACCGGGAAACCCTGGCGGGCTAGCGTTCCGTTGGGGTCTATTCGTACTAGCGCGAGATGGAGAAGTCGAAATGCACGTAGCGGTCGTAGGGGCTGGTTCATGGGGTACCACCGTCGCCAGTCTCGCGTCCCGGAACTGCTCGACCGTGCTTTGGGCGCGACGAGCGGAGGTTGCGAAGGAGATTTCGGAGGCGCATTCGAACGAGCGGTATCTGCCCGGGTTCAAGCTTCCGCAAAGCCTGACCGCGAGTGCAGATATCGAAGAGGTCGTTCGGGGCGCGGATGTGCTCGTGATTGCGGTCCCATCTCATGGCTTTCGAGAAGCTCTGCTCGAGTTGGCTCCCTACGTGCGGCCCTGGATTCCCGTTGTCAGCCTCACCAAGGGTCTCGAGCAGGGGTCGTTGCTGCGGATGACCCAGATCATCGACGAGCTGCTCCCGGGTCATCCCGCTGGCGTCTTGACTGGTCCCAATCTCGCCAGAGAGATCATGGCCGGTCAGGCGGCGGCAAGCGTGATTGGAATGCAGGACCTCGTGGTCGCGGAGGCGCTGCAGGGCGTGTTTGCTGGCGGCCTCTACCGGGTCTACACGAATCACGATGTGATCGGATGCGAAGTCGGTGGCGCACTCAAGAACGTCATTGCGATCGCTACGGGAATCGCCGAAGCGATTTCGGTCGGGGACAACACCCGCGCGTTGGTCATGACGCGAGGCTTGGCGGAACTCACACATCTCGGCGTCGCGCTCGGCGGCGAACCGGCGACCCTGGCTGGCCTCGCCGGAATGGGAGATCTCCTCGCAACCTGCATGAGCCGCCAGAGCCGAAATCGTCTGGTAGGGGAACAGCTTGGTCAGGGTCGCAAGATCGACGAGATCATCGCCGACATGAACATGGTCGCGGAGGGAGTGAAGACGGCAGCTTCCGTCGTCGAGCTCGCTGGGCAGCACGGCGTCGAGATGCCCATCGCGGAAGAGATCTACGCCGTGCTCTACCAGGGTCGTGCGGCGGCGGACGCCTATCGCGGGCTTCAGCTGCGGAAGGCCGGGCACGAGCGGGAGAGTGGCTGACTCCCAGTGCCGGCGCCGACCTGGACACCAGGAGACTTCAAGAATGGGTGGCTGAGCGCAGCGCTCATCGACTGCTGAGCGGGTGAACGTCCACGTTCCTCAGCGGCTCGCGCGGCGTTCGCGTGCAGCGTGCTTCAGCATCGGCAGCGCGGCCTTCGCGAGGAATCGCAGGGCCCGTGCCGCACCGAGCATTCGCAGTGCCGTAATCAGCCCAGCGCCCTGGACGATGGGCTGCCCGCAGGTCACGGTGTCCTGTCCCGTCAGCCACAGGTCGGGAATCTCCGTGCGCGAGTCCAGGCGGCGGACGATCTCCCAGTCGGTAAAGCGATCGGGTGTCTGGTCGAGGCCGACGGCTCCCCCCTCGCACGCGCCGAGGTAGTGCTCGATCGACAGCGGGGTCGCGACGTCGAGCAGCTCGATCCGGCCCTCGAGCTGGGGATAGAAGCGCAGCAGCACCTGGACGAGCCGTTCACCCCACGCCGCCTTCTCTGCCTTGTACTCCTCGCCCCGGCGCCGGGTGCGGCGACCTGCGTACTTCTCGAACCACTCGTACTCTGCCATACACAGCAGCTGACATGTCGTCGTGTCGCGCTCAGAGGCGCTCCGATCCTTGATGGACGGGAACGTGATCATGACCATCGGGTCGTTGTTGCGGTCGCTGGGATCGCGCAGGAAGTCACCGACCGCGCCAAACATGTCGCCATCGGGCCGCGTGGGGTGGTACCAGAGGTTTGCGCAGCTGAGGCCCAGCTCTTCGGGACTTCCGCGCAGACCGATGTTCACCATCACGAAGCCGCACGAGTTGCCGATGGACAGGCGGCGGGGGATGCCGAGGCGCTTTGTCACGTCCTCGGGCACGAGCTTGCCGAAGGTGTTGTGGTAGCCGGTACTGGACACCACCTGCCGACACGAGATCCGCGTGCCGTCGGCCATCTCGACACCCGTCGCGCGCCCGGACCCCGGGTCGATCGCGATCTCGCGCACGTTGGCCCGCACGAGCACGCGCCCTCCCGCGGCCGTGATCGGTGGGATCAGGCACTTCGCGAGCTCGCCGGAGCCGCCGACTGGATAGGCGCCACCCTCGATGGCGAGGCCGCGCGCCACGCACGCGCCGAGCAGGAAAGTCGCGCGGTCCGGGGGTGCGCCGGTGTCCATCCAGGGACCGGCCAGCAGGCCTGCGAGCCGCGGCTCGTCGGTGATCTCTTCGAGTACCGCCTGCACGCTGCGCCCTGCGTAGCGCCGCCACGAGTCGCCGAGCACGAAGCGGTGCCACGGCTTCTGCAGCCACTTCGGCAATGCCTTCGACAGCACGAAGAGCGGGAAGCGCTTGAGCACTTGCCCGGACACGTCGAGGTAGGCGTCGATATCGGCGCGGTGCTCCGGGAAGCGCTCGTAGAGGTCGGGCAGATGCGCCTCGCCGTGCTTGATCGCGAAGGGCGGATCGTCACCGAGGGCGATGCGATCGAAGGTCCCGTCGGGCTCGCCCATGCGTTCGAAGCGAAGCGGCATCTCGTCGCCACCGGCCGCGAGCCACATCAGCAGGCCCGAGTAGGGGACGAGGTAGTGCAGGCCCGAGTCGAACTTGAGACCACCCTTCAGCTCGAACATGTGAGAGCCGCCGCCGGCGATATAGTGCTGCTCGAGGACGAGGACGCGCTGCCCGGCGCGAGATAGGACGGCGGCGCAGGTGAGCCCGCTCATGCCGCTGCCGATCACGACGGTATCGATGTCGGCGGGGATCTTGTCGACGTGGTACCGGTCGGCGCTGATCCCTCGCAACGTGTCTTCGCGCATCTGCTGACGCTCCGGCTGCCTCCGAGTGGCCATCAAGCTAGCTCTCCGCGCTGTGATCCTGCACCTGGATTCGACGCTCGCGAATCCTGGCGGCGCGGCAACTCCGCCGGACCGATCCCAAGCTGCTATCGTGGGGATTG
Organism: Deltaproteobacteria bacterium; assembly: GCA_019310975.1. Taxonomy (GTDB): domain Bacteria; phylum Myxococcota_A; class UBA9160; order UBA9160; family UBA4427; genus JAFDDH01. Next base: position 2,743 of record JAFDDH010000244.1, on the reverse strand, counting down.
CGACGCGATGGAGCGGCTAGTCATTGCGAGGGAGGCCTACCCATGGGCATGCCGGTCGACGATCTCATCAAACGCAGCGGCATCGGCCGGGATCACGCGAAGACCGTAACCTTCCTCCCGGAGCCGGAGCCACGCGAAGTATGGGCGACGATCTTTTCGGTCGATGACCATGTCGTCGAACCGCCGGACATCTTCGACGGGCGGTTCAGCGCTCGCTTCGCAGACGACGCTCCCCGTGTGATCGAGACGGACGATGGGGGTCAGGCGTGGCTGTGGCAGGATCAGGTCTTGCCCAACGTCGGCTTCAACGCCGTGGCCGGGCGTCCGTCGGAGGAGCTGTCCTTCGAGCCAACTCGCTTCGAGCACATGCGGCGCGGGGCATGGGACGTCAAAGCTCGGCTGCACGACATGGACCTGGGCGGGATCTGGGCCTCAGTGTGCTTCCCCTCGTTTCTACCCGGATTCGTCGGGCAACGGCTCAGCCTTTGGCCCAAGGACGACGCGCTCGCCAAGGCGGCCGTGCGCGCGTACAACAGCTGGCACCTCGAGGCGTGGTGCCGGGCCGATCCAGACCGTTTCGTCCCCCAACAGATCGCCTACCTGCGCGATGCCGAGGAGGCCGCCGCGGAGATTCGCAGCAACGCCGCCCTGGGCTTCAAGGCGGTGACGTTCTCCGAGGCGCCTTTCAAACTCGGGCTTCCGACGATTCACAGCGGCTACTGGGATCCATTCTTCGCGGCATGCGAGGAGACCGAAACGGTCATCTGTCTGCACGTTGGATCCGCGGGCGAGACGCCTACTACATCGCCCGACGCGCCTCCCATGGTCATCGGCCAGCTCTTCGCGGCCTCGGGACTCATCTACGCCGTCGATTGGCTCTACTCGGGAGTCCCCGTCCGATTCCCCAAGATCAAGATCTGCATGTCTGAAGGCGGCATCGGATGGGTGCCGGGCGTCATCGACCGGATCGAAAACATCCGTGAACGAGATATCGTCAGCGACGGTTCGGTCGACGCCGAATTGTTTCGACGCAACTTCTGGTTCTGCGCACTCAACGAACCCTCGGGCTTCCGATCGGTCGATGTGATCGGCGTTGACAACATCCTCATCGAATCCGACTACCCACACTCGGATTCCACCTGGCCCGACACCCAGCCCCTGCTCGAGCGCCACCTGGCCGGTTTGTCCATCGAAGAACAACGCAAGATCTGCTGGCAGAACGCGACAACGCTGTTCGGCCACACCACGCCGCCGAGTTCTCTGCCCTGAGATCCCATCCGGGTATGCGGACCGATCGCCGTGGGTTCATGCACGTCCTTGCCGGGGCGGCCGCGTGGCTCGCCGGTGGGAGCGCTCGCGCCGCCGGATCGGCGTGGACGAGCGAGATCCACCAGCAGACCCGGAACACGCTGTTGGGTCCGGTCGGCCGGAAGTGGTGGCCGGTGGCCCCCAAGACTCGACGCACGAAGGCGTACACGGGGCACGAGCGAATCGCGCTGCCCGCCCCGGCCAGTCCCGGCGCGCGCTCCCTGGCCGACGTGTTCGGCGACTCGAGAGGGGCCGCTGGATTCACGGACAAGGCGCTCGGTCTGGTCGACCTCTCCCGACTGCTGTACTTCACGAACGGTGTGAACACCCCGCCGATCCTGCGGGCGGCGCCTTCCGCGGGCGCGCTCTACGCCGGGGAGATCTATCTCGTCGCCGAGCGGGTGACGGGCCTCGAGCCCGGCGTCTACTACTACGCGCCACCCAGCCATGCGTTGGTGCCGATCCGGCAAGGCCCGGGGATCGAGGTCGTGCGCGGTGCTCTCGAGCGGCCCGGCCAGATCGCGAGTGCGCCCGTCGTCGTGCTGCTGACGAATGTCTTCGGACGCTACGGCTGGCGCTATGCGAACCGGGGCTACCGATACGCCCTGATCGATACGGGGCACATCGGCGAGAACCTGCGTCTGACCGCGCACTCGGCGGGACTCGTCGACACCGCACTGCCTCGCTTCCACGACCAGCGTCTGAACGAGCTGCTCGGGATCGACGGGCGTCAGGAGGCCGTCTGCGCCGTGCATGCGGTCGGCCATCCCGGGCCGCTGACGACGTCACCCATGCTGAGGACTTTCACGGAGGCGAAGAACGCACCCGCGAGCTGGGGGGATACCGAGCGGTATCACGCGAGCACCCGTCTGGCGGAAGGCGCGCCGGGTGCTTGGAAGCAGCGCGTTCGCACGCCTCCAGGCGGAAGCGCCGTGGAGACGCTCCGGCCCGAGATGTCCGTCGAGGACAGCATCCGCAATCGACGCTCGGCCAGCCGCTTCGAGGACCACGCGATGCAGCGGGACGCGCTCGAGTGGATCCTGGACGCGGCCGTCGGCCATCCGGCGCTGGTCCCGGTCGGGGAGCTGGAGCTGCTGATCGCGGTGCACCGCGTTGCGGCTGTCGACCCCGGTCTGTATCGGTACGAGGCTGACCGAGCGCGCCTCGTCCCATTGCGCAAGGCCGACCTGCGCCGCCAACTCGTCCGCACTTGCCTGGGCCAGGACAAGGCGGGCAGCTGCGCGGTGGCCTTCTTCGGGGTCGGTCACCTGCGACGCGCCACCGAGACCCTGGGCGACCGCATGTATCGCGATCTGCTGATCGAGGCGGGCGCGATCGGCCAGCGCATCTATCTCGCCGCGGAGGCGGCGGGTCTCGCCGCCCGAAATCTCGCCGCCTTTCGGGACGACGGCCTGAATCGTCTGCTCGACCTCGA